>JAJFHT010000332.1 GCA_021775495.1 Hyphomicrobiales bacterium | reverse complement strand
AGTGGTGGAGGAGGTTGGATTTGAACCAACGTAGGCATAGCCAACGGATTTACAGTCCGTCCCCTTTAACCACTCGGGCACTCCTCCAGATACTGCATTCGGAGCCGCACGATAAGGCGTTCACACAACCCCGACACCTGCGTCGAACAGGCGCCGGAACCGCGAGTGGCCTTATGGCGATATGGCCATTGCCTGTCAACTACGGCAGTAGAGAAAACACGCCTTGGTAAATCGCGCGGAAATCCGTTTCGATTTCTCCACTTCGACCATATCCAGCAGATGCGTCCGGCGCTATAACCTGAACATGGATGAGACAAGAAGCAAACACACGCCAAAAGACAGCCATTATGCACGGTTGCGCCGTGCCCGGATGAATGCCAGGCCGGCATCAAACGCAGTAAAAAAGGCAGAACGGGGCGATCGTTCTCACCCCAGTCCCGAAGAGGGGCTCGTCCGCCTCTACGGGCTGCATTCGGTCCAGTCTGCGATCAATAATCCGATGCGGGTGATCAAGCGCATGCTGGTCACTCGAAACGCTGCTCAACGTCTGTCGCTACCGGATCTGGTCACCCTGCCCTTCGAGGCCATTCTAGCCGAACCCAGAGAGATTGACCGGCTGACCGGCAATGACGCAGTGCACCAGGGCATCGTCATCGACGCGGAACCACTGGAAAAGCAGAAGCTGTCCGACCTGCTCGATGCCGACCTTATTCTGGTGCTAGATCAGGTGACAGACCCGCACAATGTCGGTGCCATCATGCGGTCTGCCGTCGCCTTCGGTGCTACCGCTATTGTAACAACATCGCGCCACAGCCCGAGCGATTCTGCCGTCCTTGCCAAAGCCGCTTCAGGCGCGCTGGAGCATATACACCAAATAGAGGTGCAGAACCTGGCAAAGGCCCTCGACCAGCTCCACCAGATTGGATTCCACACGGTCGGCCTGGATTCGGAAGCCGCCGAAACGATCGAAAACAGTTTTAAGCCCGGAAGACTGGCCCTGGTGCTGGGAGCCGAAGGTAAGGGATTGCGTCAGAAAACCCGGGAAACTGTTGCCGGTCTCGCCCGGCTCGACATGCCAGGTCCGATCAAATCGCTGAACGTCTCGAATGCGGCAGCAATCTCGTTATTCGCCGCACGCGGTTTTCTCGGTTCCTGAATGGCAATCAATTGACAATGATTGGCTGAGCGCCGGATTCCTTTTTCTTGTCGGCTTTTGCCGCCGAATCCGCAATGAAATCCTGCCCCTCCAGTTCTTTCAGCGTGAACAATTCGATCTCGTGTGAAATTCCGTGCAACCGGTGAAATCCCTTGCTGGTCCAAAGTTCAGGATTGAGAGCGGCAATTGTTCCGGTCGTCAGCACACCGGTATCGACGGCTTTGGTCATTGTTTCGATCCGCGAAACCTCGTTTACGGTTGGGCCGATGACAGAGAAAGTCAGCCGTTCCGGCACACCGATATTGCCGAACATGACGCTGCCGGTGTTCAGGCCGACACCATATCTGATCGGAATCAGGCCCTCGGCCCGGCGCTTTTCATTGATTTCTTTCTGTGCCGTTTTCGAGGCCAGCAGCGCATTCGTGGCCGCCCGCACAGCATATTCGCGGTCAACGTCGCTCTCATAGGGAAAGATCGCCAGAACCCCGTCGCCGATGAAATCCAGAACTTCACCTCCCGCCTCGATAACTGGTCCGGCGGTGCAATTGTAATAGACGTTCAGAAGCCGGATAAAGTCTTTACCGGACATGGTGTCGGCCAGAGCGGTTGATTCCCGCAGATCGCTGTACCAGACAACTGCCTTTGTTTCTTTTCCGTCTCCCAGGCGGATTTCGCCGTTCAGCACCCGGTTGCCTGCGTTCTGCCCCAAATAGGCTGTGGTGATGTTACTGGCGATACGAGCCTGAATGGAAGTTTTACAGGCGACGGCAAAGCGCCGCTGAATGCGCTGCAACGCCGCGACCTCACTGTCGGAAAAGCCTCCCGGACGGTCTGAGGACCACGTCACCACGATTCCCATATTTCGCTGCTCATTGCCAGCTGAACGCGCGGCAAGGGCCGTCGCGATCACCAGATAGTCGGTCATGCCCTGCTCGACCACATCTTTGAGCACAGGAAAATCGATCAGCTTGTTGGGCCCGTCGAGATGGCGCCTCAAGACATCGACTTCATTGTCGAACATGTACTTCATTGGACTGTTCAACCAGGCTTCCGACACTTCGTCCTGGTGAACAAACTGTTCGAATTCTGTTTCAAAACCGCGCCGCCACAGAATGGTTTCCGCCTGAAACAACGGGTGGAGCGTTGGCCAGGTCAAACGCGCCCGAGCCACGGGAATGCCGATCGCGTGCAGTTGGTGGCATACACCCTCGAACATTTCCACAATGTCCGGCTCGCCGAGCGCTTGATCGACAAGCCATTCGTTGATCCCTGAGATCAGCGTGTTGTGTTCCATAGGATTTCCCGTTCGGTCAAAGGATGGTCTGGCGCCACATCCCTATGTCGGAATCGAATCGGGTGTTTACAAGCCTCGTTTTGTCAGGAGGATTTGACCAACGGTCAGCTGCAGTGGTGCCTATGACCGGAGAGCGAAATTGATGCTTCTTGCTCTTGGACGGATGACTGCAATCAACTGACCTGAGGGCTGCAAACCTCAGGCGGCGCCGTCTTTTTCTTCTCGCAGGTTGGAAATCACACGCCGGTTGGGCGCCTTGCATGCCTCATCAGGGCAATCCCGGACAATCCGTTCCTTGCCATACCCCTTGGCCCACATTCGGTTCCGGTCGATGCCACCTGCAACCAGATAGTTCATGACCGCATCGGCCCGGCGGCGCGATAGGGCAACGATCTCGGAATTTGAACCCGGATCATCGGCAAACCCCTGAAGCTTGATCAACCACCGGCGATTCTTCTGCAGCCACGATATCTGCCGATCCAGTGTCATCTTAGCGGTTTCATCCAGAGCTGCAGAGCCGCGGGTAAAATAAGTCCTGCGACCAACATTGAGGATAAAATCTTCCTCGCTTCCTTCGGAAAGATTGGCAAATCCACTCGCCGGAGAATTGGTGACATCGGGCGTCGCCCTTTCAAGGCTCGCGGACGTACATCCCGCCAAAATCATGGACAGCAGCATGGCCACCGGCGTCATCCACGCCCTGATTGTCTTGTTCATTGCCGAATTTCCCCCTCAAGAATGTAACGTGAGCCGACTATCCCTGATCGGCGATATGAGGCAGCACCTGAACGGCAGTCCCGATCGGACAACGCAGATACAGATCGATCACATCTTCCGGAAACATGCGAATACAGCCGCTGGACGCGTCCGTCCCGATGGTCCAGGGCTGCAATGTTCCGTGAAAACGATATCCGGTGTCCGCACCGTTGTTGTATAGGTAGAGTGCACGCGGCCCGAGCGGATTATTGGGTGCTCCGCCTTTGACCAAGCGCGGCAGATCAGGCTGGCGTTTCAGCATCTCTGCCGGTGGTACCCAACGTGGCCACAGCGCTTTGCGCTTGACGACGGCGCGCCCGTACCATTTGAAGCCTTCGCGGCCAACACCGACGCCGTATCGTACTGCGGTCTGGTTTTCGACGATCTGATAGAGAAAATGGTGTTTCGTATCGACAACCACCGTTCCCGGCGGCTCGCTGCTGAAATACTTCACTATCTGCCGACGCCATTTGGGGGCGATTTTTTTGAAGTTGGTGCGGCGATAGGTGAATCCCTGATCCCTGGTCGTCCCCGCAAAATAGGAGTTGGCGCCAAAACTCGGCACCCCGGAACCGACCAATGTCAGAGCGGCCGCACCCCCAACCACAAATTCTCTTCGAGTCGTCATGTCTTCGCTTCCCCCGGCTTTGGTCTGATAACGAACCTGACGATCATATAAAAAATTGCTCGTTTCGTCCATTATCTGTCGACAAGGGCCAATCATGTGCGACACGGCGTCCTGAACCTGACGCGAACCGGCAGGCAGATTCCACGAATACATCAGGCATAACGCCTTTTCTCGTCACGCTGATACCCCCAAAAAGCCAGCATGCCAAAACCCACTGAAAATCCGATCAACCAGAATACGCTGACACCCGGTACGGACCGTCCACCGACAACGGACCAGGCAATTTCCCCGGCATGTCGCGTCGGCGTGAACAGCGACAGTTCGGCAACGCCGCCGGGTAACCGATTTGGTGGCATCCACAATCCACCCAGATAGGCCATCGGCAGATAGATCAGATTGGCAACCGCAACTGCGGATTTGGGAGTAGTCCAGTATCCGAGAGCAACACCCAACAGTGTAAACGGCACTGCAACGGCCAACGAAACCGCCAACAGAATCAGAACTTGATCCATTCCGACCGTTGGCGCGGAAAGGATCAACGCACCGATCACCACAAAGGCAGCGGCCAGCAAAGAAAACATGACTGCTGACAGCAACTGCGAAACCAGATGTGGTCCAGCCGCCCCCGGCAAGGAGCGGCGGTACCTTTCCCAGTGGCTCTCCCGATCCTGGGCAATTGAAACCCCAAACTGGAAAAACGCGACACCGATGACGCCATAGACGACGAACGATGCCATTCGATAGTCAGCTGATCGTCCACTGCCGCCCGAACCAAACATCGCAAACAGCATGACCGGGAACAACACGGTTGGGACCCAATAGGCAGGCAGACGAAAAAGCGATTTCAGTTGATACTGCGCGGCCAACACGTAAAGCTCGATCCTCATGTCGGGCGCGCTTTGTTGGAGACCAGATTGGCAATCGCGTCTTCGAGGGAGACGTCTCTAACCTCTAGATTACTGAACGATATCCGGCTCTGGACAAGCTGGCGCACCAATTCGTCGGCATCCGGGCTCAAGAATTGCCATTTTTGGCCATTCCGGGTCAGTTTTGAGACTGGCGACAAGTCCGGCGGGAATTCGCATTCGAATGATACTCGCCTCTGGCCAAGTCTGTTCCTGATTTGCTCGACACTGCCTTCCAGCCGGATCCGTCCCTGATCAATAAGACAGATGCGGCTCGCCACCGTTTCAATTTCATCAAGATGATGGGTTGTGAGTACAAGCGTCCCGCCGCTGTTTGTGAATGTCTTGGCATAGGACCAAAAACGGTTTCGGGCGGAACTGTCCAATCCCGTGGTTGGTTCGTCGAGAAAAACAATTCGAGCCTGACCGGCAAACGCCAGGGCGAGCGCCAGTCGACGTCGTTCACCGCCGGAAAACCCTCCCGTGTAACGATCGGCAAGGGCGCTGAGACCGAACCTTTCAATCAGCCCATCCATAGGCGTTGGCCGCCGATAATGACGTCTGACGAGTTTCAAAATTTCACGGACAGTCAGATTCGGCGGGAAATCGCTGTCTTGGGCAGCATAGCCGGTGATGTTTCGGGCAAAAAACGAGTTGGGAGGATGGTCGAATATGCGCACCATTCCCTTGTCCGGTTTCGTCAGCCCCAGTGCTAGGTTCAGCGTTGTGGATTTTCCGGCGCCATTCGGTCCGAGCAGACAAATTGCCTCACCTGCATCAATTTCAAGATCAAGTCCGGAGACGGCACGCACGGCACCATAGTTCTTCGTAACCGCCACTGCTGAAATTGCAGTCACCAAAGCAATCATCCGCTCCTAAAACATCGCCAATATTCATTCCTTCGCCGAACCGAACTCACCTGATCAGCCGCATGCGATACCAAGCCAGAATGGCGTATCAGTCATATTCCCTCAATTCTTCGTAGGAAACCATGACGTGGCGCTGGAATGCCGGTCTTTGCGCCAGAGATTTGTAGTAGCGGCTGATCGCCGGAAAGTCGCCACGGGGGATGTCGATATCAAAGTAGCGAAACAGGCAATGACCAAACTGGATGTCCGCCAATGTCAGATCGTTTCCTGCAAGGAAAGCGTGATCTGCCAGACGCTTGTTCGCAATCAAAAGGAAGCCGTTTAATGTTTCAAGGGCGGCGCGTATGGCTGCCGGGTCGCGTTTCGCCGGTGGAGTGCGAACCACCCTCCAGAACACCGGCGCGGTGAATTTGAAAGCGATATTGATCTTTGACCACTCTGCCCACTTGTCGATTTCCGCCCTATTGAGAGCATCAACGGGCCAAAAGCTGTCCGGCGCGTGTTTGTGTGCCAGATAACGCAGCATGGCACCGGTCTCCCATAGTACAGTGTTGTCGTCGACTATGGTCGGAACCGTGCCATTGGGGTTCATTGCAAGATACTCGCGCGTATCGACAACACCATAGGTTCGTCCCGCATCGATACGTTCGAACTGAATCTCCAATTCGCCAACACACCACATCAATGCCTGGACATTTGACGATGACTGGCGTCCCCATATTTTCAACACGAACCAGCGCCTCGTGGTTGGATTTCTGAAGTCAGATGGATCGTTTCCCGGTGTCGTTCCATAAAATCCTGCATTTGCATCCCACCACCACCGGACGATCTGCGAATGCCTACTTCTCCTGCGCGACAAACACGCCGTCCCAGTTTTCCGGAACACCATTTGCCATCATGTCTTCGATTCTTCGGGAGTATACCGAATAGAGCGGATGCAGATCGTCTGGTGCGATTTTTTTTACATCCGCAAGACATTTACGGGCGGTTTCGAGATCGCCCGAATGATACACTGACAGCATACGATGGTGTGCGGCTTCGAGTTCGATAAACCCGGCACTTTTCTTATGGTTGTTGTCGCCAACAAGCGTAAACATCGACGTCGGCTCGGTGCGGCCTACCACCCTCACCCGATCGATTTCGAGTTTGGCGAGATCGCCGGCTCCGGCAGCGGTCGTCTCGGCCACCAGGTTAACGACGCCATACTGTTTGGTCAGAGCTTCGATACGGGCTGCAACATTCACTGCGTCGCCAATTGCCGAGTAATTGAACCGCTGAGTTGATCCGAGATTGCCTACGCAGCATTCGCCGGTATTCAACCCTATTCCGATTTTGATTTCACGACTGTGTCCCGAATTGAGTTCTGCCAAGGCGGTCTGCATTTCAAGAACCGCATGACAGGCGCTGCGGGCATGGTCCTCCTGATCGATCGGTGCGTTCCAGAAGGCCATGATTGCATCGCCCATATATTTGTCGATCGTCGCGCCGTGCTGCAGCAGGACATCGGTCATCGGCGTCAAAAAATTGTTGAGCAATTCGGTCAGTTCCGTCGGATTCAGTCCTTCCGACAAGTTGGTGAACCCGCGTATGTCACAAAACAGCAATGTCAACTCGCGGTCTTCGCCTCCCAGCACAAGGCCACCCGGATTTCGAGCTAGCTGGTTAACCAGAGATGGTGCGAGGTATCGTCCGAACGCTTCGCGAACGAACCGCTCCTCGTTTTCACTGACGAGCAGCCGAACCGTCGACCCGACACCGAGGGAAGCCAATATCGAAACACTGATAAAAACCGGATCAAGCAGCATTTGCAGATCCGTGAATGACCACCACCCGGCAAACACCACCAGACAGATCAACAACGCCGCCCAAAGAACGTTTGCTGCCACCGTGAAAAACGGGATCGGAAGAATGACCAGCAAACTCAGGGCAATCGCTGCGAAGAATTCCATTCCTTCAGCCCAGTCCGGTCTGCTGATCGACACTCCGGATAGTATCTGGTCGATGATTTCGGCGTGAATGTTCACGCCGGCAACGCTGGCGGACATCGGTGTTGCCCTGAGATCAAGCAGCAATTGCGCACTGGTTCCAAGCAACACGATGTTCCCGGCAACCTGATCCGAAAGCTGGTCCGCTAAAACAGGATCCAACAATTGGTGGGCGGATATTGTCGGCGGCTTCTCGCGATCGGTGTAGTAAACCCAGATCGAGCCATCCGCATTTGTCGGTATCGTGAAGTTGCCGGCCTTGATCGCTATCATCGCCGCAACCCCGGTATCGGCTTCCCCGCTGGCACCTGTACCGCGCACCAGAAAGGTTGATGCTCCCTGAGCAACTCTGAGAGCTTCAAGCGCAAGCGAGGGATACAGAACCCCGCCGGCATTGGCGATCATCGGAACACGCCGGACAATCCCGTCGAGTTGGGGACGAAAATTCAGCACCCCCAAACCGGTGGCCGGCCCATCGAGCACAGGCAGATTGCGAATCGCACCACCCGACAGCGGCAAATAGCTTGCCGGGTCTGCACCTCCATAGCTCACACCGGACTTCGGCGCCGGTGGTTTTCCGGTGACGGTCGGAGACAGAAGCAAACCCATGACGGCGGGATTCCTGCCGATGGCCTCGCCAAAGACAACGTCGTTGTCGAGTTTGGATGAATCGAGCTCTCCTGTCAGAGTGACGCCGGCGTCCTTCAGACGATTCAATGCTCTGGCCGGCGACGTGCGATCAGGTTCCGAAAACACGATATCGAATACCACAGCAGCAGCCCCAAGCGCGCCGAGTTGGTCGGTGAGGTCTGCCATGGTTGAACGAGGCCAGGGCCATTGACCGACTTTTGCCAGAGACTCTTCGTCAATATCGACAACAACCACAGGCGATTCACCATATGGTCTCGGAGAAAGACGCTGATATGCATCAAAAACCTGAACCTGAAACCGTTCAAAAGGCGAAAACGCCGACAGGGAAATCAGACAGACAAAAAACAATGCCGCCAATCCGGATAGCCAGATAATCGTGCGGCTTTTGCGCAACAAAAACGAAAAAATTCGGCTGAATCCGGCATTTGCCATTGTTGTTGCCCCCTCATCGCGTCAAGTTACGGCGGTTTACGTAGTGTCATCCCTACACAAGGTTCGGTCCCACCGCATGTTCCGCGCAATAGTTAGTCGACATATTGTCCGCCTCTTACATCTCTCCTGTTGCATTGCAGGACTGTGCGTTTTCGTGCCGACAATCGCAAGCGCTCAAAACGTTACATTCGACGAGATTTTGGCAAACCCGGACGATCTGGAATTGAACCTGCGTTATGCACGGCAGCAGATTTCAACAGGGCGATTGGATCAATCGGCGGCGACTCTGGAACGGATGCTACTGCTCGAGCCGGAGTGGGACAGTGCCCGGTTGCTCTACGCGATCGTCCTCTTCCGGCTCGATGATCTCAAAGGGTCGAAACGTGAACTCCTGATTCTGCAGGAACGGGACCTGACGGCTCGGCAGCAGTCAGAAGTCACCCGATATCTCGGCCTCGTTACGACCAGGGACAAAACGACCCGGATTACCGGCAGCGTAGCGCTCGGTGGACGGGTGGACAGCAATCCGGGCCGCGCCTCCGCGGACAATTCCGGATTGGCAGCAGGTGTTCCGATTACTCTGACCGCCGATGAGCGCATAGACGCGGCATTTTCTGCCAATTCGCACTTGCGCGTGGAGCACGACCTGCAGAACGGTCGCGGTGACTATTTATTTGCCCAGATCAACGGCTGGATCAATGAATATGGCAAGGTCAACTCGGCCGACTTTATGTCTGGCCAGTTCAAGGCCGGTGTTGTCGTTTTCCGCGACAATCTGAAGATCACACCTTACGCCAAAATCCGCACCGTGGCGCTGAGCCACGAGGGCTTTTTCACCGAATATGGTGGCGGCGCGGCCCTCGGCTACACCATTTCACCGATGGTCGAGTTGCTTGCCAACGGATCGGTTGTCTTCCAGGATTTCCGGACAACAAGTATTTCGCCGGTCGGAAGCAGCCGTGACGGAGAATTATATACCTTCGGCGGCGGCACGCGCATTCGTTTCACCGAGACCGATACGCTGACAGCACAAGGGTTCTATTTTCGCAAGGATGCACGAAACGCCAGTTTCTCTTACGATGCCTACGAGCTGTCATTGCAATATCTGACGCTGCTGGGACGCGGGATTTACCTCGTGGCGGACGGCAGCTTCCGTCGAACCGAATATGACGCTGCCGACCCGCGTTATTCTCCGACGATCGTCCGCAGCGACGATCTGTACCGTACCCGCATCGCAATTGGTTCACCACTCTCAACGGTGTTTTCTGTTGTCGGGACCGAATTGCCCGGAGGGCTCGCCGATGTCAATTTGCAGGTCGCCGGCGGGTATTCATGGCAGGAATCCAATATTCCGAACCTCGACATCAACAATTGGTCAGGTGAAGTCCTCCTGATCAAACGATTTGCGTTCTGAGGAAAGCCACCATGCCATCCAAAACAACGCATAGAAGCCTGGCGAATCGCATTCGCAAAAGCCTTATTTCCGGCGTCGCGCTATGCGCCCTGTTTGCAGCAAGCCCCGCCTATGCCGAGGCTCGGATCGGCACCAGTGCCGCAGTGCGCGGCAATGTCTTTGTGACATCGTCTGGGCGCCAAAAAAAGGCGGCGGTCAAGGATCAGATTTTTCTCGAAGACAAGGTTGTAACCAAGACCGATAGCGCTTTGCAGATTTTGCTGCTTGATGCGTCACTGTTTACCGTTGGCCAGAACTGCGAAATGAAAATCGACCGTTTCGTTTATGATCCCGACAGCGGCGCCGGCAACATGGCCGCGACGGTCGCCAAGGGCGCATTCCGCTTCATGAGCGGCCGGATCGGCAAGAACAACCCGACAAATGCCAGCGTCAAAACCCCGTCGGCTTCCATCGGAATTCGGGGAACTTTCTTTGAGGGCATCGTCGGTGAAGATGCGATTGCACTGGCCGGACTTGCCGGACTGAGCACGACTGGTGCCAATCCTCTGACTGCAACGATCGTCGTGCTTAGAGGGCCCGGACGGAACGGCAATACGCTGGACAATAGCGGCCGGATAACTGTTACCAGCGGCGGAACAACAGTAACGATCTCGCAACCGAACTATTTCGTATTCGTGCCCTATGAAGGTGCCGAACCTATCGGTCCATTCCCGGTGACTCAGGCATTGCTGGACTATCTTGATTTTCTGTTGCGGTCCCGCCCGGATGGGCCCCAGACCTATCCGGTTGAAATCCAGGAAAGCGGTGGGCAGGGCTCAGGACAGAACCAGTTCAACAAAGGTAATGGCGGCGTCAACGGCTTTGATGGCAATCCCGGCCTTAATGACGGCAATGTGCAGAATCCACCACCACCACCACCTCCTCCTCCTCCGCCTCCTCCTCCTCCACCGCCTCCACCGCCTCCACCGCCTCCTCCGCCTCCGCCGATGGACGATTGTTGCTACGGGTCGGCTTGATCCTGTTATGCAGCGAGGGTCAGGGGCGCGGAAAGGGCAGCTATCTGCTGGCACTTGGCCGAGCGTTCGAAAAATTTGGCCATCAGATCGGGTACGCGGTACCGGAAGGCACGCCGGCATCCAATGTGCTGCGGGGCGCAAAGCTGCTCTTGAACGGCCCAATCCACTCGCTTTCGAGAGATGCTCGCCTCAAGAATATCGCAACCTGCGGTGATCTGCTTTTCAATCAGGGATTTGGCGCTGCTGAAACGGCAGTGCGAAAAATCACCGAATGGAGTGTGGTTCTCAGCGAATCCCAGCCGGAGATTGTTGTTTCGGATTGGGCGCCATGCGCGACATTGGCTGCACGGGGGCGGATTCCGGTACTGGTAACAGGCAACGCGTTTTTTACCCCACCAGCTGAAATGCCGAACTTCCCGTCACTTCATGATCTCGCCCCGGTTCAGGTTGAAGAAGACCGAATTCTTTCGGCGATAAATGCATGTGTTAGCAAAGGCGGCGTAAGCCCTTTGCAGACGTTGCCGGAGTTGTTTCGCGGGCAGGCACAGGCGGTTCGTTCTTTTGCGTGCCTGGATCCCTATCACCAATGGCGAAATCCGGAGACAATGTTCGCTCCGACATCTGATTTGTCCCAACTGGTTGGGGCCGGAGAAGAAATTTTCGTTTACATCTGGCAACCGTTCAACCAGCACCTGCTTGACACTTTGGTTGAAGCTCTCTGCCGCCTGGACCAACCTGTCAGAACCTACAGCATTTCATACAACAGTGCCCAAAGTGACAAACTTCGTGACGCTGGCATATTCGTTGAACCGGAACCGGTTGATCCGCAAAAGATCCTGTCCCGGTCGCGACTGGTCGTCCATGGCGGTGGTTCAATGCTGAGTGGCTTGCTTGTGGCCTCAGGCATGCCACAGATCATCCTGCCTCGCAGTATCGAAGACCTCGTGATCTCAACAAAATTGGAGGCAGCAGGCGGATGTCGCAGCACGCGGCTCGACATGACGGACGCCGAAAGTCTCACACAGATGATAACAGCCGCTTACGGAGATAGTGATCTTGTAAAATCAGTACACAACGCCCGCGCCGAACTTACCCCGAATCCGTCTGAAAGCTGGGCGGACGACATTGCAGCGGTTGGCCACGCATTACTTTAAAGAAACGCGAAACGGCTTTGGCTCCGCCCGATAAGAAGGGTGGTTCTCTCTTTCGTTGGCAACTCAGCCTAAGCCCAATGTTGCATCATTATTAAGGACACAATCTCGACTTGTTCCACTGTACACCGTGTGGCACCTGCAGAGACGACACTGGTCCTATCCTCCAATCCTGAAAGGAACTTGTGATGCGAATTCCTGAAAAAATAGCCATGGTGACCGCAACCTGCCTGATCGGCGCATTGATCCCACAGGACGCACGAAGCCAGACTGCCACGATTGACCCCACTGCGATTGAACTGGCAAACGGCTTTGACCACATCGGATCAGAGGTGCACAACCTGGAGGTCGATGGCCGAGCGGCCTATTTCATCGACGACGGCAGCACTGAGGGTCGCCCGGTCGTATTCATCGGCGGACAGGGAACCAGCCTTGCGGCCTTTCAACTGACGGAATTCAACCGCTCGACGCGGTTGACCCTCGGGCTGCGGATGATCTCGGTCGAACGCAATGGATTTGGCGAATCCCCGCTGGACCCGGATCGCGGCTATGCCGACTATGCTAAAGAGGTTCTGGCGGTTCTGGACCATCTTGGCGTCGACAAATTCGCGATCGTGGCAATCTCGGGTGGCGGGGCCTATGCCGCGCATCTGGCGGCAACCACACCCGATCGGGTACTGTCCCTGCATGCCACAGCGGCATCGTCCAGAACGCTGCCGACACGGACCGAACCCGATTGCAGCGGATCCATGGATTCCAAGAAGGAAAAGCTGACTGCCTATACGCACAAACCCAAAGATTGGTGGGGGGTGCCGGGATCGCCGGTGCTGGTCATTCCCGGCTGGCAGACCGAGGCCTATGCCGACGCCACCCGCTCGTTTTATGTAAACGGGCAGTTGGGAGATCCGACGGCGTTGGCGGTGGAATATCATCTACCCTGTTCGAAAGATGCGGTCGCGGATGCGTCGCGGATCACCACGCCGACCTATCTTTATTGGGGGGCCGCGGACAAGATCGTGCCGGTCGCCGTAATGGAACAGTGGCAGGCGGCCCTGCCAAACGTCGTGCGCGCAACGGTCTATGAGGGTCAGGGACACACGGTGCAGTATCGCCACTGGGATCAGGTCCTTGCGGATATCGCAGGCCTCGGCGACCATACGGTCGTTTGTCAGGACGGGCAAACCCAGCTGGTTGCCAGCGCCGATGTCGGCGCGGATGCGTTCCTTGGAAACTGCGCCTGGCAGCAGGCCCAGTAAGGATGTCGTCAAGTCGCCGGTCTGGTTAGGAGGGACTGTCCGATATTCTGTGTGTTGGGCCTGTTTTTGTCATTGAACGGCTGTTGAAGGCCGGTCGGTGGCTCAATCTTCGCAGATCAAACAGGAAAATCGCAAGACAAGCAGTTTTTGACCCGATTGAATCGTTTCACAATGCCAAATCAGGTCATCCGACGAGGCGTAAAGCGCGGTGCAATACCGGGCACTGGATAGGCTTTGCGACGTTGTCCAGCAAACGTGACTTGCACGCGGCGGACAAACAGGCTGTCTGAAAAAAGCGAGCGCATGCGTCGTGCCCGTCTCAACGGCACCGAAATCACATTTCGGTCGGGCCCCGGCTAGAACTCCCGGTATGCTGCCAGCGCGACCACGGACAGCATGGCGACCGCCATGCAGACATTGATTACGAACTGTGTTCTTGGCGCCAGGTCGAGGCGATGCAGGAACACACCGGCGGACAGCCAAAGGATATGCACGGGAATCCAGATCGCGTTCATGATCAGGAATTTGACCAGGATTTCCAGCAGGAGGGCGCTTTCCCATATCTGGAATCCGGAGAACAATGTCGTGGCAACCACATAGGCCTTGGGATTGATAATCTGGAGCATCAGGCCGCCGGCAATGCCGGGCGGCCGAGGCGCACCAATGAATGCAATCTTCGTTCCCGAAAACGCAATCCGGTATGCCAGATAAAGCAGATACGCCGCCGATGCCCACAACAACACCGTCCGTATCACAGGATCAGCCAGCAATACCGCAGCAAGCCCGGTAACCACCGCGAGCACCACCAGGTTCGATCCCAGAAAGAGGCCAAGCACATAGTTGCCGCCATGCCGATAACCATAACCGGCTCCAACCCCGGCAGTCGTCAGCACTCCTGGGCCTGGGGTTATGATCAGCAAAAATGCGGCAAGCGCGAATGTCAGCATGTGGGAAGCCGTGGATACGGACGTTTGACAAATGTGCGATTGTCAGACCACGGATGCCGGACTCACACAAGCGCCGCGACAGGAAAGTCGCAAAAGCGTCACCTGCTCCGCAGGTATTCAGCTAAATTGTTGAAAAGACTGGTGCCCCCGGAGAGACTCGAACTCCCGACCCCCTGATTACAAATCAGGTGCTCTACCAACTGAGCTACAAGGGCAATAACGCTCACCTACCACAATCTGCGCGTCAGTAAAGAGCAAATGTAAACAGCCTGCAGCCCCTTCCGCGCTGCTGGCGGGCATGGTAACCGGAATGACCGATCAACACCGCAATTGCGCCATGTCCCAACAAATAAGTTCGCTTGCATTCATTTCTGCGGAGTCAGACGATGCCCGAGATGCCGCGGCGCAGCTTGCGGTCCTTTACGGGCAGGAAAACCCCGAAAACGCGGATGTCATCGTGGCGCTCGGTGGCGACGGTTTCATGCTGCAGACGCTGCACAACCACATGAACACCGGCAAACCTATCTACGGAATGAACCGGGGTTCGGTTGGATTTTTGATGAATGAATACCGCGAGCGGGATTTGCTGACGCGCATCAACGCAGCGGAAGCGGAAATCATTCGACCGCTGGAGATGGATGCGGTGACGATGGACGACGAGAACATCGAGGCTCTCGCCATCAACGAGGTGTCACTGCTGCGCCAGTCTTATCAGGCGGCGAAAATACGTGTCACCGTCGACGCCCAGGTCCGGCTCGAAGAACTAGTTTGCGACGGCATCATGGTGGCAACGCCGGCCGGCTCTACTGCCTACAACCTGTCGGCCCAAGGGCCGATCCTGCCAATCGACGCGCCATTGCTGGCGCTCACTCCGGTCAGTGCCTTTCGGCCGCGACGCTGGCGTGGCGCCCTGTTGCCAAACCAGGCGACAGTCCGGCTTGAAATTCTGGAAGCGGAAAAACGTCCGGTCAACGCTGTTGCCGATCACACGGAAGTCAAATCGGTTTCATCCGTCATTATTCGCGAATCCCGCTCTTCAACCGCAAAAATCCTGTTCGATGCGAGCCACAGCTGGGACGAACGCATTCTGGCGGAACAGTTCAGGTACTGATCGGCAGCCAGACTTGAGCCAGGTACACAGGACATATCGGCTTGCCGGGCTGGAAAGCCCTAATTCCCCGCATCGCCGCTGAGCCAAACGAAAACCCGCCACATTTACCACATATCATGATGAATATCGGCGGATGAGTTGACATTGTCCGATGCGCACCGTATCCGCTCATCACATACGCATCCCGATGGAGGATGCACGAACACCAGAATCCCCTGCGAGCATTGGCTCCCGGCGGAAACAAGGTCCAAAATACCATTGACGACATTTGATGACCTCGGACTGTCACCCAGAGTCCTAAAAGCTGTTGTGGAAACAGGTTATACCGAACCGACCCCCATCCAGAGGGATGCCATCCCCCATGCCTTGAAGGGCAAGGACATTCTTGGGATCGCCCAGACCGGGACGGGTAAGACCGCTTCGTTCGTCCTGCCCATGCTGACAAGGCTTGAAAAAGGCCGGGCACGAGCCCGCATGCCCAGAACACTGATCGTCGAGCCGACGCGTGAACTGGCAGCGCAGGTCGCGGAAAATTTCGCCACCTACGGTAAAAATCACCGCCTCAATGTCGCCCTGCTGATCGGCGGGGTTTCCTTTGAAGATCAGGAACGCAAGCTCGAACGCGGTGCGGACGTGCTGATCGCAACGCCGGGGCGCCTGCTCGATCATCACGAGCGCGGAAAACTGCTGCTCACCGGCGTTGAAATTCTCGTCATCGACGAAGCTGACCGCATGCTTGACATGGGGTTCATTCCCGATATCGAACGCATCTGCAAACTGATACCCTTTACCCGTCAGACGTTGTTTTTCTCCGCGACCATGCCTCCGGAAATCACCCGACTGACCGAGCAGTTTCTGCAGGCTCCGGTTCGTGTTGAAGTTGCCAAGGCAGCAACAACCGCCGTAACGGTGGCGCAACGCCTGGTAAGGTGTCCCGGCAAGGGCTGGGACAAACGCCAGGTTCTGCGTGATCTGATCAATGCCGAGAATGACGAACTCACCAACGCGATCATTTTTTGCAATCGCAAAAGAGATGTCTCGGAACTGTTCCGTTCGCTGGTCCGGCACGGCTTCGACGCCGGTGCGCTGCATGGAGACATGGATCAGCATGCACGCACGGCAATGCTGGCCGGATTTCGTGACGGCAAGTTGAAACTACTCGTTGCGTCGGATGTCGCTGCACGCGGGCTGGATATTCCGGCGGTATCCCACATCTTCAATTTCGATGTTCCGATACATGCAGAAGACTATGTTCATCGCATTGGCCGCACAGGCCGCGCCGGGCGCTCCGGCAAGTCGTTTACGCTGGTCACCCGCGCCGACCAGAAATATGTCGATGCAATCGAAAAACTGATCGGGCAGGAAATTGAATGGACGGACGGCGGCAACAAATCCTTCGGTGATGCGGAACCCGATGACGAGAAGCCGCGCCAGAAGGCGCGTTCGGACTCCGGCAGTCGCGGCAAAAAAACTGCAGGCAGGAAAGTCGTTCCGATAAAGCCGGCAGCGTCAGAAGACGGAGTCGCCGCCCAGTCGCAAACACCAGCCAGGCGCCCTGCCCCCGCCAAAGAAGCGACGCGGTCCGACAAGGCAAACAACAAGCGCGGCAAAGATCACGACAATTCGCCTAAGGGATTTGGTGAAGATGTGCCGTCATTCATGAACATTGAGTTGCGGGGCTGATCGGAAGCACCCGAAATCAGCGTTATTTTTTGCTGCGCAGGCTGGCTTCATAGGCTTTGCGTGCCCATGCCGCCATTGTCTCGTGATCGTCGACCGCTTCGTTCGGTATCGTCCAATAAGGCATCAGAACCGGCTTGTTCTTTCCGCTATAGGACCATTGGCTGCTGCCGGCCGCTTCGAACTCCGGAGCACTCGTTGCGTCGGCTTTGAGCAGGATTTCTCCGTCGACTTCCAGAGCAATGATCACGCCGTCAAAATAGACACCCTTACCACCGAACATGCGCTTGATCGCAACCGGCCCGAGAGCCAAGAAGAGATCTTCAATCGCATCATTGTCCACTAGATCACTTCCTGGTTCAGGCAGTTCCGCGGGCTTCGGCAAGCGCCTTAAGGTCAGCAGGCTTCAGTTCGACCGACTCGCCGCAGCCACAAGCCGATGTCTGATTGGGATTGTTGAACACAAATCCCGTCCGCAACTTACTGACTTCGAAATCCATTTCGGTACCAAGCAGGAACAAAGTCGCTTCCGGTGCCACCCAGACCTCGGCGCCATCGCGTTCAACCCGGTCATCCTTGGGATTGGCCTCGGTTGCAAGATCAACGGTATATTCCATACCGGCGCAGCCGCCCTTCTTGATGCCGATTCGAACTCCAATGGCGCCTTCGCGCGATAAAACGATCTCACGCACACGCTGTGCGGCGGCTTCCGTCATGGTAAGAACTTCAAATCTGATCATTGCGATCTCTCATTGTGCCGCCGTTGATATCTGTCTCTTTATCATAAGATGGTGAACAATTCGCTGCCGCGCAAGCTATACCGATGTTTCCGATAGCGAACGATCGGACCGTCAGTACCATCCAATCGCGACCTGCGCCTCCTCCGACATCCGGTCGGGTGTCCAGGGCGGGTCAAACACCATATTAACCTCGACATTGGAGACCCCGGCAACCGTGGCGACGGCGTTTTGCACCCATCCGGGCATTTCACCGGCGACCGGGCATCCCGGTGCCGTCAGGGTCATGTCAACTTTCACTGACCCGTCATCTTCAATGTCGACCTTGTAAATCAGCCCCAGTTCATAGATGTCAGACGGGATTTCAGGGTCGTAGACGGTTTTGAGCGCCGCGACGATGTCATCGGTCATTCGCGCCAGTTCGTCCTGCGAAATCGCAGATGCCGAGAACGCCGCAGTGCCCGGAGCAGGGTTTTCCTGGTTCTGGCTGGCATTGTCTGTTTCGTCTGCCATCGTTGGGTCCTGTCTATCCAAAGAACTTGCGAGCTTTTTCGAGCGAATCGACCAAGGCGTCGACCTCATCCAGCGTATTGTACATGCCGAATGATGCCCGGCAGGTGGAGGTGACGTCAAAGCGCTTTAACAGCGGTTGGGCGCAATGTGTTCCGGCTCTCACAGCAACTCCGGCACGATCGATAACCATCGACACATCATGCGCGTGGATGCCGTTCAACTCAAATGAAACAATGGCGCCCTTGCCCGGCGCATTGCCGAATATCCGCAAACTGTTGATGCCGCCCAGGCGTTGATGGGCATATTCGCGCAGGCTTTCCTCGTGTTGCAAAATGCGATCACGACCAATCGAATCAACATATCGCAGTGCAGCTCCGAGCCCGATCGCCTGAACGATCGGAGGCGTTCCGGCTTCGAACCGATGCGGCGGCTCACCATAGGTCACCATTTCCTCGGTGACGTCGAGAATCATCTCACCTCCGCCCTGAAACGGTTGCATCCGTTCCAGCATCTCACGCCGTCCGTAGAGAACGCCGATACCGGACGGTCCATAGAGCTTGTGTCCGGTGCACACATACCAGTCACAACCGAGATCCCGCACGTCGACATTCAGATGCACTGCCCCCTGGCTGCCGTCGACAAGCACCGGAATATCGCGCGCGTGGGCAATTTCCACGATCTTCTTGATGGGAACAATCGTGCCAAGCACATTGGACATGTGGGTGATCGCGACCAACCGGGTCCGATCGGTCAGGCTGCTTTCAAAGGCTTCGACATTGAAGGCACCGTCATCGTCGACCGGAACCCAGACGAGTTTTGCGCCCTGCCGCTCGCGAATGAAATGCCAGGGCACGATGTTGGAATGATGTTCCATGATCGACAGCACGATTTCGTCATCGGTGCCGATATTCGGCATGCCATATCCATAGGCAACGGTGTTTATCGCCTCCGTCGCCGATTTGGTAAAAATGATCTCATCGCTGCTTCCGGCATTGAGGAACTGCTGCACAGTCTGCCGGGCGGCCTCATAGGCGTCGGTTGCCGCATTAGATAGAAAATGCAGACCACGGTGCACATTTGCATATTCGTGGCTATAGGCATGGCTGACCGCATCGATCACGCATTGCGGTTTTTGCGCCGACGCACCGTTGTCCAGATACACCAGAGGTTTTCCGTGAATCTGCCGGCGCAGGATCGGAAAATCCTTGCGGATCGCCTCGACGTCATAACTGTCGGAAACCGTTTTGACCGCGTCCATGATCTATCCGTTCTGCTCGAACCACTGGTCAAGCTTGCGTTCAAGAGCCGTAACGGTGTGCTCGTCATCAAGCTCCTCGACTATTTCGGCAAGAAACGCCTTGACCAGTAAGCCGCGAGCCGCCTTTTCCGAAATACCGCGCGACATCAGATAAAACAATTGATCCTGCTCGATCTCGGCCACCGTCGCCCCGTGGCCGCATTGCACATCGTCGGCAAATATTTCAAGTTCCGGTTTGGTGGAAAACTCCGCATCGTCGGACAACAGCAACGTATTGCACGCCATCCGGGCATCGGTTTTCTGCGCCACCGGCGCCACTCTGATCTGTCCCTGGAACACCCCCCGTGCCCGGTCGATCGCGACATTTCGCACGACCTGGTTTGAAGTGGTTTCGGCTTCTCTGTGATCAACGACCATGGTCACGTCTGTGTGGCTGTCACCGCCCAGCAGATTGACCGCACGGAGAGTGAAATCAGCCCCCTCGCCAGCCACGTCGACGTTGATATCCTGGCGAACAAGTTTTCCGCCGGTGTTCATGACGAACAGCGTCAATCTGGCGTCCTTCGCCAGCTTTATGTTGATCTGGCCAAGATGGTCGGTTTTGCTGTCCTGCTCCTGCAAGATCAGCCAGACAATTTCCGCTCCGGCCCCAATATCGACATCAGCAATCGAACTTACGAACGCCGGTCCAGCACCCGACTGGCGCTCGACAATTGTCGCTTTCGAACCCGCACCGATCGTGACCGGAAAACGCACATGGACCTGACCGCCCGAATGCAGGTTTTGCAGTTCAACCGGCGTGCTGAAGACGCGATCGCCCGCAAATTCCAACGCGAACCCATCCGAGACAAACGCAGCGTTCAACCGCCCGACCGCATCATCGGATCCTCTTGGCCGCAGCGCGTTATCAAAATCGCCGCGGTTCATCAGATCGGCAACCGGAGACAATGAAATGCCGTCAATTTCCGCGCCGCTGATGGCTTGACCATTGACCACCCGAAGCACCCGGCAATCATCAAGCAATGGAGCCAGATCCGCAATCGCAACATCGGCACGTCCAGCGGGCACAGCCCGAAGCAGCTGCCGCAGATCGGTATAATGCCAGGCTTCTATCCTCCGTGTCGGAAGACCGCTGACCTTCAGTGCTTCAATCGCCGCCAGACGGTTTGCAGCAACAGCATCGGTTCCCGCAAGCTTGGAAAGCTGTTCGGCAAATCCGTCGATCAGCGCCGCTTCAAATGCGGTTTTGGGCAATTGCGCCTGAATATTCATGTTCATCACTTTTATGCCGCTTCGCCGATGATCTCGGCATATCCATTGTTTTCAAGATGTTGTGCCAGAGATTTGTCACCCGACTTCACAATCCGCCCGCGATAAAGAACATGCACACTGTCAGGAACAATATATTCAAGAAGGCGCTGGTAGTGGGTAATGACGATGATCGCGCGATCCGGCGAACGCAATGAATTGACGCCGTTTGACACGATCTTGAGTGCGTCGATGTCGAGGCCGGAGTCGGTTTCATCCAGGACACACAGGTTGGGTTCCAGCAGCTTCATCTGCAGAATCTCCGCACGCTTTTTCTCGCCGCCCGAAAAGCCGACATTCAGGGGCCGTTTCAACATTGCGAAATCAATGTCCAACTCGCCCGCGGCGCTTTTAACCGTTCGCATCAGATCGGGAATGGAAAGCGGATTTTCTCCGCGCGCCTTGCGCTGTGAATTGATTGCCGTCTTGAGAAACTCCATTGTGGCGACGCCCGGAATTTCCATCGGGTACTGAAACGCCAGGAACACACCGGCTGTGGCCCTTTCAGCCGGATCCATCTCCAGGATCGATTGGCCGTTGTAAAGAATGTCGCCGCTGGTGACCTCATAGTCACTGCGGCCAGCAAGGATATAGGACAAGGTCGATTTTCCCGAACCATTCGGTCCCATGATGGCAGCGACCTCTCCGGCCCTAACCGTCAGGTTCAGACCGTTGATGATTTCAACGCCGGAATCGGCGATTTTTGCATGAAGGTTCTTGATCTCAAGCATGTCTGTCCTCGTTGGCGTGGGAGCGGCTTTCAAGCCCGGCGTCCCGGTATTTGTTCATTTTACGAAACATCCGGCTCCGGATGCGGTTCGTCAGCCGACGCTTCCTTCAAGCGAAATGCCGATCAGTTTCTGTGCTTCCACAGCGAACTCCATCGGCAGCTCCTGAATCACTTCCTTGACGAAACCGTTCACGATCAGCGCAATCGCCTCTTCTTCCGGTATTCCGCGTTGCATGACGTAGAAAAGCTGATCGTCCGAAATCTTTGACGTCGTCGCCTCGTGCTCGAACTGCGCCGTGGCGTTCTTGGCCTCGATATATGGCACGGTGTGCGCACCACATTGATTTCCAATCAGCAGCGAATCACATTGGGTGAAATTTCGTGCATTTGCAGCACGCCGATGCGCCGAGACTTGTCCGCGATAGGTGTTCTGTGACACCCCGGCCGAGATACCCTTTGAAATGATACGGCTGGACGTGTTGCGGCCGAGATGGATCATCTTGGTACCGCTGTCGATCTGCTGGTGGCCATTCGACACCGCGATGGAATAGAATTCACCACGCGAGTTATCGCCGCGAAGGATACAGGACGGATATTTCCAGGTGATCGCCGACCCTGTTTCCACCTGCGTCCAGGAAATCTTTGAGTTCTTGCCCCGGCAATCACCGCGCTTAGTGACAAAATTGTAGATTCCGCCTACGCCGTCCTTGTCACCGGGATACCAGTTCTGAACGGTCGAATATTTGATTTCGGCATCGTCGAGTGCAATCAATTCGACAACTGCCGCATGCAATTGGTTTTCATCACGCTGAGGCGCGGTACACCCCTCAAGATAGGAGACGTAGGCACCCTCCTCGGCAATAATCAGCGTGCGCTCGAACTGGCCGGTTTCCTTTTCGTTGATCCGGAAATAAGTCGACAGTTCCATCGGGCATCGGACACCCTTCGGAACGAACACGAACGACCCGTCAGTAAACACTGCCGAATTGAGGGTGGCGTAATAATTGTCGGACGTCGGCACCACGCTGGCGAGGTATTTCTTGACCAGTTCCGGGTGATCGCGAACCGCCTCGGACATCGAACAGAAGATCACCCCTGCTTTGGCCAGTTCGTTCTTGAAAGTTGTCACCACCGAAACTGAATCGAATACAGCATCGACCGCGACACGACCGGACGCGTAGATGCTGTCGGTAACACCGTTCTCGTCCAGCGTGCTCGGCTCGTCCCGTTTGCGAACGCCGGCAAGCAGCTCCTGCTCCTTCAGCGGAATCCCCAGTTTTTCATAAGTGGCCAGCAGCTCCGGATCGACTTCATCCAGCGAACTCGGCCCGGGCTGGTTCTTGGGTGCCGCGTAGTAGTAGAGATCCTGAAAGTCGATTTTCGGGTAGTCCACTCGTGCCCATGACGGCTCTTCCAGCGTCAGCCAGCGACGATAGGCATCAAGTCGCCATTCCAGCATCCATTCCGGCTCGTCCTTCTTGGCCGAAATGAACCGGATGATATCCTCACTAAGGCCTTTTGGCGCCTTGTCGGTCTCGATAAAGGTTTCGAAGCCATATTTGTACTGATCAACGTCAATCTGACGGACCTGATCGATCGTTTCCTGAACGGCAGGCATTTCTGTCTCCAATCTTGCCGGGGTCAAGGCCCGGCAGTTGTCAACTCACATCTGAACCTGAAGGGTCAGACCTTATGTAGTGCGTGCGGCACGGCAGATAACCCATCGGCCACAGTAATCTACGGTTTTCTATCCATTTTTCTCGTCTCGGCTTCAGGACCGTCAATCATTATTCAAGCGGCCCTCGAATTCCTTGCATGTCTTTCTACCAGTTGTTCAAATGCCGAAAGGAAGTGATCGGCATCCTCAGGCTGTGTGTCCGCCCCGAGTGAAACTCGAAGCCCACCGGCTTCATCACCATGTCCCATCGCCTGCAGAACGTGGCTGGGGCCGACTTTGCCCGAGGAACAGGCCGATCCGGCTGACACGGCAACTCCGGACAGATCAAATGCAATCTGAGCAGTTTCTGCGTCCAGACCGGCGACGGCGAAGAAAATAGTATTGTCCAACCGTGCAACGCTGCGACTGAAAACAGTGGCATCGGGCGCGATTTCCGTAATCCGGCGCTCAATACGGTCCCGCATGTCCCGGATATGCCGCCGATTGTCAAGGCCGCAGCCGACTACAGCTGCAGCTGGCCCGAATCCGGCAATACCGATCAGGTTTTCGGTTCCAGCGCGGCACCCTTTTTCCTGTGCGCCACCGACGATCAATGGTGCTGGTAGAAGCAGGTCAGAATTTGCAACGAAAGCACCGACGCCCTTCGGGCCGCCAATCTTGTGCGACGATACAATCAAAAAATCTGCGCCAATTTTTGTGATGTCAACGGGTATCCGGCCGACAGCCTGCACTGCATCGACCACGAACACGGCTCCGCATGCCTTGGCGATCCGTCCGATTTCCTCAACCGGCTGGATCACGCCAGTTTCATTATTGGCGAGATGCGTCGCCACCAATGGCAGACCATCATTTTTATCGTGGTTCTCAAGAAGTGCACGAAGCGCATCGGTATCGATGACTCCATCGCCGTCGACGGAAAATACCGAGACGGATTCGGGATCAAATCTGCCACCGGACAGCAGGCAGGGGTGATCTGCCGCCGAAACATAGAGGTGCGACATCCGTACCGCTCCGCGCCCGGCCCGGTATTTCGAGCACAAAAGCGTCGTTGCGGCTTCCGTTGCACCGGAAGTAAACACAACGCCATCACTTTGGGCCCCGCAGAGTTTGGCGATCTCGCGCCGGGCCTGCTCGACAATACGCCGTGCAGCACGGCCTTCGCTATGGACGGATGATGGATTGCCCGTGCAATTCAGCGCAGCCGTCATCGCCTCCCGTGCATCATTCAGCAGTGGAGCCGTCGCGTTGTGGTCGAGATAGCTGCGTGGTGCCACCATCAACATGATCGCCCGTCTTGGCCGATGTTTTGATTCAACGCTTTATTTTCCTTGAATTTTCAAAAGGAAACGTCGTATCTACCGCATCAAATGAACGGGCTCTCCTCTTTCCAGTTTTGAATTGTTCTAAACTAGTTTTTATGGAGGCCGCCGGTGTACGTCAAGGGCGGCTGCGCCCTCAAATCAACTGTCATGGTTAGCGTTAAGCGGAGTTGCAATGCCTGAAGTGATCTTTGCCGGACCTGCGGGTCGTCTTGAGGGCCGTTACCAGCCATCAACTGAAAAAAACGCTCCAATTGCCATTATTTTGCACCCGCATCCGCAATTCGGGGGCACCATGAACAACAAGATCGTCTACGATCTGTTCTACATGTTCCAGAAGCGGAACTTCACGACATTGCGATTCAACTTTCGCAGTATCGGCCGCAGCCAGGGTGAGTTCGATCACGGCGCTGGTGAACTGTCGGATTCTGCCGCGGCGCTCGACTGGATACAAACCCTTCATCCCGACTCCAAAGCCTGTTGGGTTGCCGGGTATTCGTTCGGCTCCTGGATCGGCATGCAATTGCTGATGCGCAGACCCGAAATCGAAGGGTTCATCTCGATCGCACCACAACCCAACATCTATGATTTTTCGTTTCTCGCGCCATGCCCGTCCTCCGGCCTGATCATCCACGGTGAAGAGGACAAGGTTGCGCCGCCTAAGGACGTTCAGGGACTGGTGGACAAATTGCATGCGCAAAAAGGCATAACGATCACGCAGAAAACCATGCCGGACGCCAATCATTTCTTCACCGACCATAGCGATCTTCTGCTTGAAGAATGCGCCGACTATCTCGACCGCCGCCTTGCCGGCGAACTCGCCGAGCCGCGGCCCAAACGAATCAGATAGTGAGTTGCGCCGATTCGGGTTCCGCAAGGATGCCGCCTGACACCGGTTGGTGGCATCCGGTCGTTGTCGGCCAGGTCAACGGCAGACCATGCCTGGCGCGAACGGCGAGATAGGCCCACGCCTCTGCTTCGATGGTATCGCCATCCAGCCCAACCTCCTCTGCAGCGACAACAGTGCCGTTCAATCGTTGCGCGCCAGCCTTCAGATCGGTCATGATACAGGCGTTCTTGCGCCCTCCGCCGCACACTACCCACAAATTTGGCGGTTCCGGCATAAACTCGGCGGCTTTCAATATGGCGTCGGCCGATACGCGTGCCAATGTTCGTGCGCCATCAGACAGTTCCAATCCGTCCGCCTCCTGAAGCCCGAAATCGTTGCGGTCAAGCGACTTGGGCGCAGGTTGAGAAAAGAATGGCCTGTCAAGATAACGTTTTACGACCGGCGCGGACACACCGCCTTCGCTTGCAATGGCACCTTCCGAATCATACGGAATGCCTGCCCGATCGCTGACCCATTGGTCGATCAGTGCATTTCCCGGCCCACTGTCGAAGGCAATCGGATCACCTTTTTCCGGCACGAAGGTGATGTTGGAAATACCGCCAATATTGACGAAAACCATCGGAAACTCATGCGTTCCCTTTGCTTTCAGCCCGGCTGCAAGCGCGACATGATAGGCCGGAGCCAATGGTGCGCCCTGCCCGCCACTACGCAGGTCGTTGGCGCGCATGTCGAATATGACCGGAAATCCCGTTTCGCTGGCAAGAAGATGCCCGTCGCCAAGTTGTACGGAGACGCCCGCCTGCGGTCGATGCAAAACCGTCTGGCCATGAAAGCCGATGAGATCCGGATTTTGCCAGGCAGCGGGGACCCCGGCAAGAAATTGCCGCACCGCAACGGCGTGCCGGATTGTTATTTCCTGTTCGAGCGCAGCCAGGTCGCCGGGCCGGTCTGCGCTGTCGCGGGCCGACATTGCGACTGGCAAGGCTGCGTCCAGAAGCCGTCTGAAGGCCGGATCGAATGCGATCATCTCCGACGGCCCGCGTTCAACAAGAATTCCGCCATCGGTTCGCAGCGCGGCGATGTCGATCCCGTCCATCGACGTGCCGCTCATCAAACCAAGCGCATATGACCCGGACATCAACATCACCATTCTTGTCTTGCCGCACCGATGGATGGTAGAGCGCATCTTTCGCCAATGCCACGGCAAAAACGACCCATCACAAACACAGGAACATTTGCCATGGGCAGCTACCGGTCAGACTTTCTGCGTGTCATGCAGGAGCGTGGATTCATCCATCAGGTCTCGGATGAAACAGGGCTCGACGATATGTTCCGGACACAGACGGTGACCGGCTATATCGGGTTTGACTGCACGGCACCGAGCCTGCATGCCGGCTCGCTGATTCAGATCATGATGCTGCACTGGATGCAGCAGACCGGTCACCGGCCCATTGCCCTGATGGGTGGCGGCACGACGATGATCGGCGATCCGTCATTCAAGGACGAAGCCCGCAAGATTCTGACACCGGTGGCGATCGAGGAAAACCTCGCCGGAATCCGCCAGGTCTTCGACAACTATCTCGATTTTGGCGATGGAACCTCCGATGCGCTGATGGTCAACAATGCCGATTGGTTGCTGAACCTCAATTATGTTGAGTTCCTGCGTGATGTTGGGCAGCATTTTTCGGTCAATCGGATGTTGTCCTTCGATTCGGTCAAGCTGCGGCTTGATCGGGACCAGTCGCTGTCGTTCCTGGAATTCAACTACATGATCCTCCAGGCCTATGATTTTGTCGAACTGAATCGCCGGTTCGGATGCACGCTTCAGATGGGTGGTTCCGATCAGTGGGGCAATATCGTGAACGGTATCGATCTTGGTCACCGTCTGGAAAACAAGCAATTCTATGCACTGACAACGCCGTTGCTCACCTCCTCTTCAGGAGCCAAGATGGGCAAGACGGCAAGTGGTGCCGTCTGGCTCAATCCCGACATGTTGAGTCCCTATGACTTCTGGCAGTACTGGCGCAATGCCGAGGATGCGGATGTCAGCCGGTTCCTGAAACTCTATACCAAACTTCCAATGGACGAGATCGACCGGTTGGCCGCCTTGGATGGTGCGGAAATCAACGAGGCCAAGAAGATCCTCGCCACGGAAGTAACTGCGCTGGCACATGGCCGGGCAAAAGCGGATGAAGCCGCCGAGACCGCGAAAAAGACCTTCGAAGAAGGCAAGCTCTCGGACAGCCTGCCGACCGTGATGATTGATGCTGCTGAACTTGAAGCGGGAATCGGTGTGTTGTCCCTTTTCGTCAAGGCCGGGCTAGCGGCTTCAAACGGCGAAGTGCGGCGTCATATCAAAGCGCGCGCGCTGCGCATCAATGATGCAGCGTTTGATGACGAACGCCGGATCATTTCTGCGGCCGATCTCGCACATGAGGGTGTGCTGAAACTGTCACTCGGCAAAAAACGCCACGTCCTTGTGCGGCAGGCAGAATCATAGGTTTGCCGCGACAGGTGGTCTGAATTACTACGCTCCATCTACCGAAACTCGAAGATCGAACGGAACACACCTGGCGCGATCATTGAGATCGGATTGACCGCGATGCTCGGTGAATTCACCGCCCCCTGCAGCTTGAATGTGATGCCCAGCAGCCCACCCTCGCGGCCATTTCCCAAAATCTGGCCGACCAGCGGAATGCCGGCAAATATGCTGTTCAAACCGTATGCAGGCATAAACGTGCCAGCGATTGAGATTTGGCCATTCTGATCATAGAGCATACCCCGGAACGAAGTGCCGATTGTTGGTCCACGCAGGATGCCGCGGCTAAGTCTGGCGTAGTTCGTTCCCATTTCGACCTCAGTAAATCCACGGTCAAAACGGACCTTCGTGACATCAAGCCCGCCACGAATGGTCGAATTCAGATCACGGCCGCCAGCCTGTGGCTTGGTCGAGACAATCGAAGACAGACGCGGCTCGTCCACGAGCCAGAAATCGCGGGCATCAACGGTGCCTTTCAGCGGGCCATCATTGCGGGCCTTCATGTTTGCATTGATCGTTCCGCCCTGCATTCGCTCATACACGTCCAGAAACCGCAAAACCGCACCGGCGTCCGCAGATTCCATTCTCAGGGATCGGCCGGTTTCCCCCTCACCCAACAAAAAGGTAAACCGGGCTCCGTTGTCCGTCACGGCCGCAATCTTCAGTTTTTCGATTTTGGTTCCGGTTCCCCGATACTCAAATCCGAGATCACCCAGAATTTCGCCATGGTGCCCTTTGGCCTTCTTCACATCGGCAATGACCGAAACCGGTGTCGCTGCGACCAGTTTCGCAGCCTTTTGAAAATCTCCGGAGTAGAGTTTCACCAATGACCGCATGTCGAACAACGGGCCGGTAATGCGCAATGCATATCCCTTCCGTCCGCCTTCGAGCATCAGGTCAAAATCGTCATCCCGATTGAGGCTGATATTTCGGAACGCCGCTTTGACCAATTCACCGCCAACAATCTGCATTGTGCCGTCGGCCGAAAACGTGTCGCCACGCAGCTGAAAATCGGAAAGCGTCCATTTCGACTTGTCCCGGTTGAGCACAAAGGAAGCCTTCGCCGGGATTCCCTTCCCCTTTTGCCAACCGATCCACGGGAATTTCACCACCGCATTTGTCAGGTCGGCAGAGACCGTTTGAACCTTTTCAAGATCGGCATTCAGTTCCACCGACACCGGTCCGCTCAATATCGTGCTGAGCCCCGGCAGGAACTCAGCACGTTGCTTGTCGCCAAGTTCAACCACCACGCGGCGTTTGCGCTGTTCGTCCGACGCGCCGATAGGTTCGATCAGATCCACCGATGCATTGGCGCCGTTCAGTTTTGTGTCCGCCTGTATGACCGCCTTGTCGGGCGTCACGACAAGAGTTCCCTCGGCCTGCGAGACCAGCTGCCCGTCGACCGGCACCGCAATCGACAGATCCTGATAGTCAAGTTCAACGCGCCAGTTCAATTTTTGAGGCCGCTCGGACCGGCTGATGGGAACCTCGCTGAAAATGCTTCCAGTCACCTGGCCGCTCAAATCGCTCGGGCCGAATTCGAGATTTCTCAATGCATCGAATGGTTTGAATTCCGACAATTCGGCCACGGCAGCCGCGTCGCCGGCAATCTTGATATCCAACTCCCCGATAACAGGTCTGATGTGAGCCTTGCGGATCGTCAAAGTGCCATCCCTTGTGGCCACACTGTGCCCGCTTGGCAGATAGGCGGTCCCTTTCGAAAGCGATATATCAACATCGGTGCCTTTGAATTCGACCGAACCAAAGGCGTCCCGGACCGGCGGAATTTCACCGGCAGAATCAAAGCGGGCGCCATCTATCTGGAAATATCCAAACACTTCTTCAGCGGTCAGCGGCTTTCCATTTCCAAGCCGCCCCGAGGCCACAGAGAATTCCAGATTGCTGTTACGCACGGTCCCGCCAAACACATTGTCGAGAACCCATTTGCGGGACGTCGGTGCAGCCATCGCAGGCCATAATTGTTTGGCGTGACCGACCGGAAGCTTAGGCACCCTGATGGCCAGAAAAATCGCCGGTACCGGTTTGTCAAACGCAACCGAGGCCGTCCCCAGAACTTCTCCGCCATTGGTACGGATTCCGATATCGTCGATGGAAAAATGAAATGTGTCAGGATCGTAGGTACCGGCAAGCCGCGCAAGGATACTCAATGGCGCTTCAGGACTGTCACTCGGCGAAAGGGTCGAGCCATCGCTGACAAACTCATAGCGGTAGTGAGGACTACCAGCCTCTGGATCGGGAGTTGGTCCGAATGCGCCATCAAACTCGAACCTGCTGTTTCCAAGCTCAAGCAGAACTTTCTCCACATCGATTTTTCCGTCACCCTTCGTGACCGACATCTCGATCCGGCTCGAACCCGAAGTGGAATTGCCTTTGCCAAGCGGCAGTGTGATCTGCGGAACCGTTGCCGTCACGTCAAAGCGGTTCGCCGATCCGCCGACTGCTTCCTTTCCGGAAATTTCCAATGTTGCCAGGCCAATAGGATCGTCTGCACTGCCGGAACCATCAACGCCGGCAACAAAACCAAGTGGGATATTTTGCGCCACGAGGTTCAGTTCGGCAATCCGGCCGGATTGGGTATCACGCACCGTTCGACCAGACACCTGCACCGCCGCTCCATTGATCGATAGCTGCGCCTGCAGAACCAGTTCCCCTTCATCCTCGCGGGTCAACAGTGCAGACGTAACGATAAACGCGGCGTTGCGACCCGGCAGGTCGATTTGAACATTTTCTGCCTCAAGGCTCTTTGTAGCGCCGGTGTCCAATATGTCGAACAGAATGCTCAACGAACCGTAGAGCGCATCGGGGAGCAGGTCCGGGTCAACACGCCCCCCGGCGTCTCGGATCGAGGGAACGAGAGTGTTCTGGCTGGTATTGGAAAACCCACCCACGTAAAGACGTGCGTTGCTGATCCTGGCGCTGCGAAGTTCAATTCTGTTGGACAAAACCGAAACCGGATCGATCCCCAACTGAACCGTACCGGCGGTGCCGATGGTAGCGCCACCGGTTGTACCCTGAATGGAAACATCACCGGCTTCGATTGCCAAAAACATCGATTTGTCGAGAGACAGACGGGTGGAGCCCAGTTTGGTGACAATCGAGGAACCCATCAACGATTGAATCGTCTGTTGCGCCTGGGCGTTGAGTCGCTCTCCTTCAAGTCCCGATTTCAGGAGAAAAAATCCACCGGCAATGGCGGCAACCGCCACGAAACACAGCACAAACAAGGCGGTCAGGATCACTCGAAGCGGCTTTCTCGCCGTTGTGATCTCCTCTGCATCCGCATTCATTTTTTCAGACAACAGGACCTCAATTTGACCGATGTCTTCGCTGTCAAATGCGGATCTGTCGCCTTTTTGTTTTTCTTGAGCCACGTGGCTAGAACACCGCTTGTTCGGTTGTGGACGAATCCTGTCGAACGACTATATGACGTTCCAACGGTCGATAGAATGCAAGAAAGGCAGGCGTATGACTGAACTGGCGATCGGGGATCAGGCCCCGGACTTCGAATTACCGTGCGATGGAAGCACGATATTGAAATTATCCACCCTGCGCGGCAAACCGGTGGTTTTGTTCTTCTATCCCAAAGACGACACTAGCGGCTGCACGGCGGAGGCTATTGCATTTTCACAATTGCTGGAAAGATTTCGGACCGCAGGCGCCCGTGTGCTGGGGATGTCTCCCGACAGCATTAAACGCCACGACAAATTCAAGGCCAAGCATGAACTGACCGTTGAGCTGGTATCCGATGAGGAAAAGACCGCGCTCAACGCCTATGGCGTCTGGGTCGAAAAAAGCATGTACGGACGCAAATATATGGGGGTGGAACGCTCGACCTTCCTGATTTCAGCAGACGGTTCAATCGCCGAAATCTGGCGAAAAGTGAAAGTTCCGGGCCATGCGGAGACAGTTCTGCAAGCGGTAGAGTCGCTTTGATTCTCGACCACGGATAGACACTGACGGCATCCAGCAGAAATGAATATCCGCGCCGCCGGCTACACCGAGGCGCGGTTGCTCCGGCACGCGCGTCCCTGTTGATCTGGAACATGCCCTATCGCAACCCGCACATTCTTTATTAACCATAAGCTTGTGTAATCCGGAGGTTGATTTTTCCGCCTAAGGAGCTTGCGTGCCCGGTGTCACAGACAGGTCGATCAAACGTTTTTGGTAAGCGTAAAGAACCTCATACGATTATTATCGCTCAAGGCGACTCAATTCGTCATTTCACAGTCCGCCCTTGGGTCGCCGCTCTGGCGGGCTCGGTGCTGGCTGCATTCGCGATCGGATATCTGCTGGCAACGACCTATCTCGTTCTGCGAGATGACCTGCTCGGCGCATCAATGGCGCGGCAGGCGCGTATGCAGCACAGCTATGAAGATCGGATTTCCGCGCTCCGGGCCCAGGTCGACCGTATAACCAGCCGCCAGATGCTTGATCAGCAACTGATGGAAGACAAGGTCAGCGAACTGCTGAAACGCCAAACCGCACTCAGTCAACGGCACGGTCGTCTCGGCCCCCTTCTCGATCGAGCCTCGGGCAAAATCAAAAAGGCCCAGGATACCGTTCCAGTTCCGATAAAGCGGCCTGACAAAGCCGCCGCCCTGGAGGCAGCACCCTCAGCGAAACTGAGCCGGATCGCGAACGTTGATTCTATCATTACCGGATCGCTGCCACTGTTGTCGGGCGCGCAGGACAGCCAAAGCCTCGCCGCCGCCGACCGCGCTGACCGGTTGTTCGTAAAGATCAACGCCTCACTTCGGGATATTGAAAGCGAGCAGATCAGTCACATTCAGGCATTGACCACCGATGCCTACTACAAGGCCGGAGCGATTGCTGAGGCGCTACAAACTGCGGGCGTCAAGCTGCAAATTGCCAGCGACCAGTCCGCCATGGGCGGCCCACTGGTCCCAGCCGATGACAGTACCAATTTCGAGTCCCATGTTCGTGAACTGGATGTTGCCTTAAACCAGTTAAAGACAGTCAAGACAAAACTGGCGCGCTACCCGGTGACAAATCCGGCGCCAGGTCGCAGGATTTCAAGCCGCTTCGGGGTGCGCAAGGACCCGCTTCTCGGCACTCCAGCATTCCATTCCGGGATGGATTTCCGCGCTCCGAATGGCGCACCGGTCCGCGCAACCGCTTCCGGCAAGGTTGTCAAAGCTGGATGGACAGGAGGCTATGGCCGAATGGTGGAAATCGACCATGGAAACGGCCTGAAGACACGTTACGCCCATATGAGCAAGATCCTGGTCAAGAAAGGTCAGAGGGTCAGTGTGCGCAAAATCATTGGTAAGATTGGAAGCAGCGGCCGCAGTACCGGCCCTCACCTGCATTACGAAATCCGCAGACACGGAAAGACAATCAATCCGGTGCGCTTCCTGAAGGCAGGAAAAAAAGTCAAAAAACACATCTGATTTAAATTGATAACCGTCAGACAACTAAGTAAGTAAAAGATTATAATTGTTGGTGAGCGGCTGCCGTCCGGTTTGCGGCTGCAGCCTCGACGGCGGTACGGCTTCAGGCACGCTATGAAGCGAAGGGGTCGGTTGCGCCGGCCCGCATGGGCCGTCCACCGGACTTCGGCGAGCTTGGTCCCTGTCGCGACTTCATCATCTCCCAGATGAAAGCCAGGCCCGACATCACCATGTCGGAACTTGCTGCAGTACTTCAGGCCGAACATGGCGTGCAGGCTGATCCGTCCAATCTGTCCAAGTTCCTGTGCAGACAGGGTTTCAGCTATTAAAATAACGCTGATGGCATCGGAGAAAGAGCGCGCTGATGCGAGAGTGGTGCGTTCCGAATGGCAGTGCTGGCGCCAACCTCGTCGCCTTGTCTTCATCGATGAAACATCCGTCAAGATCAACATGACACCGTTGCGCGGCGGAAGCCTGCGCGGCCAACGCCTGAAGGCAGGTGATCCGGCCGGTCGCAGCCGGGCACAAGCATGGACAGACATTAACGAACATCAAACCGCTGTCGCCATGATGCCGACCTGTTCTGGACCGCCGATGCGCGCCCAAAACCACCAGACCAGCATCAAAAACCCATCGCCTTACGCAACATGTTCACTGCCACCAGCGTCAGAAAAACTCCGAACACACGTTTAAGCGGCCTCGCATCCATTTTGTGTGCCAGCTTTACACCCAGGGGCGCTGTCAGCAATGTCATTGTAATGATAGTCACAAAAGCGATCGGATTTACTGAACCGATCGTAAACGGCGGCCGGGTTCCAGGATCAATCTGAACAAAGAGGAATCCGATGACGGCAGGGACAGCGATGATCACGCCAAATCCTGCAGCGGTTGCAACTGCACGATGGATGGGAACCCCAAAAAGGTTCATAACTGGTACGCCAAAGCTGCCACCCCCTATGCCCATCAGGACAGACAGAAAGCCAAGCACAAGCGACATCAGTGCGCGCACCGGTCCCGTTGGCATCGTGGCTCCCAGACGCCACTTGCTGTTTCCCAGGGCCATGTACACGCCCACGGTAATCGCCAGAACGCCAAACACCATTTGAAGCGTGGCCGACCGCAGCGATGACGCAATCAACATCCCGGCTATCGCACCCAGCGCGATGCCCGGTGCCCAGCTGCTTAGAATTTTCCATTCAACAGCGCCCTTTTTATGATGCCCTAAAAGCGACCTGAGCGATGTTACGATGATGGTTGAAAGTGACGTGGCAAGACAGATTTGCATCAATTGCGCGCCCCCATATCCAAGCTGGGAAAAGGCGTAGAAGAGGGCTGGTACCAGTACGATGCCACCACCGACACCCAACATACCTGCCAGCACACCGGCCAGGGCACCGATCACAAGCAGAAGAACAAACATCAAGCTGATCAAAGACGGGTCAGCCACGGTCATTTCTCCTTGCAGACTCAATAAGGCATGATGTGATGATGCAGAAAACGGTTTCTAACGGTCTTCCGGGTTGTAGGGTTTCAAAAGAGCGGCGGGCGAGATCACCGATTTGGAATTCACAATCATCGCAATGACAGTCGCCAGATAGGGTAATACCAGGAACAGTTGATACGGTAGATTGATGGTCCCTG
>JAJFHT010000331.1 GCA_021775495.1 Hyphomicrobiales bacterium | reverse complement strand
GCCAGGAACAGTCCAACGAAAGGCGAGAACGCGATCCACCAGGCCCAGTAGAATGTGGTCCAACCTGACTGCCAGCCAAACTGGCGGCCCTGTGTGCCAGCCTCATAAGCCGCGGCTTGGACATCCGCCGGCAACTCGGCCGCCGCACCGGTCAGTCCGCCCTGGAAACCGGCAAGGGAACCCCAGGCGTTGGTTGCACCGGAATAAAGATCTCCGGCCAATGGCGCTGCTGCTGCCGGCAGGGCGGACGCAAAGGCGTCGGCTGACTGGGGAGCGTAGGGACCGAAGGATAGCGGCAGGAAATACAGCAGATAATCGGCCAAAGCGGTGGCAAAGGTGGTCATGGCAAAAAGAAACGAACCAAATACCACGAAAGTCAGCAGCAGGATCAGCGAGAGAACCATATTGAGGTTCGAGAGGTATTTGACCCCTCTGCCGACACCCGATACGGCGGAGATGATTGACATGCCCATAATGACAACAAGTCCGGCAACAAGTCCGACAGTGCCCGGTTTTGGTGCCTCACCGGTCAGATCCATCATCCAGTCCATTCCGGTGATCGCATACATGCCGTCAATAAACTGACTGACGCCGAAACCGATGGTCACCGATACGCCGAGTATGGTTGCGACGACGCCCAGAACATCGACGACATGACCAAGGAAACCATTGATGATTTTACCGAACAATGGTGTCAGAGCCGAGCGGATCGTCAACGGCATGTCGCGGGTATAGGCATAGTATGCCAGCGACAGACCGGTCACCACATAGATCGCCCATGCATGGAAGCCGTAGTGAAGAAATGTGTAGCGATAGGCGCTGGTCAGCGCTTCGGCCGAATTCGGAGCGACGTCCCCGCCTACCGTCAGCGGATTTGATCCCCACAGGCCAAGCGGTTCAGCTGTGGCAAACACCATCAGTCCGACACCAAGGCCAGCCCCGAACATCATCGAGAACCATGAAAAATTGGAAAATTCGGGCGCTTCGCCGGCCCGGCCCATCAACCTGCGTCCGGTTTGCGGCAGGATTGCCAACACAGCAAGAAAAACAGCGAAGAATCCAACAATGACGATGTAGAAACCATTGAATCCCTTCAGCAGATTTCCATTCACGCTGCCCAGAACACCGTTTGCATTGGCTGGCCAGAACAGTGCCCAGACTACCAGAAGCGCCATTGTCAACTTGCTGATCAGTGCGATCGGAAGGCTGTAGCCCTCATAGAATCCGGATGGAGCTTTCTTGATCTCCAAATTCGTAAAAGGTGGTTTTATCGCCATTTTTTTTCCTCCTCGGAATAGCGCGGGTGTTGAATTGTTTTGGATCCGACCTCTTTCCGGGCAGCGCTCCTATATGAATGGCGATAGTCACTTCAGTCAAAATCAAATTTCTTAAAGAAATTTCAGAAAATATGAAGTTTAAGCAGACCGTGCAATTGCTGGATCGATAAGCAGTCGCTTTCCCGGTAACGGGATTGGAAACAATTCGTGAATCCGCTCAACCGAACGTGAGTGGCAAGTGAATGGCCGTTATGTGATCCCAAATAACCCCGAGGAAAAACGGGTCGACAACAATTTCAGGAGAACACACCATGCCTATCTCAACGTCCAAAAAAGTACTCGCAATGATGATGATCGGCGGCGGCCTTGCAGCAGCCATGCCGGCTGCCGGCATTGCATCTTGTGCGGCATGCAGCGCAACCAAGGCCTGTAGTGCCTGCGGTGCCAAGAAGGCATGTGGCGCCTGCGGTGCCTGTGGCGCGAAAAAAGCCTGCGGTGCCTGTGGTGCTTGCGGTGCGAAAAAAGCTTGCGGCGCATGCGGTGCTTGCGGAACGAAGAAATCCGACTAAACAATTTGCTCGGGTCGGGTTTCCCGACCTGACAAGGATTGTGACGCCGGCGCTCGGATCAGAGGCCGGCGTTTCCTTTTTGGCGAGGCCTTTTTTCACCGCAAAACCGGATTAGATTGGCACTATCAACCTGGCATTTTTCAATAGTGAGAATTCATGAGTGCGCCAATCCAGACGAGACGTTTCAAAACCCTGACGGAATTTGACCATTCCAGCCTTTCACCGCAGATGCTTGCGCACATGCAGCAGGGCGTTGAAGACATGGTCGCAGTTTTGCAGGAGGCAGCCGAAGCTGAATATCATGTCCTGACTGATGTGCTCGCAAGTGTCGAGGACCAGCCGTTCACGCAATGGCAGCATTATCCACCGGGCGATGTTCACGATCGCGGCAAGGGTGCGCTGTGGTTTTATCACGCCCATGAGGAAGACAAGCTGGCACGTCCGTGGGACGAACACGGCCATTTCCATTTGTTCACCTACACCGAACACGCGCCGGAAGGTGCTGAGCCGCTCGCCCTGCCTCCGGAACCTGATTACGAGAATGGCGGCCTGTGTCATCTGGTGGCGGTATCATTCGACAATTCGGGCATTCCGGTCCAGCTGTTTACGGTGAACCGCTGGGTAGCGATGGAATGGCAGTATCCGGCTGACGTTGTGATATCGATGATCGACAA
>JAJFHT010000034.1 GCA_021775495.1 Hyphomicrobiales bacterium | reverse complement strand
TCGGGTTTTCGTACAGAGATTTACGTGCGCCCGGAGGAACGTTTGCCCAACCTTCTTTCGAAGCAACCAGCTCAATGTAGCCTGTCCCGGTTGCCCATTCGATGAACTCCTTCGCAGCAGCTTCTTTCTTCGTTCCAGCCGGAATGGCCAATGCCCAGGCCCAGAGCCAGTTGCTCCGCTTGCCAAGGCCCGTGTCCGGCGCCAGAGCAAAACCGACCTTGTCAGCGACGGTCGAGTCCTTCGGGTTGGTTACGAAAGATGCAGCAACAGTGGCATCAATCCACATGCCGCACTTTCCTTGCTGGAAGAGTGAAAGATTTTCATTGAAACCGTTGGTGGCGTATCCCGGAGGGCCGGATTCCTCCATCATGCCCTTATAGAAGTTCAGGGTGTTGGCCCATTCTTTGGTGTCAAACTGGGCGTTCCAGTTTTCATCGAACCAGCGTGCACCGAACGAGTTGGACATTGCCGTGATGAAAGCGCCACCTTCACCCCATCCAGCCTTGCCGCGCAGGCAGATGCCATTGATCTCATTGTCGCGGTCAGTCATCGCTGCGGCAGCCTTGCGCACCAGATCCCAAGTCGGCGCCTCCGGCATTTTTAGACCGGCTTTTTCCATCAGATCAGTGCGATACATGATCATCGACGATTCACCATAGAAGGGTGCTGCGTACATGGTGCCGTCGTGGGACAGGCCACCTTTCATCGCAGGCAGAATATCATCAACGTTGTATTCTGCGGAGAGATCGTTCAGCGAAACCAGCCAACCGTTCTTGCCCCAAATCGGCGTCTCGTACATGCCGATCGTCATAATATCGAAGGCACCGCCCTTGGTGGTGATGTCCGTCGTCACGCGCTGGCGCAGGACGTTTTCTTCCAACGTCACCCATTCGACCTTGTGGCCGGTTTTCTTGGTGAAATCATCGGTGTATTTCTGCATGCGGATCATGTCGCCATTGTTGACAGTGGCGATAGTGAGTTCTTCTGCAAGCGCGGGTGTCAGTACAACAGCGAGCGCAGACGCACCCAAAAGGGTGCGGGCGAGTAATTTCATAACTTCCTCCCAAAAATCGGCATATGAGCATTTGCTACAAATGCGGGCAAATATTCACACAAGGTTGAATTGCTGTCAAGCTTCTGGCGTCAGCTCGTGCCGAACCTTTGCCAGATATGGCAATAAAACTCTTTAAAAACAAATTGTTATGATGTTGTGGAAATTGCTCAATCTTCGAGCAATTGCTCTGCAGTCATTTCATCTGTGATCAGAGCATTGATCAGTTTACCGATGATGGCACCGCGGATTGCAGCAACTTTTTGCGGTCCGGCCGCAATTCCGACCACGAGATTGGGCCGATCTGGCAGCAGCGGTGCGCTGGCAACACGATCATTGATCGGTCCTTCAATGATACTGCCATGGCGATTAAAAACCCAAGAAGTGATTTCGCCGACGGCACCGGCCTTGCGCAGCACACGCATTTCATCACGCGACAAAAACCCGTCAATCAGAATCGGTGCGTTGTCATCAAAATTACCGATACCGACAAATGTCAGATCTGCCTGCCTGGCCAGAAGCAAGATGTTGTGTACCGGTTTCTGATTTTGCAGAACTTCGCGTTCCTCGGCTGACGTAGCAAAAACCGGTAACGGCATCGGATAGTGCCGAGCATTGACCCGGTCAGCCATGTTGATGATGACGTTATAGGCCGAGCCCGAGCCATCGGGCGTCATGTTTCCCAGAAGCGAGACAATCTGATGTTGCGGGCAATCCATCTGCGGCAACTGATCAATGCAGGCGCGCAATGAGCGCCCGGTACCGATGGCGATGATTTTCGGGTGGTTGGATTTGAGATGCCGTTCCATTTCGGCGGCACCGGCAAGGGCAATTCCGATGTTCGATCCGGCCGAATCGGGGTCGCTCGGCACAACCTCACAGGACCGCAGGCCGAACCGATCCTTTAGTCGCGCACCCAGTTCCATACAATTGGCAATCGGGTGATCAAGCCGGACCTTGATCAGCCGTTCGCTGACGGCAAGCGACACCAGTCGCTGCGCCGATTGCCGCGATACTCCGAGTTTGCGGGCAATCTCATCCTGGGTGTTGCCGGCAACATAATAGAGCCACCCGGCTCTTGCTGCCTCGTCGAGGCGGCTTTTATCCGTATCGACCTTGCTTGCCATTTATCTTCCCCGCCTAATGGTCATCACGCCGCAGTCCAGGCAACAAATCAAAGAACATCGGCCATTTGTCAAACAGCGGGACATCGTCGATGTCGGCCGGGAGGCTCTGATGCGAGCCGCTCAGATGGCTCGCACCGACATATCGAACCACACCTATTTCAGCTGCGATCGCCGCCCTTATTCCCGGCAGACTGTCCTCCACAATCAGGCAATTGACCGGAGATACGGCCATTGACCTGGCGGTGTGGAGAAACAGATCAGGAGCCGGTTTGCCGTTGGCAACTTCGGACGCGGTGAACACGTTGTCGGCAAACATGCGATCAAGCCCGACAAGCTCAAGCGACCGTTTCACCCGTTGCGGACTGCTGCTTGTCGCAACACAGGCTCTCGGCCGCAACTGTCCAAGCATGTCATCCAGTCCATTGGTCTTTTTCAGACCCACTTCGAATGCTGACAAAAGGCTGGCCCGGTACTCGGTCTCAAAGCTGTCGGGCAGTTCCACGCCAAGGTGCTCGCGGATGTCCTGCGCCACTTTCGGAAAGCTTCTGCCCAAATAATTGTTTTGTACATAGTCCAGATCGACGTTCACACCGGCTGCGCGCAGCTGATCGATCAGAATCCCCGCGCTGATGATTTCGCTGTCGATCAGCACGCCGTCGCAATCAAAAATGACCAGTTCTATGTTGTGCCCGTTCATTCGCTCTGTTTGTCCGATGCCTGCGCCGGAGCTAATCCTGTCTTTTGGCATCTGACAAGCAATCCGGCTGGCGGGTGCGTCTTGAATTGTATAAATATTGACATCGCATGGCGTTGACCGGACTGTTCCGTTGGGACGCTAATTGTTATTTCACAAACCAGAGCGATAATCCGGCTTCCTTATGAAACGCGTTGAGCAGGGTCAGTATTGCGTCATGCCTGTCGACAGTAAGGTGCTGAGTCGCCTCCTGCTGCCATGCCTCGCCGTGGCCGCGCTTCTGCTCGTCCCCATTCCGGCCCAGGCGATCGAACTGTTCGGATTGAAACTGTTCGAACCCGAGGCCGCGGAAGAAGAGGTTGTTGTGGATCCCGTCTCCTATGCCGTGTCGCTTGAGACTGGCAATCTGGACGAGGATTTGACTGACGCGCTGACGCAGGCCTCGGTTCTGGTCAAGGATCAGGAAAAACCGGTGTCCGGCTCGCTTGGGCTGCTGGTCAAGGTTCGCGATGATCGGGAACGGCTGGTTGCCGCGCTGTACGAATCCGCGCGCTACAGCGGGACCGTCGATATCACCGTCGCCGGCCGGCCTTTTGACGACATTCCGCCGGATGCCGAGTTCTCCAGAGGTGTGCCGATCCCGGTGGTCATCCGAATTGAACCGGGCAGCGTCTACCGCTTTGGCAAGGTCGAACTGACTGGCGATGTCGCTGGCCTCGATCCGCTGGATTTCGGGCTGCAAACCGGCTCAAATGCGAATTCCGGCGCAATCATCGGCGCTGAAGACGCAATGGTCGAGGAGCTGAAGAAATCGGGCCATCCGCTGGCACGTATTTCCGACCGTGAAATCGTTGCCGACCACTCAAGCAGAACACTCGATATTGTGCTGGAACTTGCCGCCGGTCCGGTGGCGCCATTTGGCGCGACGTCCGTCTCCGGGACCGAGGATATGGATCCGGGCTTTGTCGCTGAATATGCCGATATCGAGGCCGGCAGGACTTACGATCCGGAAGAGGTGAAGCGAGCGCGCGACCGACTCATCGGGCTGGAGGTTTTCGACAGCGTTTCAACGCAACCGGTCGAAAATCTCGACCCGGACGGTTCCTACCCGGTCGCTTTCAAGGTCAAAGAGCGCAAGAAACGTTATCTCGGCATTGGCGCAACATTGTCGAGCACCGATGGTGCCGGTATCGAGGGATATTGGGGGCACCGAAACCTGTTCGGACGGGCCGAAAAACTGCGGGTCGAGGCAGCCGTCGGACGGATCGGTGAGGCCTCGGTGGGACAGTTGGACTACAACGCCGCCATCTTGTTCGAAAAACCCGGCGCATTCGGGCCGCTGACCAAATTCACTTCCAATCTGAGGGCCAGTTTCGAGCATCCGGACGCCTATGACCGCTCTTCCGTAAGTGGAGGTGTCGGTGTGGTCTACGAATTGACCAGACGGCAGACGGTTTCGGTCGGACTGGAGCTTGACTGGTCGCGTGTCACCGACAGTTTCGGCACAGCCAAACATCTGATCGCCAGCGTGCCGATCGAATATGTCGTCGACATGCGCGACAACAAGCTCAACCCGTCCAAGGGCTATCGGCTGCTGGCCAGGATTGAGCCCGCCCATGATATCCAGTCGAGCGCGTCCTTTGTTTCGATCAGCGGGGCCGCATCAGCCTATCTGGCGGTGGACCGGGCCAAGAAGGTCATACTTGCCGGTCGGGTCGCCGGTGGAATGATCGTCGGTGCCGGACTTACCTCGATTCCGGCGCATCGCCGGTTCTATTCCGGCGGCGGCGGTTCCGTCAGAGGTTATTCTTTCCAGGGAGTGGGACCGAAGGATGCGAATGGCGATCCGACAGGTGGCCGCTCCTTTGGCGAAGCGTCGCTTGAACTGAGAATACAGATCACCGAGCAGATCGGACTGGTACCGTTTATCGATGTCGGAACGGTTTCGACCGGCAGCACGCTGAATTCTTCTTCCGTCAGGGTTGGTGCCGGGCTTGGCGTGCGTTATCTGACGCCGGTCGGACCGCTGCGGATCGATGCCGGCATACCGCTCAACCGGCGCCCCGGCGAAAACACATTTGGCGTCTACGCTGGAATCGGCCAATCATTCTGACAAACGATTCGCGGTGGGTGCATGTCTGGCCGTTTCGCAAAAATCGGCTTGCTCGCGCTTGCCCTTGTTCTGGTGCTGACAATCGGCGCCATGGCGTTGCTGACCGGAACCTCGGCCGGTCGGAAGTCGCTTGCCGGCATGGTGTCGCAAGCCGTTTCCAGCCCTGAGCGGCGGATCGGAATCGGGTCGGTCAAGGGCATCTGGTCCGGCAATCTTTCGATCAGTCATGTCGTGGTTGAGGATGGCGAGACCGCCTGGCTGCTGGCCAAAGACATAGAAATACACTGGTCCCCGCTGAAATTGCTGTCCGGCAGTTTTTCGGCCGATCTGATCCGCGCCGGTCGGGTGGAAATCGCCCGGCCGCCCGAGACCAAAAGCGACGGTGCATCGAAAGGCTCGACCTCCTTGCCGGTGCGGTTGGACATTCGCGCAATCGATCTGCCGCAAATCCTTCTCGATGACAGTCTTGCCGGCGGAATCGCACAAATGTCCGCCAGAGCCAGTCTTATTGCCGATACAGCGCCGATCCGAATTGAGGCCGATGCAGCGCTCAACCGAACCGACGGAACGGATGGGTCACTGCAAGCCAGGATCGTTTACCATCCCGATGGGGACCGTCTGGATCTCGATCTCAAAGGCTCCGAGCCCGGTGACGGAATCCTGGTCAACCTGCTCGGAATCGAGGGCAAACCGCGTGTTGATTTGCTGGTCAACGGGTCGGGCCCCGCAGCGGACTGGAGCGGTGTGGCCACCCTGGCTTTCGATGGCAGCGAGTCGGCGCGGGTTTCTGCAGCTATTCGTCAGGACCGGGACGGGCGCACTTTATCGGCCGATGGTTCCGGTGCGTTCGATCTGATTCTGCCGCAGCCTTATGCCGGCCTGATGGCCGGCGGAGCAAATTTCGAAATTGTCGCGCGTGCGAATGACAGCGGTGCCTATGCGATCGATCGGGCCCGGTTGCATTCCACAAAATTTACGGCCGAAGCCTCGGGGGCTTTCGATCCCCAGGGTGAAAGCGATATGCGCTTTGCGGCGCACGGTGTTGACGGTCCCGTTCGGCTGCAGCTCAATGAGGCTGAAAACGCCACGGTATTTGACCTGAAAGTTCTGAGGGCATCCCTGAAAGGCCCTGGTAACAAGCTCGCACTTGTGGCGGAAGCGGAACTGGCGGCATTCGATCTGGCCGACATTTCCCTTTCAGACATACGAACAAGGATTTCCTCGGACGGATTTGACCCGACAACTGTATCGGGGCCGTTTAAACTCAGTGCTACGGCGAATGAATTTGAAAGCGCGAATGCCGATCTTCAACGCCTTGCCGGAGGCGGGATTGTGGTTTCTGCCACCGGCCGGGTCGATGGCAGCGAAATGACATTGGACAGTGTGGCGCTGGAAGCGGCGCATTTGAATGCCGGGATCAAGGGGCGCGCCACAACGGATTTCAGCCAGTTCGATCTGAATTCCCGGATTGAAATACTTCCCGCCGGACTGCCCGAAGCAGTCGCTTCGCTGGCCGGAGACAAACTTGCCATTGGCGCCCGGTTGAATCGCAACGCCGACGGCGTCGTGTCGGTCGACAATCTCAAGTTGGACGGGGCGGCGCTGAAAGCAAGCGGCGAGGGGCGGCTCGATGGCGACATGCTTCAATCATCGATTTCGGGAGAACTATCGTCCCTGAAGGCAGCCAGTGACAAACTCGCCGGTGCGCTTTCCTTCTCTGCTTCTGCAGAGGGTTCCGTTTCCGCTCCATCGTTCAAATTCGAGGCGCGGTCAGACGTATTGGAGGCGATCGGCAAATCGATCACAGATCTTGCATTGACCGCTGAAGGCATTGCCAATCCCGATGCACCATCGGCCGACGTTCGCCTTTCCGGCAAGATGGAAGAAGCCACTATCGACGGCGCGGCGAGCCTGTCGACGCGGGACGGCCAGAAATTGATCGAGCGCGCCCGGATTGCGATTGGAGAAAACGTCATCGCCGGTGATCTGCAGCTTGATGCCGGTTTTCGCCCCACAGGGGTGCTCGATATTGTCCTGCCAAATCTGTCGCAGATCGCAGCGCTGGCGCTGCAGCAGGCCGAGGGCGATTTGAAGGGCACAGCGGAATTTCTGATCGTCGCGGATGTGCCGATCCTCAACGTACGCGCGGAAAGTGCAAGAGTTCGTAGCGGAGAGATCGTTGCCGAGGGACTGGATATTGATGCGGTCGTTGAAAACTATCTGTCCGAACCGGGCGTGGCGGGAAAAATCGGTGTTGCACGCCTGCTGGCCGGGAATACCAAAATCGCCGATCTTGCGGTCGATCTTCAGCAAGACGAAGACCGGACGCGCTTTTCCGGCTCGGCACAAGTGGATGGCAATCCGGCAGAACTGGCCGGCGACGTTAAGGCTGGCTCCGGTGCGACCACAATCCGGTTGGCGTCGGGCAAAGCCAATCTGCGGGGTTTGCGCGTAGGACTTGGCGCGCCGTCGCAAATCACCGTCAAAAACAGCGTCGCTGACATCGAGCAACTGGCGCTGGTGGTGGGAGGCGGCAAAGTTGACGTCAGTGGCACGGCCGGAGAGACGCTGGTGTTGACGGCAAAACTGGCGACGGTTTCCGCTTCAGCCGCCAATGTCTTCGTTCCGGCACTTGGCGCCAATGGCTCGGTTTCCGGTCTTGTCACCGTGTCTGGCGCGGCTGCCGCGCCGGCAATTGATTATGATCTGTCCGTGGCGAACGCTTCGGTTGCGCAAAGCCGCGCTGCCGGGGTGAAAGGACTGTCCATTAAATCCGACGGTCGATTTGCCGGTGACAGGCTGGTCTTCAAAGCAGTTCTTTCCGATGCGGCCGGCCTTTCGCTCAACGGCGGCGGAAGCGTGCGGACCGGTGCCAGGACGGTTCTCGATCTCAAAATTACCGGTGCTGTTCCGATGCGGCTGGCCTCGGCCGGGGTTGCCGCGCAAGGCATCAAGCTGGAAGGTGCGGCAAAAGTCGATCTCAAGATATCCGGATCTCCGCCGCTTCCCGACATCACCGGTACTGTTTCGACTGCAAACGCCCGGTTCATCGATGCCCGTTCCGGCATCGCGATCAACAATATCAGCGCTGACATCGGACTGTCCTCGGCAGTGGCCACTATCAGGCTATTGCGCGGCGAACTCTCGACTGGGGGAACTCTTGCGGCGAAAGGGACGATCGGAATTCGCATCGAGGACGGGTTGCCAGCCGATCTGTCGCTTTCGCTGCGCAACGGGCGCTATACGGACGGCGAACTGGTGACGGCCAACCTGGGGGGCGATCTGACCCTGAAAGGTCCGATTGTCGCCGGCGGTATCCTCGGCGGAAGGATTGACTTCGGCAAAGTGACGGTTCGCATTCCCGACACCCTGCCGGGTTCATTGGCGCGGCTGGATGTGAAGCACAAGAATGCATCGGCGCGGGTGCAAAAACAGGTGGACGCCCTGCAGCCTAGCGGCGGTGGTAACGAGTCCTCTTCCAATCTTGGCCTGGATGTCATTTTGAACGCGCCCAGCCGGATTTTTGTTCGGGGCAGGGGACTTGATGCCGAACTTGGCGGTTCGCTCAAACTTTCCGGAACAACCGGGTCACCGCGTGCAACCGGCAAGTTCAGTCTCATCCGTGGGCGTCTTTCCATCCTCGGGCGGCGTTTGAACTTTACCGAAGGAACCGCCGGATTTTCCGGATCGCTGGTTCCGGTAATCGACCTGACAGCCGAGACCACCACCAGCGATGCCACCGTCCGTGTACGGGTATCGGGCTCGGCGGATGATCCGAAATTCACTTTCAGTTCCAGCCCCTCGCTGCCTGAGGACGAGGTGCTGGCGCAATTGGTATTCGGACAGTCACTCAGCAATCTTTCGCCGTTGCAGATCGCGCAACTGGCGGATGCCGTTGCCGAATTGAGCGGTGTGGGCGGTTCGTCCGGCCTGCTCGGTAAGTTGCGCAGCCAGATTGGTGTCGACGACATCGATGTCAAAACCGACGGCGACACCGGTGACACATCGGTGGCAGTGGGCAAATATCTGAATGACCGGACCTATCTCAGCATTGAAAAGGGATCCAAGGCCGGATCAGGCAAGGCGACCATCGACCTGTCGATCGGCCGCGGGCTGAAACTGCGCGGGCAGGCCAGCGACAGCGGCGAAACCAAGGGTGGTATATTCTTCGAACGAGACTATTGAGCCGGGTTTGCCTGCCAGGGCACGATCCCGCCGGTTCTACAGTGAACGTTCGTTTGTGCCGTCGAAGACTTTCAGCGAGCGGCCGAGTACGCGCAACGTACCGAGTTTTTTCCGGAATGCGGCCATGTGTTCGGCCTTTCCGTGCGCGGCAAGATGGGCTTCTGATTCCCATTCCTCATAGATGCGGAACTGTCCGGGATTCTCTAGATCACGGTAGAATCCGTAGGTAATGCAACCTTCTTCCTGATTGGTCGCGTGAACCGCTTCGAGGACGTAGCCGATAGCCGCATCCATATCCTCCGGGTTCAATTCCAGGGTTCCTGTAACGACAATCATGGTTTCTCCCGAAGCTTCCGCGTTGACCGGTGCTTTTACTGCATGATCATTCCGCCGTCGATCATGAACAATTGCCCGGTCATATAATCGGATTCAGCCGATGCCAGGAAGGCTGCCGAACCGACAACGTCTTCGGGATAGGAGTAGCGTTTCATCAGGATCATGTCTTCGGCGAGCTGGTCCATCGACTGGCCTTCTTTCTCGAACTTGCCAATCGCAACAAGATCCTTGTCCAGCTGTTCCCATAATTCAGTCCGCACCACACCCGGGCCATAGCCGTTGACAGTGATGTTGTGTTCGACAAGCGCCTTGGCGCCACCATTGATCATCGCGAGAACGGCATGTTTCGAGCAGGCATAGGGCACAACATCATCAAAAGCCTGACGCGACAGGATCGAGCCGACGTTGATGATCTTGTAGGGGTAGTCCTGTTTCCCCTGTTTGATCATCTGTTTGGCTGCTTCCTGCATGCCGATCAGAACGCCGAGTGCATTGACATCCATGATCTTGCGGAAATTTTCCTCGGTGACATCAAGGAACATCAAAGGCTTGTTGATGCCGGCATTGTTGAGCATGACGTTGATCGACCCGAACGCGTCGACAGTGGCCTGCACGGCAGCTGCCATCTGCGCACGTTCGGTGACATCAAGTGAAATCGCCACAGCCTCTCCGCCGGCGGACTTGATGCGTTCGACGACATCCTGGCAACCCTGCAGGTTCAGATCACCCAGACAGACTTTTGCGCCCTGTGCCGCATAATATTCGCCAATCGCGGCTCCCATGCCCTGGGCGCCGCCCGTGATGAGGACGTGTTTTCCGGCGAGCCTTGATTTGTCCATCCCGGATTTCCTCCAATGCTATTGCTACAAAACTGCATCGACACTGGCGTCTGGCGCAAAAGCTTGGAATTGCAAATATGTCCATATTGAACATGAATGAGCCAATCTGGATAAAACCGCTATTCATCCAGTCACAGGCGATCTGACACACTGCGGCAGGCTATTCGCATTGGCCTCAACAGGTATGGGAGGATTCCATGATTAATTTGAGAAGAGCATTCGGCTTTGTCGCCGCGATGTGCATCGGTCTGGGCGTTGTGCTTTCGGGCGCGATGGCACAGGACAAGAAGGGCTCGATTGTTTCATTCAATGGACCGGCGGGTGAGGCCTATATCGGCCGCTTCATCACCGGCATCAAGGAAACAGCCAAGCTCAAGGGCTATGACATCAAGGTTTTTGAGAACCAGTTCAACCAGGCGGAGCAGGACCAGCAGGTTCAGCAGGTGCTGGCCGCTGGCCAGCTTCCGGACGTTTTCATCTGGTGGCCATCGGATGCGACGGCGGGTCTCGGTTCACTGCGCGCATTGCACAAAACCGGCGTTCCGGTGCTGAAAATCAACCAGCTGCCAAACGAGCAGGACAAGAAGTATATCTTCGGATATGCCGGTCCTGACGATCGTTTGCGGGCGCGCAATGCCGGTTACATGATGCGTGAGGCGGCCGCGGCAAAGAAGGCAGCGGGCGGCGACGGCTTCAATGTGCTCGTCCTTGCCTACCCGCATTCCTATGGTGGATACGGCCTGTCGATCAATGCCTTCAATGAAGCCATTGCCGGATCCGATCTGAAGGTCATCGGTGATGTCGACGAAGGTTTCGGTCAGGCCAACGGCTACAAGGGTGCGGCCAAACTCGTCGCAAAACTCAAGGATCAGGGCATCCACTTTGTTTATGGTATGGATGATGCCATTCTGACCGGCGGTATCAAGGCGCTTGAAGAAGCCGGTTTCAAGATGGGCGATGATGTGATTGCCGTCGGCACGGTGTGCAATGGCGACAAGCAGCTGATCGAGGAAGGCAAGCAGTTCGGAACGACCTTGCAGTCACCGCTGCATGAAGGTCAGCTCGCCATCAAGCTGGTCGAGGAATACCTGGCGACCGGCAAACTGCAGAATTACATCAACTTCACTCCAAATCCTGCGGTAACCAAGGAAACCATCGCCACCACTGCGCTACGCGGTTTTGATGGCAAGCTTTACGGCATCGAAGAACTGTGTTCGGGTGCCTGGGCCAACTAAGCAGAATTTTCAGGCAACTGCCGCCCGGGGAACCCTCACGGTTTCCCGGGTGGTTTTGGTCATCTGTGACCAAACCATCGGGCGCGAGAATTGAATGCAACCTCTGCTTAAACTCTCTTCTGTCTCCAGGTCGTTCGGTGCCATCCACGCGCTGCGCGGCGTCGATTTCGAGATCGGACCCGGTGAGGTCATGGGTCTGGTCGGCGAAAACGGAGCAGGGAAATCCACACTTGTGAAGGTCATCAGCGGATTTGATGACGGTTATACCGGCGAGTTCCTGCTTGATGGGAATCCAATCCGGTTTTCCAACCCCGGAAAAGCCGAGCAGGCCGGCATTGCGATTGCCCAGCAGGAGCTCAGCCTGATACCGACGATGAGCGTCGCCGAAAACATCTTTCTGGCCGGCCACAACGTCCCGACATTTGCAACCAAACGCGATCTTGCCCGCAAGGCACGCAAATATCTTGATGAGGTCGGTCTCGGTGACATTTATCCGGCGACTGGTGTCGATCGTCTGTCAGTCGGGGAACGCCATCTGGTCGAAGTGGCCCGGCTGATTGCCCACGATCCGCGGGTACTCATCCTTGATGAACCGACAGCAGCGCTGGGGGAATCCGACAGTATCCGCATATTGGAGATGGTCGCGCGCCTGGCCGAACGCGGTAAGTCGATCATCTATGTCAGCCACCGCATGGATGAGATATTCAAGATAACCGATCGGATCACGGTGTTGCGGGACGGAGAAAGCCAGGAACCGAAAAAGGCCAGCGAACTGGATGTCAATTCGCTTGTCGAGCTGATGCTTGGCCGGGAACTGAAGAACATGTTTCCTGAGCGGCCCGCCGTCATCGAGCGCCCGAAACCATTGGTGGGCGTAAAAGACCTCTGGCCGGATGGTCTGCTTGAACCGGTCAGTTTCGATATCTATCCAGGCGAAATTCTCGGTCTTGCCGGACAGCTTGGTAGTGGATCGGGCGAAATTCTGGCCGCTATTGGCGGCGCTCAGCGCACACGCGATGGCAAACTGGCCTATCAGGGGCGTGAATTCCTGCCGGCTAATCCGCAGGAAGCAATCGCGAACGGCATTGGCTATTGTTCGGAAGACCGCAAGCATGACGGCCTGTTTCTCGGACGTCCGATACGGGAAAACCTGACGTCGCCGGCGCTCGGTGCGGTATCGAGTTTCGGGTGGATGTCCAGACTCGCCGAGCGGACGATGGCCCGCGGAATCGCCACAAAATACACCATCGATGTCAGTCGTCTCGGTGCCGAAGCCGGTGTTCTGAGCGGTGGTAACCAGCAGAAAGTTGCGCTCGGCAAGTGGTTGTCGATCGAACCGAAAATCATTCTTGTCAACGAACCGACAAGGGGCGTTGATGTCGGAGCACGTGCGGAAATCTATCGCAAGCTGCGTGATCTGGCCGACGATGGCGCGGCGATCGTCGTTGCATCGACTGATATTCAGGAGATCTCCAATCTGCCCGACCGGGTCATCACCTTCTATCGCGGTATGCAGATCGGTGAGATCGGACTGAATGACATGACTGCCGCGGCGATCCTCAAACAGATCACCGATCCGTTCGATGAAACCAATCTTTAGAAACGGTCGAGAGCCATGAACACCACCGCCAATGTCTACGCCAGCGCGTCTCCGGCTTCCCTGTTCAATCGGATTATTCAGAACCACTCACCGATCGTCATCGTATTGGTCGCGTTGTTCCTTGCGGTGTTTCTCTACGGCATGGTCACGGCGCCGAATTTCCTGACCCTGTTCAATCTCAAGACCATCGTTCGCGATGCCGCGCTGGTCGGGATCATGGCCATTGGTCTGACCTTCGTGACGCTTTCGGGAAATTTTTTCCTGCTCTCCATGAAGGAGACAGCGGCGCTGTCGATCATTGCGTTTGCAACTGCGATGTCAGCGGGATACGGCTTCGAGCTGTCCTTCCTGTTCACCATGCTGATTGCGCTGGCGGCCGGCGTTCTACAGGGCGCGTTGATCGGTCTTGGCGGCAATCCGATCGTCGTGACGCTCGGGGCGGCCGGTCTGTTTTTCGGTGTTGCCTCCTGGTGGAGCGAGAATCTCGTGGTGTCCTTTCGCCGTCCACACGGCGCGGAATGGCTTGGATCGGGCTCGCTGTTTGGTCTGCCGAACATCACCATTGCCTTTATCCTGATATCAATCACTGCCGAAATCGTGCTGCGTTATTCCACCTTCGGCCGTCAGGTTTATCTGATCGGCGCCAACCGTGCCGCTGGCAAAGCAACCGGCCACGAAAATTTTTCCATGGCAATCAAGACATGCGCCATCGCATCAATTTGTTCGGCGTTTGTGGCGATTGCTTTTTCCGCCCAGGTTTCGAGCGCCCACGTCAACTATTTCTCGTCGGAGTTCGGGTCATCCGGTGACATGACCATTCTGGTCATTGCCACGGTGATGGTCGGCGGGAACTCGATTATGGGCGGATTTGGCTCGACGTTGAGATCAAGTCTCGGTGCCGTATTCATCTCGACCGTCGACAACATGATGGTTTTGCATGGTTTCAATAGCGGGCCGCGGGTCCTTGCCGTCGGACTGATGATTGTTTTCAGCATCATAGTCTTCGCGTTGGTAAGGCGCGGCAGCAGGGCACAGGAATAGTCATGGACACGGAGACTGGCATGTTCACCCGGCTCAAAAACGCAGTCGCCCATAATCCGGATCTGGCATTCGCTATTCTGCTGGCCGTCTGTGTGTATGGCTATTTCGCTTTCACCAACGAGTTTTTCGCCACCCACCGCACCGTTTACGCGATCATGGAACGCTTCGCGGTTCTTGGGCTGGTCGGCCTGGCGCTGACGTTGTGTATCATTGCCGGTGAAATCGACCTTTCGATCGGTTCAAACGCGGCGCTTGCCGCGGTCATCGTCGTGCGGTTTACCGACAGTCTTGGCGCTGAGACAGCATTGCTGATCGCGGTCGCGACATCTACCACTATCGGTCTGATTCAAGGCTATTTCATTGCCTATTTGCGGGTTCGGGCCATCGTTCTGACAGTTGGTACGCTGATGTTGCTGCGGGGTGTGGCGCTATTTGCCGCGGAAGAGAAAACCGTGATGCTGACCGACTTCACGGTCCCGGATTTCATTTCGGAGAAAATGCTGGGTTACTTCTCGCCCGCCAGCCTGCTGGTGATTTTGACGTTCGTTCTGGTCGGCCTGTTCATGAATTACACCCGGTTTGGCCGCGAGATCTATGCGATCGGCGGTGCGCGCAAGGAAGCGTTGGCGTCGGGCATCAGTCTGAAACGACCGATGATCATCGTATTCGCAATTTCCGGCTTCTGTGCCGGACTTGGTGGCGTTATCATCGGATTGCGCTCGGGAACGGCCCAGGCACTGGGCCTGCAATATCTGCTTCTGGCTGGAACTGTCGCCGCTTTCATTGGTGGCGTCAGCATTCTTGGTGGACGCGGTGGCGTGATTGGTGCTGCGATCGGAACGCTGACAGTGAATTTTCTCAACACCGGCCTGGTCTTCAACGTCACTCCGGCATTCATGGTGCAACTCTATCTCGGCATTCTGCTGATGGTGGTCATCATGTTCCAGACCGGTTCGCGGATATTTGATGATCATCAGCGACGTGATCAGGTCATGCGCGATGTCGATCGACGACGGGAAATGTTTCTGGAAAAGAAACGAGCGGCTGCGGCGAGTGGGGTTGGTTAAATATCCAATATGGACATTTTCTGCTTAGAAATATCTGAATTGGATATTATCCTGTAAACGTCGATCTCGTTTACAGGACCAGCCGTGCCCGAACTCACGCACACAGCAGCCGTTGCAAAGCGGATCACTCCTCCGACACGCCTGAGGGGCAAGCCGGAGGGGCCCTATGATACCTCGGTTCATGGTCAGGTCTTCGGTGTATCGAGCCACGAGATGGCGCGGTTTCTTGATTTTGTCGAGCAGTTGGAAAGCGAAACCGAACGCGCCTTGTCGATCAAGACCGGCTACAGCGAGATGCGCATGATGATTGCGCTGCTGCGCAATCATCTGACTGGGAAACTGACCACGAGTTCATCACTGGTTGGCAGTTCCGGCCTGTCCTATGGCACGGCCATGCGCGGAATTGATTCACTTTTCGAGCGTGGTCTGGTCTCGCGGCGACCACGGACCGCGACGGGCAAATCCTTTTCGCTGCACCCGACCGAGAGAATGCTGCAGGAATGGCAGGAATATGCCCGGCGGACGCGTTCCCTGCTGGGTGTCATGGCCAGTCAGGGCAACTCGGCTGAACCGGCTGCTTCGGAGTATTTTTTCGGTGCATCATATACAACCGGCAGCGTGTTGCCGGCGCCCAGTATTCTGGAATCGAAATTGTCGATCAGCCAGGACCTCAGAATACTGGTGCATGCCGATCCGACCTTCATGGCGATGCATGTGCTGAAGAAGCAGTTCGAAAACGTCTTTGGCGTCGGCATTCGCAGCCGGGCTTTGTCGATAGATCGCTTGCGCGAGGAAATCCTCGACAATGCGAAAGCGCCGACATCGCGTTACGATATCATTGCCTGCGATCTTCCCTGGTTCGGCGAAATGGCCGCATCCGGTCATCTGATGCCTTTGGATGATCTGATTGCGGCTTCCAATTTTGATACGACTGATTTCCATTCCGAAGCTCTGGCCAGCGCTCGCTACCATGGCCGGCAATTCGGTATTCCGGTGCAGACAACTCCCGAGTTGCTTGTTTGCCGCAGCGATGTGTTTGCCGCAAATGACATCGAGCCGCCGCGCACCATCGAGGAAACGCTTAGTGCGGCCCGCAAACTGCACGATCCGTTTCGCGGCATCTCCGGAATTGCCTGGAACGCTGCCCGTGGCACTCCGCTCGGACACTCTTTCCTGTTCGTCATGAGTGCCTTCGGCCTGCCGGTGCTCAACCTGAAAAGACTGGGTGCTGGTTTTGACGGAGAGAATGTCGAGGGTGAAGATTTCCGACCGATGTTCGATACGCCGGAGGCTAGGGCCACTGCCGAATATTTCCGCGAACTGCTGAACTACTCACCGCGCGGAATTCTCAACATGTCCTGGTACGAGCGAGCCCGCTGCTATGCCGATGGCGGCGCCGCGATCGCCTACTGCGCAACATTGCTGGCGCCGCTGTTCGAACTCGACAAGAATTCGCCGGCATTCGGCAACACCGAGTATCTGCCGCACCCCGCAGGTCCGGGCGCGCGCAGCATTGCGCCGATCGGCGGATATGCACTTGCCATTCCCGCAAACATCGCTCCGGAGCGGGTTAATCCAATCTGGACAGCTTTGATATCGCTTACCTCGGCGCAAACGGTAAAGCTCTATCTGGAGAACGGAAGCCTTGTGAGCCCACGGTTCAGCGTCGCAATGGACCCCGAAGTCAAACGGATTTCGCCGCTCATTTCCATAGTGGATGAGATGGCCCGTTTCGGAGTTCTGCAGATGTGGCCGCGGCCCCCGGTTCCCGAGATCACAGATATCATCGCCATCGCCGGCGAGGAGGTGCACGACATGTTGCTCGGTGCAAAATCCGTCGAACAGGCGCTGGCCAATGCACAAAACCGTGCGGATGCGCTGATGCGGTCTCACGGACATTACTAGCCTCTGAACCGTCATCAGGGGCCGATTGGAGGCAACTGATGAACACGGCACTCAACCCACGGCTTCTGCGCCCTGAAGACATGAACCCGAACTGGCGGTGGGACCGCCATATCCCGGCGCCGGGCCACATGGCCGTCGATTTCGAAAGGCGTGTCGATCATGACCGGTTGCGCCGCTACCGGCTTGCACGGGCGCGCGAAGCTCTGAAGAACTCCGAGTGCGGCGCTTTGTTGCTGTTTGACGTCAACAATATCCGTTACGTGTCGGGGACGAAGATTGGCGAGTGGGAGCGGGACAAATTGTGCCGTTTCGCGCTGCTGATGGGTGATGAGGAGCCGATCGTCTGGGATTTTGGTTCCGCTGCCGTGCATCACCGCCTTTATTGTGACTGGCTTGATCCAGAGCGCTGCCGTGCGGGCATGCTCGGCATGCGGGGAACCGTGCCGCCGGCCGTAGGTCTGATGAAAAACCATGCCGAGGAGATCATGGGCCTGCTCAAGGCGGCCGGCGTTGCCGATATGCCGGTCGGTGTCGACTATGCCGAAACAGCGATGTTTTTTGAACTGCAAAAGGCAGGGATGACAATCGTCGATGGCCAGCAGGTCATGCTCGATGCGCGTGAGATCAAGAATATCGACGAGATCATGCTGCTGAACCAGGCCGCCGCGATGGTCGACGGCGTCTATCACATGATTTACGAAGAGCTGAAGCCGGGTGTGCGCGAGAGCGATATCGTCGCCATGTCCAACAAGATGCTCTACGAGATGGGCTCGGATGACGTCGAGGCTATCAACGCCATATCGGGCGAGCGCTGCAGTCCGCATCCGCACAATTTTACCGACCGCCTGATCCGGCCGGGCGACCAGGCGTTCTTTGACATCCTGCAATCCTACCAGGGCTACAGAACCTGCTACTACCGCACTTTCAATGTCGGTTTTGCCACGCCTGGCCAGAACGATGCCTATGTGAAGTGCCGCGAATGGCTGGATCATGCGATTTCGCTGATCAAGCCCGGTATATCGACCGACACCGTTGCTGCCGTGTGGCCCAAGGCTGAGGATTTTGGTTTTCCGAACGAATTGGCGGCTTTCGGCCTGCAGTTCGGTCACGGGCTTGGTCTGGCGCTGCACGAGCGGCCGATCATCTCGCGGTTGGTTTCATTCGACGACCCGATGGAAATCCGCACCGGCATGGTGTTTGCACTGGAGACTTTCTGTCCGGCCGATGACGGCTATTCGGCGGCTCGGATTGAAGAGGAGGTTGTGGTGACCGATACCGGGTGCCAGGTCATCAGCCTGTTCCCGGCACAGGATCTCCCGATCGCCAATCGCTACTAGGAACCGCGACATGGCGAAGAAGAAATCCTCCAATGCGGATGGCCTGCTGCGCATGTATGAGCAGATGGTCCGTATCCGCACATTTGAAGACAACGCCAACCAGCTTTACCTGTCGGCAAAAATGCCGGGGCTGACCCACATGTACAGCGGTCAGGAAGCCGTCGCAGTGGGAATCTGTGAGGCACTGGAGAAAACCGACCATATTACATCGACCCATCGCGGCCACGGGCATTGCGTTGCCAAGGGCGCCAAGTTCAAGGAGATGTTCTGTGAATTGCTGGGCAAGGCGGAAGGCTATTGCCGCGGCAAGGGTGGCTCCATGCATATTGCCGATCAGGAGAACGGCAATCTTGGCGCCAACGCCATCGTCGGAGGTTCTGCGGGCATTGCAACCGGGGCTGCATTGACGGCCAAAAGACTGGGAACAGGTGCTGTTTCCGTCTGTTTTTTCGGCGACGGCGCTCTGGGCCAAGGGTTGCTCTACGAGGTCATGAACATGGCGGCGCTGTGGAGGCTGCCGATGATCTATGCCTGCGAAAACAATCTTTACGGCGAGTACACCCATGTGTCGGAAATGGCGGCCGGAGAAATCGGCGGACGGGCAAGAGCTTTTGGCATCGAGGCGTTCAAGGTCGATGGCCAGGATGTTCTTGCCGTCAACCGGCTGACCCAGGATCTGGTTCAGCGCGCCCGCAAGGGCGAAGGCCCCTTTTTTGTTGAACTGGCGACGTACCGCTACCACGGCCACCATGTCGGCGACATCAACCGGACCTATTACCGGTCGAAGGAAGAAGAGGCAGATTGGAAGAAAAATCGCGATCCGATCACCAATTTCGGCGATTGGCTGATTGCGGAAAAGATCGCCAGTGCCGCCGATCTTGATGCGCTAAACGAAGGCATCCGCGCCAACGCCAAGGCCGCCGTCGATTATGCGCTGAACGCTCCATATCCGCCATCCTCGGAGGTCGATGCTCATGTCTACGCTGCTTGAGTGGCCGGCACAGCCAGTGTTCAGGGCGGGAGGACGGTGATGCGCGAGATTACGCTTTCACAGGCCGTCAACGAAGCTATCGCTGAGGAAATGCGCAGCGACCCGACAATCGTCCTGTTGGGGGAGGATGTCGCGGAGGCCGGTACGCCTTTCAAGATTCTGTCCGGTCTCGTCGAGGAATTTGGACCTGACCGCATTGTCGATACGCCGATATCCGAACCTGGTTTTGCCGGAATTGCCGTCGGCGCGGCCATGACCGGCATGCGGCCGATCGTTGATCTGATGTTCGGCGATTTCCTGTTTCTGGTGATGGACCAGATCTGCAATCAGGCTGCCAAAACCCACTATATGTCTGGCGGCAAGCTGAACGTGCCGATGGTCTTGCGGACCAATCTTGGTGCGACACGCCGCTCGGCCGCCCAGCACAGCCAGTCGCTGCATGCGCTTGTCGCCCACATTCCAGGTCTGAAGGTGGCGCTTCCCTCCAGCGCCTATGAGGCCAAAGGCCTGCTGAAGACGGCAATCCGCGACAATAACCCGGTTGTTATCTTTGAAGACAAGCTGATGTACCAGGACAAGGCACCAGTGCCGGAGGAGGAATACACCATTGCCTTCGGAGAGGCGAATGTCCTGCGGCAAGGCAACGACATCACGCTGGTGGCGATCTCTTCGATGGTTCAGGTGGCGCTGGCGGCAGCGGACCTGTTGGCCGCTGACGGTATTTCTGCCGAAGTGATCGATCCGCGCACGATCGTCCCTCTGGATGACAAAACCATTGTTCAATCGGTAAAAAAGACCAGCCGGGCGATGGTTATCGATGAAGGCCATCAGAGTTACGGTGTCACAGCGGAAATCGCTGCAAGAATTTCGGAGCAGGCATTTTACCATCTCGATGCGCCGGTTGGGCGATTGGGCGCAATGGACGTTCCGGTGCCGTTTTCTCCGGCACTGGAGGATCTGACGGTTCCAACCGCCGAGGTGGTTGCGCAGCGGGCGCGTCTTGCCGTTCGTGGAGAACTCTTCCGTGTCGCATGAGATAACAATGCCGCAGCTTGGCATGGCGCAGGACAGCGGCATCATCGTCAGCTGGCAGAAGAAGCCCGGCGACCCGGTCAAATCCGCCGACATCCTGATGGAGGTTGAGACCGACAAGGCCACAATGGAAGTTGAAGCCGGTCATGACGGGTTTTTGACGGAGATCCGAGCCGAGGCCGGAAGTGACGTGCCGATCGGGGATGTAATTGCGGTCATCTCCGATCGTCCGGGCGCTGTCGCGGCTGCGCCTAAATCGGATGGACCCGGAATCGTTGGATCAGATAGTTCTGACGAAACGGAAGTGCAGCAAGAACCAATTCAGCAGACGCCTGAAATCGCTCCTCCCAAGCCCGTGTCCGGCGCTGCGATTTTGCCATCTGCGGATCGGGTTCTGGCGTCACCCAAAGCCAGGCGACTGGCGTACGAGCGGGGGCTCGATCTGCGCCAACTGACTAGACAGGGTGTCGATCAACCATTTCACGTTGCCGATCTGGAAAAGCTGAGCAGCCCGACAAAACAAGGTGGCGCCATCAGCACAGTGACGGCAAACGTGAAACGAAAGACTTTTGAAGAATTTGCCGCGTGGGCAAAACAGGAAAGCGGTGGAACTGTAACGCAAGCGGTGATCTGGCTGGCATTCGCCAGCGCCGCACTGCGTGACAACCAGGATTATTATTCCAGCCTCCACGCAGCGTATCAGGCGCTCTGTTGCCGCGGTGCAAGGGCCACCGCAACAGATGCCGATCTTTGCGGTCTGGCTGGTGTTGAACTGACAGGGGATACACCGACTGTCGATGTGTCCGTCATCGATCTGACCGGTACTGCACTTGATGGGTACTCTGCAGGAGACACCGATGCGAATGTGACGTTCGTTGTTGCGCGCAAGGGCAAGAAGAAACTCCGTCTCACATTGCAGTTTCAACACGATTTGTTGTCACCGGAACGGGCGGCTGAACTCATGAACGGGTTTGCTTGCCGTGTGGCCGAACCTCTCCGACATCTGCTTTGAAAGGCAACAAAGGATGATCCACACCGAGCTTTACATCGATGGAGCCTGGCGGGAATCTGCAAATGGTGAGCGGTTTGATGTTCTGAACCCGGCGGACGAAACCGTGCTTGCGCAGGTGTCATCAGGAACAGTCGAGGACGCTATTGCCGCTGTTGCCGCAGCACACGCGGCAATGGCTGAGTGGTCCGGCCTGAAGCCACGTGAACGCGGCGAAATACTTCGAAAGGCGTTTGAACTGTTCACGGCGCGGCTTGAGGATTTCGCCCGGCTGATAACCCTGGAAAACGGTAAAGCCCGTGCGGACGCGATGGGCGAGGCGGCTTATGCGGCGGAGTTTTTTCGCTGGTACGCCGAGGAGGCAGTTCGGGTTGATGGCCATATGGGCATGGCACCGTCGTCCGGGGCTCGCACGCTGGTACATCACAAGCCGGCCGGTGTCGCGGTTCTGGTAACACCATGGAACTATCCGGCGGCGATGGGCACCAGAAAGATCGCGCCGGCGCTGGCAGCCGGTTGCACAGTTGTCATCAAGCCGGCCGGCGAGACCCCGTTGACCATGCTCGCGCTGATGCCGTTGCTGGAAGAGGCCGGGGTACCTCCAGGTGTTGTCAACGTACTGCCTTCGCGGCAATCGGGAGCCGTGGTCGATGCGATGTTGCATGATCCGCGTGTGCGTGTGGTGTCATTCACCGGTTCGACCGGGGTTGGTCGTAAACTGCTTCGTTCGTCGGCTGATCAAATATTAAAGCCGGCTATGGAATTGGGTGGAAACGCTCCGTTTATCGTATGCCGTGATGCCGATATTACAGCTGCTGTCGAAGGACTGATGATGGCCAAGATGCGTAATCTTGGTGAGGCCTGCACGGCGGCAAATCGCATTTTCGTGCATGAGGACGTTGCCGATGTGTTTGTCGAAAAGTTTGTTGTGCGCATGGCAGCGTTGGAGATCGGCAATGGAATTGATGATGGCATTGACGTCGGTCCGCTGGTCAATGCCGATACCCGAGACAAGGTCGCGGCGTTTGTCGAAGATGCAATTGCCAAGGGCGCCAGTTTGCGGCTTGGCGGCGTTCGGCCGGACGGGCCCGGATTTTTCTATCCGCCGACAGTGTTGACCGATGTGCCGGAGACCGCCGATTGCCTTGATGACGAGATATTTGGTCCGGTTGCCGCCATCCAGTCGTTTACCGACGAGGACGAGGTGATCCGCCGGGCCAATGCCACCGAATATGGCCTCGTCGCCTATGTCTTTACCCGGGACCTGCAACGTGGGCTGCGTCTCTCCGAACAGCTTGAATTCGGCATGATCGGGCTCAATCGCGGGCTGGTATCAGACCCGGCCGCGCCGTTCGGAGGTGTCAAACAGTCCGGTCTTGGCCGAGAGGGCGGTAAGGAAGGCATGCTGGAATTCATGGAAACCCAATATATTTCGACGCTTTGGTGAGACTGGTGGCGACCCGATCTCCTCCTCCAAGTGCAAGCCCCTCAGTGCGGCAACTGGCGCGTCAACACGGTCTGGACACGGATGTGCTGGCAAAGTCGCTTGGCCGTGACACCGTTTCGGAGGCGGATGTTCTTGTAGCAACCGGATCCGTCACCGCTCCCGTTGAAGGTTCACACTACTGGGATGTAGATCATCAACACTACGGACCGGTCGAACAGGTTCCGCTGTCACGAATGGAACAAGTGGCATCAGCAAATCTGACTGCAGCACATCAGCTGATACCGGTCGTCACCCATCATGATCGCGCCGACATGACAGCGGTCGAACACTTTCGCAATTCTCTGTCATCGGATGCTGAAAAGCGCGGCACCAGGCTGACGGCATTGGCATTCCATGTGAAGGTTCTGGCACGGCTGCTGGGTGAATATCCGCGCTTTAACGCATCGCTTTCGGCCGATGGCAACAGCCTGATCCTGAAGAAATACGTCGATATCGGTATTGCCGTCGATACGCCCCGGGGTCTGGTCGTGCCTGTTGTGCGAGGCTGCGATCGCAAGGGCCTTTGGCAGATTGCCGGTGAGTTAATCGATCTGGCTAGGCGTGCCCAGCAGCGAAAGATCCGGCCAGATGAAATGGGCGGCGCGTCAATGAGTATTTCCAATCTCGGCGGAATCGGAGGAACTGGATTTACCCCGATCATCAACCCGCCGGAACTGGCGATTTTGGGCCTTTCACGTGCATCGATGGAACCGGTCTGGGATGGTCAGTCGTTTCAGCCTGTACTCATGTGCCCGCTCGATCTCAGTTACGACCACCGGGTGATCAACGGCGCCGATGCGGCGCGTTTTGTCAGCCGTTTCGCCAGCCTGCTCGCTGATCCCCGCAAGCTTTTATTGTAGGTGCCGCCGGCGAATGACCAATCCTGAAGCACTCGACCTGCTGGTCATTGGCGCCGGACCCGGAGGCTACGCCGCGGCATTCCGCGCCGCTGACCTTGGTCGTTCCGTCACATTGGTTGATCCGAGACCGACGCTCGGAGGCGTATGCCTGAACGAGGGCTGCATTCCGTCAAAGGCTCTGTTGCATGCGGCGGAGCTCATCACGTCCATACGCGACGCTGAAAGCTGGGGCATTTCGATGGAAAAGCCGGCTGTTCGGCTTGATGAGCTACGGGCACGAAAGGACGGAATTGTCGGATCGCTGACCAACGGGCTTGCCCATCTGGCGACACGCCGAAACGTCAGGATCATCCGTGGTACCGCAGGTTTCGTGTCTCCGGATCAGGTCAAGGTCACGAGCGACGGCGATACGCTGGAATACAGGTTTCGGCATGCCATTATCGCTGCCGGGTCATCGCCCATTCGGTTGTCCGGTTGGCCGGACGACCGGCGCATAATGGACTCTGCCGGAGCTCTGCTGTTGGAAGATATTCCAGAACAGCTGGCCATCGTCGGCGGCGGTATCATCGGGCTGGAAATGGCGACGATCTACCGCGCGCTCGGAAGCTCCGTTACGATTATTGAGCTGGCAGGACATATCGCTGGCGAGGCCGATCGCGAGGCGGCCAACATGCTTCGGGATGCTTTGATTGAGCGCGGTTGCGTGATCCACACGGGAACAAGAGTTGTCGAGGCCAGGCCAGCATCGAAATTATTCACGCTGGTCTGCGAGGGTGATTTTTCCGGTCAATTGCGGGCACACCGGGTGATACAGGCGGTCGGACGTCGAGCCAATGGATCTGGTGTTGGCGCTGAGGAGGCCGGACTGACAGTCGTGGCAGATGGCACTATCGGCGTTGACCGGCAATGCCGGACCGGAGTTGCCAACATATTTGCCATTGGTGATGTGACCGGAGCGCCGATGCTGGCGCACAGGGCAACGCATCAGGGAAAAATCGCCGCTGAAGTCGCCTGCGGACAGGCTTCGGCATTCGATACTGACCTTGTTGCCGCCGTCTGTTACACGAACCCGGAACTGGCGTGGGCCGGCATCACGCAAGAGCAGGCCAAGGCGGCTGGTATCGCCTACAAGGTTTCAAAGTTTCCCTGGGCCGCGAGCGGACGGAACCTTGCCTCCGGAGGTAAGCCTGGAATGACCAAGATCGTCTGGTGTCCGCAAAGCCGACGCATTCTGGGCGCGACGATCATTGGGGCTCATGCTGGCGAATTGATCGGCGAAATCGTACTGGCGATGGAAATGGGCGCAAATCTGGAAGACCTGGCGCTGACCGTCCATGCCCATCCGACGCTTGGTGAAACCACTGCATCTGCCGCGGAAGTTGCGCTTGGAATCTGCACCGATCTGTAGCGGCTCAATCGCCGGTCGATGCGTCGAATATCGCGTCTATGTGAACCTGGGCACAGTCGATCACTGGAAATCCGCAATCTGCGCCATCGAATACCAGGAACAAGTCGGTTCCCGCCAAAGCAATCGCGTCGGCACCCTGATCCCGGTAGAGTTTCCTGCCGAGTGACAGGAAGAAGTCGCGCTGGAAGTCGGTGGCAGATCCTGCCATCGCCATGTTGATATAATTGTCGTGTGTGGCCTGCAGGTCGTCGCTTTGCGGCAGGATGATCTCGACGGATGTCACACCGCCATAGAGCCGGGATTCAAGCACGGTCCGTGTTCCCAGCAGCGCGATGCGTTTGTGGCCGGCCTGCGCAAAACAGCGATCGAGAACGGGGATCGCATTGATGATCGGCAAGGGCGAGATGGCTTCCAGTTCCTTGATGCAGAAGTGACCGGCCAGGGAGGTGACGACCGCTGCATCGGCTCCTGCTGCCTGCAGGCGTCTGACGAATTCGAGGAAGATCTCCGCCTGGTCGCCGGCCGCGCCATTGGTCATGTTGCCGAGCAACTGCCTGGTATCGGCATGGACAATGGTAAGGTCCATGGTCTTGCCGGCATCGGCATGAGCTTTGACAAGCCCGCGATAATAGAACTCCGTCGCGGCGGGCCCGATGCCGCCAATTAATCCGATATGCATGTTATACCAACGATCCTTGAAACTCTTCGCTTCACGTATTCACCGAGCCGCCATCAACGGCAATTGTCTGTCCGGTGACAAAATCGCTGTCGCTGCTGGCAAGAAATATCAACGCACCGATCAGATCATTCGGAAAGCCATGACGTTTGAGTGCCCGCGATGCCAGCACCCTGTCTTCGGTCTGGTCGATGTGGTTCTTGTTCTGCGCGATGCTGTCGCTGAGGATCAGGCCCGGAGAAAGATTGTTGACGCAGATATTGCTGTCCCCCAGCTCGCGCGAGAGTGCCCGGGTCATCGCTACCAGGGCGCCTTTCGAGGTGATGTAGTGCAGCATGTTGGGCATGCCTTTGTAAGTCGTTCCGGACGTGATGTTGATGATCTTGCCGGTTTTCCTTGCCTGCATGACCGGCCCGACGGCCTTGATCATGGCGAATGCACCGCGAACATTGACGGCCATGACCTGATCCCAGAGGTCAAAATCGATATCGGCATAGGGTTGCATCGGCAGTTTGGAATAAAGAGCTGCGTTGTTCACCAGGACATCGATTTTCCCATATTCGGCAATGGTTCTTTCGGCACAAGCGCAAGCGCTCTGCGGGCTTGAGACATCTGTCTTTGCGTAAAGGCCGCCAATATCCCCGGCGAGTTCTTCGCCGTCGATGATGTCGGCGACAACGACATGTGCGCCTTCGGCGGCCATGGCCTTGCAATAGGTTCGTCCAAGGCCGGCCGCACCTCCGGTCACAATGCAGATCTTTCCCTCAAGCCGGCCCATGATTTGATTGTCCATCCGAGTTTGACATTAGAAACAGAACTGGAAGTGCCGAGCACCGCTGTCACGCATCAGTCTTTTCCCCACGGCAGAGCCCACCATGCCGCCATCGGGCGCATGTTCAGGATGGCACGGCAGCTCATCGTTCCGCGATCTATCGCCGCCGGTGTCTGGAAAACCAGGTTTCGCCTGATGTAAAGTTCGTTGAACAAAGCCTTGCGGACGGAATCTGCCTCATCGTTCAATCCCCAGCATTCCAGTTGCGCGGCAAAGGACATGTTGAATCCCGGTTGAATTTCCGCCGTCTGGAACGAAGTGTCGTCGGTGTGGGGCAGGGCATTTGCCCCGTCCTCCGGCAGACGTGCCAAAGACACCGCTCCTTCACCGCCGCCTTCACCGATAAAGTTCAATTCGTAGATCGCCTTCAGTGCCGATATAGCGATCTCCGGAGGGACGATGTCTCCCAGTCCCAGGCGTCGCGCGAGAAACGGGCCGAACAATTGTTCGATGAAGCAGGCTTCGGACAGCGGGCCATCCGTGTCGACACGAAAATACCGGCCGTTGAACAGTCGCCTTTGCCAAATCCGCGCTGCGGCGGCGGCTTGCGCCGACCAGCCTTCGGCCAGTTTCCGCTCGCCGGCTTCTTCGGCCAGATGCGCGCCGGCCTTCAGCGCCGCAATCCACAATCCGCCGCAATAGCTTGACGGGCCTTTCATCGGAATATTGTCGAAGGTCTGGTCCGGCAATCCGTCATTCTCGATCAGTCCGTCGCCGTCACGGTCATATTGCTGCAGGTGGTCGATTGCGGCGCGAACCGCCGGAAACTGGCGTTCTCGCCAGGCAGGCCCCATGGCCTGTCCCTCGCGCCAGATGCACAGAACCAGGTCGCAGTTCAGATCCTTCCAGATCGTCGGGTCGCGATAAGTGTAGGAATTGACCACGACGAACGGATCTTCCCCAGGTCCGCCGAGATCGTGCGGGCAGGCACCGGCAACATTGATCGGGAACAAGGTCTTGTCCCAGCGATGTCGCCGAGGTGCTGGGTCGGTGGCAAGCAATTGCTCGGCAAAATCCTCCGCGACCGATGCGGCAAGATCGGGATAGAGCCGGCCCACGGCTTCGGCGGCGTAGATCCATAGATCGAGTGTGTTGTAGAGGGCGTAATCGTGACATTCGATCAGGCCAAAATGCTGTTTTTTGTCCGGTGAGCCGGCCGCCGATGTGTAGACAGTCAGTCCGTCGACCAGAAAATAAAGTTCGTTGATGGCGACGCCGGCGCGGTGCGGTTCATTGCCCACGGCTGCATGGACATCTGCATGCCATGCGGCAATTTGCGATTCCCAGATCGCGGCGTTTTCGAGTGCATGGGCGGCGAGTTTTGAAGATGAACGGGCATCGCTGCCCCATTGATCGGTATAGGCGCGGAACCAGCGGCGTCCCTGTCCGAACCGGATTACCGGCAGGTCCCAAGCCAGCGCAAAGGTCACTTCGCGACTCTCTCCGGGTGCGAGCGATATGCGTGCCGAAATTGCTCCGGTCGGCAGTCCGGGGGGCGACTCTCTGAAACCGCTCTCGACCAGCCAGCCGGAACCGAGATCTGGTGCGCGGCCATCGTTGGAAAAACCGGCCCAAAGGTCCGACCCGTCTCCTGCTCCGTCAAAACAGATTGTACGCGTCAATTCGATGCCGGGTTGCTCCGCCGCAGCAATACACCACTCTCCGCTTCCCTCCGAAAGCGTGTCGCCGGCACGCCGCCGGTCGAAGATAATGCCGGCCAGACCTTCATCGGCGGTACGGTTGAAACAGCCGGCCGGCGCGCGTTTCGGCCTGCCTTCATCGAAATCCTCGAACCAGCCATTGAGATTTGGGAAATGGAACAGAACAGACGTATCGACTGGTTCATCGGAGGTATTGGTCAGGCGCCAGCGAAACAGTGCCAGCGGCAGCGAAGAGACCTCGAGATTGCCTGGAACCACCGGAGAAAAGGACAGGCATTCGGCCGCAATGCTTCGATCCTGATCGGCCTCGTGGGAGTGCCAGGCTTTTGGAAACAGTCCGTTCCAGTCACCGTTTTGGCCGCCGAACGAGAAGGCCGACAATTCCGGTGTTTCAGGTCTCGGCTGCAATGCCACCGTAACCGGAGCCGAAGCTGATTTCTTTTCCCATAATGCAAATCCGGCTGCCGGGAGCGCGAAATCTTTGACGCCGCCGGCCTTGATGGTCCATCGGGTGAAGCGCCCGTCGGAAGCGCGCGTGATTGCACCGGTACCGATACCACCCAGCGGCACGCCGGTGCCGTCTATCGGCTGGAACAACATATCCCATTTGCCGGATGACCTGGGGAGTGGCGTACCAAGCCTGCGGCTCAAGGCGGAGTTCGGAGCTGCGAAGGGATCGTTGGCGGCGGGCATGATCGGACCAGTCTGGTGAACGGTCAACAGATCGTATTGCGGGCCAAAGTCAAGTCGATCCGCCACTGCCACGGCAGTGGTACATTGACCGCACTTCCGTGGCCGTGCCAATTAGTGGCGCGGAGGAAACATGCGCACTCAGGTCGTCATAATCGGTTCCGGGCCTTCAGGTCTTTTGCTTGGGCAGCTGCTGACCAATGCCGGTATCGACAACATTATCCTGGAACGTGTGGACAAAGATTATGTGCTCGGCCGGATCCGTGCCGGTGTGCTGGAACACGGAATGGTCGGCATGCTGGATGAAGCCGGAGCAAGTGACCGCCTGCACGCCGAGGGACTGCTTCATGACGGCGTCAATCTTGCTTTCGATGACAGGTTGCACCGGATAAATCTCCACGACCTGACCGGTGGAACAAGAGTGACCGTTTACGGCCAGACCGAAGTGACGCGGGACCTGATGGCCGCGCGTGAGGCTTCGAACGGCGTCACGGTCTATCAGGCCGATGCGGTCATGCCGCATGATTTTGGCGGATCGGCGCCCTTCGTCACCTACGAAAAGGATGGTGCTGCACACCGGATCGATTGCGATTTCATCGCCGGCTGTGACGGATATCACGGTGTCAGCCGTCGTTCGGTTCCAGATGGCGCCATTTCCGAATTTGAGCGGGTCTATCCGTTTGGCTGGCTGGGTGTCCTGTCAGAGGTGGCGCCGGTCAATGAGGAACTGATTTACGCCAACCACAAACGCGGATTTGCGCTTTGTTCGATGCGGTCGATGATCCGCAGCCGGTACTACGTGCAATGTTCGCTGGATGACACGGTGGAAGACTGGCCGGACGACCGATTCTGGGATGAGCTGCGCCGGCGGTTGCCGGAGCGCGTGGCCGAAGCCTTGGTGACCGGACCGAGTTTTGAAAAATCGATCGCTCCGCTCAGGTCGTTCGTGGCCGAACCGATGCGGTTCGGTCAGCTGTTTCTGGTTGGTGATGCCGCGCACATCGTACCGCCGACCGGGGCGAAGGGGCTGAATCTCGCTGCCAGTGATGTGCATTACCTGTTTGAGGGCCTGCGGGAATTCTATGCAGATAAATCAACTTCCGGTATTGATGCCTATTCGGCCCGCGCGTTGTCGCGGGTCTGGAAAGCTGTTCGATTTTCCTGGTGGATGACCTCGATGATGCATCTTTTCCCGGACAACGGTGCATTTGGCCAGAGAATCCAGGAGGCAGAGCTCGATTACCTTGTGCACTCCAGGGTTGCTTCGGCATCATTGGCTGAAAATTATGTCGGATTACCATACTGAGTATGTGATGTCCGCGCTCCCAGATGAAATGAGATCATGACCGACTCAGCCGAGAAAAACAGCCGTCACAAACAGGGCATGGCTATGCGCCGCCAGGTGCTCGGTGATGCCCATGTGGATCGCGCCGAGGCCGGCAAGACATCCGTCGATGCGCCGTTTCAGGAAATGATTACCGAGGCAGCCTGGGGGCATGTCTGGTCGCGGCCACACTGGACCCGGCGTGAGCGCTCCATGGTGACCATTGCTCTGCTTGCGGCGCTCGGTCATGACGAAGAGGTCGCCATGCATGTAAGGGCGTCCGTCAACACAGGCTGCAGCCGGGAAGACATTACCGAAGCACTGATGCATGTTGCCATCTATGGCGGTGTGCCGGCGGCCAACAGCGCGTTCAAAATTGCCAAGAGAGTGTTTGCTGAAATGGATCTGGAAGCATCTGACTGACGGAGAAGAACAATGCAGAAAAAAGAACCCGAAACAGGTGCGTTTTTCCCGCGTGACAGGACGTGGCAGCCGATTGCCTATACGCCCTGGTACAAGACGTCGATCCTTCGCTCGCCGCAAAAAGCCTTGATTTCACTGAACAATACTCTGTCCGAAATCACTGGACCGGTGTTCGGCCATTCGACGATCGGTGAAGCTGACAATGATCTGATCCACAACTTTGCCAAGCCCGGTGAGTCGGCGATCGGTCCACGTATTATCGTCCATGGCAGGGTGATCGACGAGCGCGGCCATGGCGTCGCAGGAGCGCTGGTGGAGTTCTGGCAGGCCAATGCCGGTGGGCGGTACCGCCACAAGAACGAAGGGTACCTTGCAGCACTCGATCCCAATTTCGGCGGGTGCGGGCGAAGTATCACTGATGAGCAGGGTTACTACTCATTTCGGACCGTCCGCCCGGGCCCATATCCCTGGCCAAACGGTGTCAACGACTGGCGACCGGCACATATCCATTTTTCGATCTTCGGGCACGGGTTCGCCCAGCGGCTGATTACCCAGATGTATTTCGAAGGCGATCCGCTGATCTGGAAATGCCCGATCGTGCGGACCATCAGCGACGAGAACGCGGTCCGCAGCCTGATCGCTCCACTGGATATGGAAAACACCATACCAATGGACGCCCAAGCCTATCATTTCGACATTGTTTTGCGTGGCCGTAGATCAACCTTGTTTGAAAACCGTTTGGAGGGCAATTGATGACCACCTATCCGGCGATTGTTAAAGAAACGCCATCACAGACGGCGGGCCCTTACGTTCATATCGGCCTGACACCCAACCATTGCGGCATAACCGGCGTCTATGATGCCGATCTCGGAATCGAGATGGTCAATGACAAGACCAAGGGTGAAAGAATAAACATCCAGGGTCGTGTTCTGGACGGATCCGGCGCTCCTGTCGCAGATGCACTTGTTGAGATCTGGCAGGCTGACAGTTCCGGCCTTTACAACAGCCCGGCGGAACGGCGCGGGGAAGCCGATCCAAATTTTACAGGATGGGGGCGTTGCCCGACCAACGGTGAATCCGGGGTCTACTCCTTCGCAACGATCAAACCGGGTCGGGTTCCATATGTCGATGGTCGCTTGATGGCGCCTCACATTACGTTCTGGATTGTTGCGCGCGGGATCAATCTGGGCCTGCAAACGCGAATGTATTTCGGCGATGAAGCGGAGGCCAACGCCATGGATCCGGTTCTTGAAAAAGTACGGCAGCCTGATCGAATCGAAACGCTGATCGCAGCGCGAAAGGGCAATGTTTTCGGTTTCGACATCCGTCTTCAGGGTGACAGGGAAACAGTGTTTTTTGATATTTGATCATCCCCATCTGTCTGGTCTGATCGGAGACCCGGACACGGCCGGCCGACTCTCGGCTGAAGAGGCGGTAAGAGCAATGCTGGCTTTCGAGGCGGCATTGGCCGAATCCGAGGCGGCTGCCGGAGTCATTTCTGTGGAGGCGGCTGCTGCGATTGTGGCCGCCATTGGCTCGTTCGCGCCGGACACCCAAGCGTTGCAACGGGCGACGGCGCGGGACGGAGTGGTCGTCCCGGAACTGGTAGCGCAGCTGCGTGCTGTCGTGGACAAAGCGCACCGGCATCACCTGCATTTTGGTGCGACCAGTCAGGACGTGATCGATACAGCGTTTTCGCTCTGCATTGCTCCGGTGCTTGATGATTTTGCAAATCGCCTGACCGAAATTGTCGGCAGGCTTGATACGCTGGACAAACGCGACGGTGCGCTGGTCGTCCAGGCGCACACACGCATGCAGAAAGCTGTTCCGGTCCCGGTCTCGCGCAAGATCGCGAGCTGGCGCGATCCGCTGTGGCGTTCGCTTGGGCGGATGGATGAAATCAAAAACGCGGTTGTTCTGCTGCATTTTGGCGGTGCTGCCGGAACGCTCGACAAGCTTGGCGACGAAGGCGAAAAAGTCGCCCGTCACATGGCGGCGGCCTTAAACCTTCCATATGTCCCGGGTGCTCGGCACAGCGAACGCGACGGCCAGATTCTGCTTGCCGGTTGGCTCTCGTCGGTCAGCTCATCGCTGGGAAAGATGGGACAGGATATCTGCCTGATGGCGCAGAATGAAATCGGTGAGGTGATCCTGTCTTCCGGAGGTGGATCATCCGCGATGCCGCACAAGGTCAACCCGGTTGGAGCTGAAACCCTGGTTACGCTGGCACGGTTCAATGCGACCTTGATTGCCGGAATGCACCATGCGGGGGTTCATGAAAACGAGCGTTCCGGCGCGGCCTGGACACTGGAATGGATGTTATTGCCGCAGATGGTCATGGCGACCGCTGCCGGATTGAGAACCGCTGCATCGCTGCTTGATTCAATTCGGTTTACGGCTACCGGTGCAGCCAGTTGAGTCCACGTGCAATTGTCATTTATTGCGGGCTGTTGATGGCGGCTTCGGCTTTTTCGATCGACATCACCCTGCCGGCATTTTCCGCAACCGCCGCTGATCTGCAAACGCCTTACGAGCGCGTGCAACTGACGGTGACCGTCTATATTTTTGCGCTCGGTATCGGGCAATTGTTCTGGGGCTCGGCATCGGATCGTTTTGGCCGCAAGCGCGTGCTTGCCGTCGGCCTGTCAATCTACCTGGCCGGTTCGATCCTGTCGATTGCGGCTCCGAGCATCGACTGGTTGCTTGCCGGCCGGCTGATGCAGGGCATTGGAGGGGCGGCTGCGGCCGTCTGCTCGCGGGCAATCATTCGTGACCTCTTCTCGGGAACGGAACTGGCCCGAAACCTGGCGCTGGCCACCGCCGTCTTTGCGCTGGGTCCCATTGTTGCGCCGCTTGTCGGCGCTGTGATCGCTGAACTGACGAGCTGGCGGTTCGTATTCGTGGCCATGGCGCTGCTCGGCCTGCTGCTGCTGGTTCTGCTGATCCGGATGCCCGAAACAATCCCCGAAAGATCGCCCGATGCACTCGACCCGCGCGTCATGCTGCGCCGGGCAAAGCGACTGATGGTGCATCCTCAGTCCGGATATTTCCTGGCACTGACCGGCATCATTCTGTCGTCGATGGTTCTCATTCTCAGCGGTGCACCGCGTGTCTACGAGGCCGCGTTCGGAGTGACCGGATTGTGGTTTGCTTTCCTGTTCGCCTTGCATGGGTTGGGCATCATCGTCGGCCAGATCGCCAACAGGCGGCTGATCACCCTGATCGGCACCGAACGATCGATGATTCTGGCCAGTGTCGTGCTGGTTGTTGCCTCCGGCCTGATGTATGTGGGCGCTTTGACTGATGTCCTGACGGCAATCAATCTTTCGGCCTTGCTGGTCCTGTTCGCGACCAGCTACCTGATCGTCTATTCAAATGCCGCCGCCCTGGTACTCGATCCGCACGGCGACATCGCCGGGTTCGCCGCCTCGTTCTATGGCTTTGTCGGTCAGATCGTCTCGGCAATCATCGTTTCGGGACTGGTTTATCTGGCAGGGGAAAGCGTGGAGGCATGGTCGGGTCTGCTGCTGTTGATCTGCATAATCTGCTTTGCTGCAGCGTCGGTCTATCTCTTGCTGGCCAAACCGGGACGGGTACTTTCCCGGAACTGAACGTTGGCTTTCCCGGGACCGATATCCGGCTTTGCTCTATGCAAATCGGCCTGAAGCGGTATGGTCTGACATCAATGAAATGGGAGCATGGCTCGATGAAGCGTTATCTGCTTTTGGTCTGGTGTGTCGCGGCGGTATTTTCTTCGCCGGTTTTTGCTCAATCCAGCGGAAAAGAAGCTTTCGACGACTGGCTGAAATCCTATTCCGATCTGGGGATGCAGGCGAATTATTCCTCGGCCGACGAATCCGGCAATAGTCTTTCGGTCCGGGATTTCCGGCTTTCCTATTCGCTGACGGTGCCGGGAGACCAACAGACAAAAGTGGGTTCGGCAAAAGTCGATTTTTCCTGGACGACACCGGAACTTGTCGCGGTGGGATTTGCCGAAGGTAAAGACGGGTATTCGGTCGATCGCCTGACGCTCTCGGACGACACTCGTTTCGACGTCCAGGTCGATGCCGAAAACGGCTCGGATATTTCCCTCAAAGGCAGTGTGGAGGGATATCTGCTGGTCGATGCGTTCTGGCCGCGCTACCCGGAAATTGAGGAAGATGCAAACCGTCCTGTGAGCCGCTGGCTGCCAGTCCTGCAGACCGTCGCCGAATATGAAATTGCTGAAAACAGCATAGCACGTATGGCTTTTTCCATGACGGAATCCGGAGGTTCCAACCCGTCCCAGACGATCACCTATGATATTCGTGACCTGCTGATCAAGGATATGCGGGATGGCGTTGTCGGTCGCTATGCGACCGGTCTGTTCAGTCAGACTGCACCGATCACCGATGAGAGCGGCAACCCGGTTGACGTCAAGATTACCATGGCCGGTTCGCAGGCGACCCGTTACGATATCAAGGCTCTGTTCTCCCTGTTTGATCCGGCATTGGCGGATAATACGGAATACACCAGCGCCCTTGAATCAATGACGGCGCAGGATTACCGGATTGAAGCCGGTCCGGTAAAAATTGCTATCGACCGGATCACCTATGAGGATTTTGCCGTCCGGCCACCCGAAACCCAGTTCCTTCCATTGCTTGATGGAATGCTTTCCGGTCAGGATGTCGACGAAGCAAAACTGGGTATTGCCCTGTTCGACATCTATCGCGCAATTGCGATCGGTCGCATGTCGATTGACGGTGTCAGCGTTGAGTTTCCCGATCCGGAAAACCCATCGGCAACGGCATCGGCGGAAATGGGCAAGATGCTGGTTTCGGAACTGAGTGCCGAAGGGCTGGGAGAATTCTCGGTGTCTTCGGTCAAGGCAAACGCAGGATCGGGTGGCACGTTCCGGCTCGGCAAGTTTTCAGTCAGCGACATTGATTTTGCGCCCTACGGCCCGATGAAAGCCCTGATTGAACAGTTCGTCGCCGGCACCAGTGAACCGGATCCGCTGGAAATTGCCAGAGCGTTTACGCCGCGGTCGATATCAATGGGCATCGATGATCTGTTCCTTCGGGTTCCGGGCGATGTGGAAGCTGGACTGGATCGCTATCAGCTCAACATGCGGACAAGTGTACCGCCGGTTCCAACCGAGATCGAATTGTCGGTCGAAGGTCTCGAAATACCGGTTTCCATCATTCAAGACCAGCAGGCGCGGGGCATGCTGATGGCAGCCGGAATCGACAGGTTGCGGCTGACCGAAGATCTGAAAATTCGTTGGGACGAGCAGAGCGAGGACCTGATAGTTGAAAACCTTGTCATCGACGTCGCGCCGATCGGCGTGGTACGCGCCAAGGCCAGGCTGGGCGGCATGCCGAAATCCGTTCTGCAAAACCCGGAACAAATACAGGCGGCTGCAGCAACGCTCAGCCTAAAGTCGCTGGATTTTGATCTGTTCAATGAGGGTGGCGTTGAGGCGGCATTGACGCTGGCATCCAAGCAATCAGGTGCAACCAAGGACCAGATGGTTCAGTTCCTGCGCTTTCAATTGAGCAATGCGCTTGCGATGGTTGGTGATGATTCCTTCACCACGATGGTCACGAGTGCGGCCGAGAAATTCTTCTCCGATCCACGCGACCTGTCGATCCGCATCGCACCGGAAAATCCGGTGCCGATGCTGCAGATCATCGCCAGTGCTGGAATAGCGCCGCAGGCGCTGCCAGGTCTGCTCGGCGTTTCGGTGAAGGCCAATAGCTGCACCGTAGTGGCGGAGGAATCCACCACTTCGCTGGAAGACCGCGCCTGCTGACGTGAACTACCGAGCATTCATGGTGAGAAGGTCGTAAGTTGCGACCTCCTCATCATCCTGGTTGACCACCGACACATCCCAACGGACCTCACCATATTCGTCGTTGCGAACCGCTTTCTGCTTGGCAGTCAGACGAACTTTCAATGCGTCTCCCGGTATGACGGGTTTTGAAAAACGCAGGGAGTCCAAGCCGTAATTGGCAAGAACCGGTCCTGGCTCAGGGTCGACAAACAGGCCGGCGGCAAAACTCAGGATCAGGTATCCGTGCGCTACGCGACCGGGAAAGAACGGATTTGCGCTGGCGGCTTCTTCGTCCATATGAGCGTAGAAATTATCGCCGGTGAACCCGGCAAAATGTTCGATATCGTCGAGCGTTACCGTGCGGCTTTCCGTCCAGAGAGTGTGACCGATTTCCAGATCGCCGAATTTCAGGCGGAACGGGTGAACATCCTTTTTGATCTCTGTCGAATTCCCGGTCCAGACACCTGTAATTCCTGTCAGGATATCGGGACTGCCCTGGATGGCCGTACGCTGCATGTAATGCAGGACACCGCGCACGCCGCCCAGTTCCTCGCCGCCACCGGCCCGGCCGGGGCCGCCATGCACCATGTGGGGCAGGGGCGAGCCGTGCCCAGTCGCTTCCTTGCCGGTGTCGCGATTGGCGAAATAAAGCCGGCCATGATAGGCGCCGGCACCCATCACCGCCCGCCGGGCGACCTCCGGATCATGGGTGAAGATCGAGGCGACCAGTGAACCCTGGCCCCGATTGGCCAGTTCAATGGCATGGTCGAGATCGCGATAAGGCATCATTGTCGAAACGGGGCCAAAAGCTTCGACCGCATGGACTTTTTCAGCCGAATCCGGATCGGTACACTGGAACAGCATTGGCGGCAAAAAGGCGCCACCTGACAGCCCCGAGCCAGTTGGCAGAAACGTGTCGGGATCCCCGAACACCCGCTCCGCTTCGGTTGCGATGATCGACGCTTTCTCAAGCACGTCGTTGCGCTGGGCGATGCTGGCAAGCGCACCCATGCGGGTGGTTTCGGCGCGGGGGTCACCGGTAGTGGTTTTTTCCAGCTTGGCGACGATGGCATCCCGGACGGCGCCGAGATGCGGCTCGGCGACGATGATCCGCCGGATCGCTGTGCATTTCTGCCCGGCCTTGGCGGTCATTTCCCGTACGACCTCGCGAATGAAACTTTCGAATTCGGGTGTGCCGGGGTCGGCGTCAGGACCGAGAATCGATGCGTTCAAAGAGTCCTGCTCGGCAACGAAGCGCACCGAATTTTCAACCAGGCCGGGATGCGACCGCAACATTGTCGCGGTCGTTGCCGAGCCGGTGAAAGAGACAATGTCCTGGCATGCAAGGTGGTCAAGCAGATCACCGGTATGGCCGGCAATGAACTGGACGGCACCTTCGGGCAGGATGCCGGATTCGACAATCATGCGGAAACAGGCTTCCGCCAGCCATGCGGTTGCCGAGGCCGGCTTTATGATGGCCGGCATGCCGGCGAGCAAAGTTGGCGCGAGTTTTTCCAGCATGCCCCAGACCGGGAAATTGAAGGCATTGATATGCACCGCCGCACCCTGCATGGGCGTGCAGACATGCTGGCCGAGGAACCCGCCGGAGCGCGACAATTGTTCGGTCGCGCCGTCGATGAAGACGTGACCGTCCGGCATTTCGCGCCGGCCCTTGGAAGAAAACACAAAAAGCGTGGCAATGCCGCCATCGATGTCGATCTGGGAATCGGCTTTCGTCGCGCCGGTCTCGTAGGACAGTTCGTACAGCGCGTCGCGCCGTTCGTTGAGATATTGCGCCAGCGCTTTCAGCCTGTGCGCGCGCTCGTGAAACGTCATATCGCGCAGCGCAGGGCCGCCGGTCCGCCGGGCATGGCCGGCCATCGCCGCAAAATCGAGCGCGCTTGAACCGATTCGCGCGATGTCTTTTCCGGTGACCGCGCTTTTTAAGGTCTTGATGTCTCCGGCAGGATCGATCCACTGGCCGACGGCGAAACTTTGAAGGCTGATCATGCTCATGGGTCAGGTCCGATCTGATGGGGAAAGCCGGGCGGGCAGGGAATCAAATCCGCGAAAGCGCACGCGCCCGGATCGGTGGGCGCCTTCGGTGAGGCGGTAGTCGGGAAACCTCCGCAGGAAATGCGACACGGCAATCCGGCCCTCCATGCGGGCCAGGGAAAATCCCGCGCACAGATGCGGCCCGCCGGCGAAGGCAAGGTGCTTGTTGGGTTTGCGGGACAGGTCGAGCCGGTCAGGATCGGGAAACTGGCGCGGATCGCGATTTGCCGCGCCGATGCACAGATGAACCGGCGTGCCTGCCGCTATGGTTTCACCATGGAATTCGACGGCGTTCCGGGTCATCCGGTTGCCGAGCTGGTTGGAGCTCTCAAAACGCAGAAACTCGTCGACACCGGTCTGGATGAGATTGGGGTCGGCAATTAGCCGTTCTCGCTCTCCGGCATGTTCGGCCAGCAGATAGAGAGAATTTCCGATCAGGTTGGTTGTCGTTTCATGGCCTGCGTTCAAGATGAAAATGCAGTTCTGCAGCAGTTCGACATCGCTGAGCAATTCCCCGTCAATGCCATTTATGAGGCGGGTCAGGACATCAGTCGCGGGATCGCCCGGATTTCTTCGCCGGTCTTCTGTCAGGTCTGCCAGATAGGCCTTGAAATCCACGACGGCCTTGTTGCCGATTTCATGCTGCTGCGGTGTCAGCACCGGCTCGAGCGCGCCGAGAATGGCAAGCGACCAGGCCCGCAACGGGCCGCGTTCGGAGTGCGGGATGTTGAACAGATTGCCGATGATTTCGATTGGGATGCATGAGGCAAAGTCTTCGATGAGGTCGACATCGTTTTTTTCCGCCATTGCATCCAGAAGGCTGTCCACGACCTTCACCAGACCGGGTTCGAGCGCTGCCAGCGCACGCGGTGTCAGTGCGCCGACAATGATCTTGCGCACCCTTGTGTGCAGCGGCGGATCGCTGAAAACCAGACTTGTCGTGTGGTGTTCGTAGAGCGGCGTATCGCCGTATTTCGGCAGGAACTCGACTTTCTTGTCGGACGAGAAATTCTCCGTATCACGATAGACGCGGTCCAGATCGGCCCAGCGCGACAACATGATCGAACCATCGGAAAAATGTTTCACCGGCGCATGTTCCAGCAGCGCGCGGTAGACCGGAAAAGGCTCGTCGGCAAATCCCGGCGGCAATTGTGTCAGCTCGAAATTGTCCGCAAGCGCGCGGTCGGATTCTGGCACGGGAGTCTCCTTTGGGCATTCGGCAAGTATTATTGACCGTCCGGTCGGTTTATGCAAGTCTGATGATCGAATTGGAGCGACAGGGAGTGACGGGCATTGAAGTTGACGGATCAGCAGCGGGCGGAAAAAAGCGCGCAATGCATGTGGGAACGGGACGACGCTTCCAGGTGGCTCGGATTGTCGCTCGACTCCATCGGCCCCGGGACCGCCCGTCTTTCGATGACCGTGGAAAAGCACCACATGAACGGCCATCGTATCTGCCATGGCGGTTTCATGTTCACTCTGGCCGACTCGGCCTTTGCCTTCGCCTGCAACAGCTACAACAAGCTTGCCGTGGCGCAGCACAATACCGTCACCTTTGTCGCCCCAGGCAAGTTGGGTGACGTGCTGACGGCGGAGGCTCGTGAAGTCGTCCGTTATGGCCGCTCGGGCATCTATGACGTTCGTGTCGTCAATCAGGACGAAAAACTGATTGCGGAGTTCCGCGGCAATTCGCGCGTTCTGGAAGGCACCCATTTCGAGGAAGATGACGGGTAGGGCAGACACCCTGCCGACAGGAGGAGTTTTTTGATGTTGGATTTGACCCCGCGCAAGGAAGATCTCGATCCGATCGAGATCGCCTCACGTGACGAGATCGGCGCGTTGCAGTTGAAACGCATGAAGTGGTCATTGGCGCACGCCTACGAAAATGTCCCATTCTACCGGAACGCCTTTGACAAGGCGGGGGTTCATCCGGACGATCTGAAATCGCTGAGTGATCTGAAGAGTTTTCCGTTCACGATGAAAACCGATCTCAGAGACAATTACCCGTTCGGCATGTTCGCAGTGCCGCGTGAGAAAATCTCGCGCATTCACGCCTCATCCGGAACGACCGGAAAGCCGACCGTTGTCGGATACACAAAAAACGATATCGACGTCTGGGCCGACATGGTTGCCCGATCGATGCGGGCCTCGGGCACACGGCCCGGTGATGTGGTTCACATCGCCTATGGTTACGGGCTCTTCACCGGAGGGCTTGGCGCCCATTACGGGGCGGAGCGGCTGGGTTGTACCGTCGTTCCGGTATCGGGTGGCATGACATCGCGGCAGATCACGCTGATCGAGGATTTCCGCGCCTCGACCATCATGGTGACGCCTTCCTATGTGCTGTCGATTCTGGATGAATACCGGGCGCAGGGGCTGGATCCGCGTGAGAGCCCGTTGCAGGTCGGTATATTCGGAGCGGAACCCTGGACCAACGCCATGCGCCTGGAGATCGAAGCGGCGTTTGACATGCATGCCGTCGATATCTACGGCCTGTCGGAAGTGATGGGGCCGGGTGTCGCCAATGAATGCGTGGAAACCAAGGACGGGCTGCATGTCTGGGAAGACCATTTTTATCCCGAGATCATCAATCCCGAAACCGGAGAACCGGTTGCAGATGGAGAAATGGGCGAACTGGTGTTCACCTCGCTGTCCAAGGAAGCCTTCCCGATCATCCGCTATCGCACGCGCGATCTGACTCGGCTGCTGCCGGGCACTGCCCGCTCCATGCGGCGAATGGAGAAAATTACCGGCCGAACCGACGACATGATTATTCTGCGTGGGGTCAATGTGTTCCCGACCCAGATCGAGGAGCAATTGCTCGAGGTCGAAGGCCTTGCGCCGCATTTCCAGATCGAACTGGCCACGAAGGGCCGGATGGATACGCTGACGGTCCATGTCGAGGTGCTGGAGGACAGCGGCAGCGAAGATCATCGTGCCGCCGCGGCGGCGGACCTTGCAAAACGGGTCAAGGGCAGCGTCGGTATCTCGATAGCTGTTTCGATACGGGATCCGGGCGACGTGGCCCGCAGCCAGGGCAAGGCCGTGCGCATAATCGACAACCGCGAAAAAGGTTAAGTCGGATGCGGCCCGGCCGATCAGGAAGCAGGTAGTGGCGCGCACCCGCGCCCGTGACTATGACGAGAAACGCGGAGCCATTCTGGGCGCCGCGGCGAGGGTGTTCGCCGAACACGGATATGACCGCACGCCGATGTCGGTTCTGGCCAGCGAATGCAATGTGTCGAAAGCGCTGCTCTACCATTATTACAATTCCAAGGAAGCCCTGCTTTTTGACATGCTCGATGCCCACCTGACCGAACTGGTCGAGGCGGTGGAGCGTGCTGATTTGCCGGATCTGGCGCCACAGGACCGGTTGGAGGCGCTGGTTGTCGCGCTGCTGGATGCCTACCGGGACGCGGACGCCGAGCACAAGGTGCAATTGTCTGCGCTGCGAACCCTGCCGGATGCCGATCAGAAGAAACTGTTTGCGCTCGAACGCCGGCTTGTCGACATTTTTGCCGAAGCGATACGGGCAGTGAATCCCGCCGCTTTCGAGGGAAAGCCCCTGCTGAAACCAGTAACAATGTCGCTGTTTGGCATGCTGAACTGGTTCTATATGTGGTTTCGAGACAATGGTCCGGTCAGCCGGGAGGAGTATGCACGGCTGGCAACCCATATTCTGGTCAGCGGTGTTTCGACCTTGCGGTAGAGCGTTTCTTGTTAATCCAGTCAAATGATTCCGTACAAACAAGATAAGCCTAAGGTGCGTCGCGCTGCCAGCTTGTCACAAAGGCGCCCGCTGTGCCATCTGGATCGATGGAACGCCATTATCTTTCCGCCGTTCAGGCGCTGGACGCACTGATTGACGATCTGCATCGTCAGGGCCGTCTGCGGGTGTGGTCCCTGGCAATCACCATATTTGGCGACGCGGTCAGCCCGCGCGGCGGAACCGTGGCGCTGTCGGTCTTGCAGGACATCATGCAGCGGCTGCGCATTGAACCCGGGGCCTTGCGCACTGCCATGTCGCGTCTTGCAGCCGAGGGCTGGATTGACCGGCAGAAGAAGGGTCGTCTCAGTTTTTATCGTTTCGAGGGCAAGGGGCGGCATGCTTTTGATCAGGCGACCCGGCGAATTTATGCCTCCGGTCCGCCGGACTGGGATGGGGACTGGACCATTGCTGTCGGGCAGCCCGGCGCGCCGGAAGCAGACGAAGCGGCCCTTCAGGAAGCCGGGTTTGAGAAAATCGCGGGCAATGTCTTTCTGCGCGCCGAATGCGAGCCTGCCGAATGCGCTGTTCTGGCAGGCATGCTGGTGTTCAGAACCAGGGCAGAGCAACTGCCGGAGTGGGTTTCGGCGCTGTGGCCCCTGTCGGAAATCGGTGCGGCCTACAGCACGTTGAGCAAAGACCTGCATCCGCTTGGTCAGGCATTGGACACCGATGGAGACCTTGCCGGAATCGATGCGATGGCGGCACGAACGCTGCTGATCCACAATTGGCGCCGTATTGTCCTGCGTGATCCCGGATTGCCGGCCGAATTGCTGCCGAAGGACTGGGCCGGCGAGGTGGCCCGTGATCAGGTTCGCCGGATGTATGCCCACCTCAGGCCCGCGAGCGAGGATTGGCTCGATGGTTCGGGTCTTGCGCCATTGACGGATCGCGTGGCGTTTTCTAGGCGTTTTGGTGGGTGAGACGGTTGAGTTCAGTGCCCAATTCCGCCCATCGGCGGCACGAGTTCGAACCCGCCGGTGAGCGGGATTATCGCGCCGGTGATGAACGACGCCCGGTCTGACAACAGGAATGCTGCGAGTTCGGCGACGTCTTGCGCTTGCGCGACACGGCGCAAGGGGGTTCGGGCGCTGGCGGCTTTGATGATCCGGTCATAGGCTTTGCCGGGGAAGGCGTTTTTGATCATGCCGGTGTCGACGACCCCGGGGGCGATTGCATTCATGCGGACGCCGCTTGGCCCATATTTCTGTGCGCCGCTATAGACCAGATTGTTGATGCCGGCCTTGGCCGCGCCGTAGGCCGGGTTGGTACCGCCGCTTTTCCAGCCGATTGACGACATCAGGACAATCGAACCGCCGTTTCCGGAACCGGCCATGACCGGGGCAGCGGCGCGGAGCAGTCGGTAGGCGGCCGAGAGATTGACCGAAAGCACCTCGTCCCAGTCATCGTCGGTCTGCTCATCAAAACCGACGACATGCGATGTGCCAGCGCTCTGGACCAGACCATCCAGACGACCCATCTTTTCCAATATATTTTGGACAATCGCCGCCGCATTTGGCCGATCGCGCAAATCCGCTGAAAGAAAAAGGTCTTCGGGGCCAAGCAGCGCGTC
>JAJFHT010000330.1 GCA_021775495.1 Hyphomicrobiales bacterium | reverse complement strand
CGCCCGAATCGGGACGGATCGCGGTGCGTTTTTCAGTCATCAACACCCATCATGACGGCGGCCGAACGCTCAAATCGAACTGCAATTTCTTCGAAACGCGCGATGGACGTTTCTCGGCGGTCGCGGTTTACATGGCCGGCGAAAACACGCTGAGCGCCGGGTGATGCCCTGATTTTGCTCAGGCCACTCCCGCCTTCTTCAACCCCTCGATATATTTTTCGATCTGGTCGGTGCGTTTCAGATAAAACAGATGCTCACGCGCGAATTCCAGCGAGAATTCAGGTTTGATCTGCAGCAGGTCCCGAACGGCGGCATCTGCCTGGCTGCCGGCACCGAGGTGGCCGAGCGCCGAAACAAGATGCGCTTTCGCCCAATATTGCGCGTTTGGTACCTGCACCGATTTTCGTGCCCACGATACGGCGTCCTCGAACTCATCGCGAAACAGATGAGCCAGCGATCTGTATGAATAGAACGCCCAGCGGAAGGGGTCGTGCGGGCTCAATCGAATGGCCACTTCAAACTGCTCAATGGCTTCATCGAGGCGTCCCTCATAGGCCAGTGAATCGCCGAGGCCACAATAGGTCACCGCCAGGCACGGATTGAGCTCAAGTGCATATTCCAGCGCGTCGATTGCCAGATCATACTCCCGTCGCGCCAGGTACACACGGCCAATGGTGAAATAGCTGTTGGCATCCTGATCATCGAGCTCGATCGCCCGTTTGGCGGCCTTCAGTGCTTCGTCCATCCGCTGTGGATCGGGGGCGGCGTCAAAATAGACCATGCTGAGCACAATGGCGTAAGCCAGCCTTGAATAGGCACTGGCGAATTCCGAATCCATTTCAATCGCCTGGCGCAGCAGCACCTGGCTTTTCAGATTGCTTTCCGGTGTGAACCGGTAGAATTGAGCGACGCCCAGCTGATAGAGATCCCAGGCTCCAAGGTTCTTGCGGGGCTGTCTTTCAGCTTTCCTCTGCTCGGTCATCCCGAGTTCGGATTCCAGACGCGACGCGACGATTTCGGTGATCTCATCCTGTAGATCGAATATGTCGACCATGTCTCGGTCGAACCGTTCGGACCAGACACTGCTTTCAGTTGCAGCATCAACGAGTTGAATGCTGATGCGGGCGCGTGATCCGGCCTTGCGGACACTTCCTGTCACGACATAATCGGCGTCCAGCTTTTGACCGATTGTGCGAATGCTGTCGATGCTGTCACGAAAAGCGAAAGCGGGATTGCGAGCAACCACGATCAGCCAGCGGTTCTTCGACAATGCAGTGGTTATGTCCTCGGTGATCCCGTCAGCGAAATAGTTTTCCTCCGGGTCGCCGTTGAGATTGGCAAATGGCAGAACCGCGACCGATGGTTTTTTTGCCCGCTCGGGCAATGCACCCAGCTCGATTGACCCCGGCGGGGACAACGCAGGCTCCTGAACCGCCGGATTTTGATTTTGTTCGATCGGGGCAATGAAACGGAATCCGCGCCCGTGGATCGTCCTGATGGTATGCTGGCTTGTTCCATCGTCACCGACCACACGTCTGGCCGCTTTGACCTGGCTGCTGAGCGCCGCGTCCGAAACAATGCGGCCGGCCCAGATTTCGGCGAACAACTCCTCTTTGGTTACGATGCGGTCGGGATTGTTTGCCAGATGCGCCAGCAGATCGAAGACCAGCGGTTCCACCGCCACTGGCCGACCGGATTGACGAAGTTCCAGCAGCGCGGAGTCGAGTTCAAAGTTACCAAAGCGAATAACGCTGCCCTGCGGTTCTTTCGATCCGAATTCGACACAAAATGCCTCTATCGGCCGGCTGATGTTCTTGACAGTTTGCTGACCAAGCGGGGCAAAGCTTGCGGAAACTTTGCCGCTGACGTGGTCGTGTACCTGTTTGGACAGAACCACACCACCGGGCTGCGCAATTCCTTCCAAACGCGATGCAACGTTCACGCCTTCGCCGAATATATCGCTGCCCTCGACGATGATGTCTCCGACATGCATGCCGATGCGCATTTCGACCGATGGCGCGCCGGTTTCCGATCGATTGCGCAATGCGATCTCATTCTGAATATCGATGGCGCATTGCAACGCGCCGATCACACTGGCAAATTCGGCCAGGGTGCCATCGCCCATCAGTTTCACGGTGCGGCCCGAATGACGTTTCATTGCCGGATCGACGATCCGCTCGCGAACATCCCTCAGCTGTTCAAGCGTGCCTTCCTCGTCCTGTTCCATCAGGCGGCTGTAGCCGACAACATCCATTGCAACGATCGTTGTCAGTTTACGTTCCATGAAGCCGCCCCGATTGCTCATCATCCAAACCGCCTTTTATAGGAATTTGTTGCCTGGCAAAGCAATTGGTTGCGGTTTGCAAATTGCAGTGACCGGTCTAAACAGGCTGGAGCTGTGGAGATATTTATGCCGCTGTTCCAGCCTTCAGATCCTGAGATTCTCCCCGAACTCACCATTGTCGAACGGGTCCGTCGTTCCGCAGCCAACCATCCGGATCGCGAGGCTGTGGTGTGCGGCCGGGAGCGGCTCGACTGGCGTGGATTTGATCGGAGGATCAACCGTGTGGCCAACCGGCTGATTGAGCTGGGCGTCCAGAGCGGCGACCGTGTGGCAATTCTTGCCTCGACGTCGGTCGCCTATGTCGAAATATTCATGGGAACCCTGCGTGCCGGGGCCTGTCTGGTACCGCTGTCGACCATGGCGTCGACCGAGGCTTTGGAAAGGATGATTGTCGACAGCGGTGCGAAGGTTCTGTTTTTGTCACAATCCATGTTTGAATTGGCGGGAGTTGTTACAGAGAAGCTGGAAACCATCGTCGATGGAGGCCGCATTGCCATCGATTTCCAGCGGCAGCAATGGAGCGGTTACGAAGAAACACTTGAAAGCGTGTCGGACAATGATCCGCTGATCAACGTCGGTTTCGATGACCCGTTCAACCTGATCTACTCATCCGGTACAACCGGCATTCCAAAAGGCATACTTCACGATCACTGGATGCGGGCGATCCAGATGGAGCGTGTCGAGGAAAACGGTTATGCCGATCGTGCCCGAACATTGTTGTCGACACCGCTTTACTCGAACACCACGATCGTCGCGCTTTTGCCGACGCTGGTGGGCGGCGGAACAGTCCTACTGATGCCCAAATTTGATGCCCGGAACTATCTGCAACTGGCCGAGCGCGAACATTGCACGCACACCATGCTGGTTCCGGTGCAGTACAAGCGCATCATGGATGTAGGCGATTTCGACAGTTTCGATCTGAGTTCCATGCGAATGAAGTTTTCGACCAGCGCGCCGCTGCGGGCTGCGCTGAAGAAGGATGTGCTGGACCGGTTTCCCGGCGGATTGATCGAATATTACGGACTGACCGAAGGCGGCGGCGTTGCGGTACTGGCGGCGCATGAATTCCCCGACAAGCTGGATACGGTTGGACAGCCGGCAAAGGGTGTGGAGCTGAAATTCATCGACGACGATGGCCGGGAAGTTCCGCGCGGGCAGATGGGTGAAATCTGCGGCCGGTCCCCAACCATGATGAAGGGGTATTTTGGTCGCGATAATCTGACCCGGGAATCGCTTTGGCGGGATGAAACAGGAAGCGTCTTTTTCCGCTCCGGAGACATGGGATTCATCGACGAGGATGGTTTTGTCCATCTGGCGGACCGGAAGAAGGACATGATCATTTCCGGCGGCTTGAATATCTACGCCGATGATCTGGAACGGGTGCTGCTGTCCGACAAAGATGTCGAGGACGCGGCGGTAATCGGAATTCCGAGCGAGGATTGGGGTGAAACACCGCTGGGGCTTGTGGTGTTGCGGGGTGACGCCGGGCGAACGCCGCAGGATGTGCTTTCCGCGGCTAATGCCAAGTTGGGCAAAAGCCAGCGTCTATCAGATGTCGAGGCGGTTGCCGCGCTGCCTAGAAGTCCGATCGGTAAAATCCTGAAACGGCAATTGCGTGAACCCTATTGGAAAAGCGCACAAGTCTGATCGTGTGACGATCTGAAGACCATCGGCCTTTTCACGCAGCAGCAGATTTCCTGGCGGGAACCATACTGTCATGGCGCTGATGAATGGTTTTGTTGCGTCCGGTGTTTTTCGCCCTGTAAAGCAGCTTGTCGGCTGCCGCCATGGCGTCCATCAAGGACAGATTGCCACCTTGGACCGTGAGCGCACCGATGCTGACGGTAAAATTCAGTTTGACCAGCCCGCTGGCAAGGGGCGATTTTTCGACAGCCAGACGCATTGACTCCGCGATCTGCTCGGTCTTGAGGCAGTTTGCCTCGTTCACCATGACCACGAATTCTTCTCCGCCCAAACGACCGACAACGCCGTTGTCGCCCGTCGCTTCGGAGAGCGTTTTTGAAATGTGTCTGAGGGCTTCGTCGCCAACCAGATGACCATATTTGTCGTTGATTGATTTGAAGTGGTCGACATCGAGAATCATCAGGCCATAGCTTTGTTTGCCGGAAGTACGGGCTTCCGCCTCCTCAAGAAAGGACCTTCGATTTCTGACACCGGTCAATTCATCAACCGACGCAAGTTCCCGCAATGACCGTTCCAGACTCTTCTGTTCGGAAATATCGGAACTCCTCGTGACTATACTTCCATCGGCAAAACGCTGTTCGGTGAGAAGCAGCCAGCGCCCACCCTGCCGCTCGATTTCGATCGGCGTTCCAGGGTTTTTGTGGTGGTGCATGCGCCTTTCAAACCATTCTTTCTCCTGCCCGATCGCATCGGGAAACAGGCCGGCTTTTAGCCCGGCCTTGATATGGTCCTCAAATTTCGTGCCGGCAACCGTCGCTTCGAGAATCCGGATGTTGATCTCCTGAAAACGCCGATTGCAGAGAACCAGCCTGTCGTCGCTGTCCCACAATACAAAAGAGTCATCGAGTCCATGTATGGCTTCGGTCAACCGCTCCGCTTTGCGTCGATTTTCGATTTCCTGCGTAATATCCTGAGCAGTGCCTCGATAGCCGACAAATCTGTTTTGCAGATCAAATTGGGGGAGGCCACTGGTTCGCATCCACTTGTTGCCGTTCGGGGCGGCCCTAAAAAATACGAAATCCGAGAATGGTTGTTGGTTGTTGATGGTTTCAAGGTGCATTTCCCAGGCATCGGGATGCAATGTTTCCGGGGTGACCCCAATGTCCTGGCGGGTTTTACCATAGTGCCATTCCGGCTTTACACCGGTTATGTCGAATACACTTGGCGAGAAATAGGTGAAACGATTGTCCTGGTCGGTCTCCCAGAACCATCCCCCCGACACGGCAGCAAACGTATTGAGCCGCGATTGTTGATCCGACAGGGCGGCTTCGCATTCGCGCAGCCGCGCGACAAGTTCGTCCGAAGAAAGCTCAAATTGGCTATCGTCGCCGGGTCGCGGCGCGGATGCGTTTGGACATGTTGGTTTGGTTGACATCACTTCGGTCATCCGCGGAAGGGTTCCGTTCAAAGGACAACATGGTTTAGCCAGCTTAATTTGTCATGAACGCCCGTGATTGCATCGATTTTTGTCGGCATCCGACTTATCAAAACTCGTGCCGGATTTGTCAGTCGCCGCCCAGTACCTGATGCCGCCAGATTCGCGGTTCCGGGCGGACATGAACGGGCAGGGCATTGGGCATCGGTATCAGCGGCGGCTCGATCGTGACGAAGTCGCGCGCAGCGAGCCACAGGCCGCCATGGGCGACGATCAGGATGTCAGGTCCGCGCGCCACCGCCCGGGCCATGGCCGACCAGACCCTGGCACTGAATTCAGCATAGGTCTCACCGCCGGGCGGATCGTAGTCTCCGGTCCAGTAGGCCTTCAGCCACGGGCCATGCGGCTCACCCTGCCGGTCGCCCAGATGGCATTCCATCAGGCCGTCATCGAACGTGATCTCGATGTCATGCCTTTCCGCCACGGCTTCGGCCGTGTGCCTCGCGCGGCTGAGCGGGCTGGCGACGATGCCGGCAATCGGCTCATTGGCGAGAATGTCAGCCGCATGCTGCGCCTGCGCGCGGCCGGTTTCATTCAGCTGTGAATCCATCTGTCCCTGGGTTTTGCGTTCCTTGTTCCAGCCTGTCTCTCCATGCCGCAGGAAGTAGAAGGGATGTTCAAATGCCATCGAGCGTGCTCCGTTTATGGTGGCGGTCCTGCTTGGACCGAAATAAGGTCGCGCTGACAACCGATTCTGCGGAGATCCCATGACAACCGACAAGACCATCCCGCGCGATCGGGCGGCCTATGATTTCTGGACCACGGTGACCTTGCGTTATTCCGATCAGGACCCGATGCAGCACATCAACAATGTCGCCATCACTGCGTTTCTGGAATCCGGCCGCGCCGGATTGATTGGTGAAATCATAGGCATTCCGGAAAAGTCCGGATTCGCAATGGTTCTGGCCCGGCTGACCGTCGACTACCTGTACGAAATTACCTTTCCGCAAGCCGTCGATGTCGGTGGCAGGCTCGCACGAGCAGGGGGGCGGTCGCTGACATCGCACTACGCGATATTCCAGGGTGAACGCTGCTGTGTTGTGTCTGAATCGGTCAATGTCTTTTTCGATACCAAAACCCGCCGTTCGACCGAACCACCCGAACACATTGCCGACCGCATCAGCGCACATTTGTCGGCCAACCCTTAGGGTCAGGACCGTCAATCAACCAATGCCGCATGGACAAGAGCTTTCAGTTCCGGCCGGTTCGGATAGATATTGGACGGGATGAGCTGAGTGAAAAACACTACGCTCAAATGTTCGATCGGATCGATCCAGAACAAGGTGCTGGCCATGCCGCCCCAACTGAAGTCGCCGACTGACCCGATGCTGCGCGACCGTGCCGGATTGAGCGCGACAGATCCGCCGATACCGAACCCGACGCCATCCATTGGCATTTCGGCAAAGGATTTGGGTCCCATCGACGCTATGTCACCGGCAAGATGGTTGGTTTTCATGAATGCCACGGTTCGTGGCGACAGCAATCGCACATCCCCCAGCGACCCTCCAAGCCGCAGCATTTCGGCAAAACGGAAATAGTCCGACAGTGTTGATACCAGTCCGCCGCCGCCGGAAAAGGTCGTCACCTTTCCGGCGCGGAAATCGCTGGTCGGCGGTTCGTCAATCAAATGCAATGGATTGTTTTCGACCGGCGTGTAGCAGCTGGCAAATCTGCCGATATCAATCTCAGGAACCTCAAATCCGGTGTCCACCATACCGAGTGGGCCTAGTATTTCATCCTGGAAAAACACGTCCAGAGTGTTTCCCGAAATGACCTCTATGATGCGCCCGATGACATCGATACCGATCGAATATTCCCAACGGACGCCGGGCTGGAACGCCAATGGCAGTTGCGCCGCCTCTTTCACCGCACCTTCAAGCGGTCCTGAAGCCGGATCGAAGCCGATCCCCTGATCGGCGTAGGCCCGCGAAAGAACACCGGTGTTGAAGCCATATGTCATACCGCTTGTGTGGGTCAGCAATTGATGGATTGTCGGTGGCGGTGCGGGTTCAGTCTGATCCAGCCGTGTTGCGCCCTCGATCAGGGCATGACAGTCGGAAAATTCCGGCAGGTACCGGTCGATCGGGGCATCAAGGTGGAACAGGCCTCGCTCGGCCAGCATCATAAGCGCCACCGATGTGACCGGCTTTGTCATGGAATAGATGCGGACGATTGTATCGGGCTCATAGGCAAGACCCTGTTCGACCGAACGCAGTCCCTCGGTTGCTTGCCAGACGATGTTCCCGTTCCTGGCGATCAGAATGGATGATCCTGGAAACTTGCCTTCATCAACATAGCGCTCCATCCAGCCCTGGATATGCGACAGGCGCGTGGGATCAAAACCGAGCGTCTTTGGGTCGGAATTTACCGCCATTGACGGGCGGCAATCTGATCGGGGGACATGCAGTTCAAACTTCAAGCCATTCCCTGCGGATGTCTTCATTTTCCTGCAGTGATGCAGGATCTCCTTCGAACACGACCTGGCCGTGCCCCATCACATAAACGCGGGATGAAATTTTCAGGGCGATTGTCAGTTTCTGCTCGACCAGCAGGATCGAAACGCCGCGCTGAGCGATCTGTTCCAGCATCTCTCCGACCTGTTGCACGATTTTCGGAGCCAGGCCTTCTGTCGGTTCATCGATCATAATCACCGACGGGTCACCCATCAATGTACGGCAGATGGTCAGCATCTGTTTTTCACCTCCCGACAGAACGGAGGCCTCGACATCGGCCCGTTGACGCAGGTTCGAAAACATGTCGAACATCTGTTCCATCGACCAGCGGCTGTCTTCCTCCTTCTGTCCCGGTTTCAGCCCGAGAAGCAGATTCTGCCGTGTCGTCATACCCGGAAAGATATCGCGGTTTTCCGGCACGTAACCGATGCCCGCCTGGGCGATTTCGTAGGGTTTCCTGCCAACCAATTCCTCGCCGCGGAACCGGATTGAACCGCTTGGCGGAACTTCGCCCATGATCGCCTTGCAGGTGGTCGACCGGCCGACCCCGTTGCGGCCAAGCAGCGAGACGATTTCGCCTTCGCCGACGGTCAGGTGCACGCCTTGCAGGATATGGCTCTTGCCGTAATAGGCATGAAGATCGGAGACTTCCAGCATATCAGTCTTCAACCTCTTCCAGTGCGCTGCCGAGATAGGCCTCCTGAACCTTGGGATTGGCACGCACATTTTCCGGTGTGTCACTGGCGATGATCTCGCCATAGACCAGGACAGAAATCCGGTCGGCCAGATCGAATACGACCCCCATATCGTGTTCGACAACGACCAGGGTCTTGTTTTCCGTAACGTTGCGAATGAGGCCGACAATGTAATCGGTTTCCGAATGGCTCATTCCAGCTGTCGGCTCGTCCAGCATGATGATGTCGGCGCCGCCAGCAATGGTGATGCCGATTTCCAAAGCCCTCTGCTCGGCATAGGTCAAGACACCGGCCAGCATGTTTCGCCGCCCGGTCATGTTGATCTGTTCCAGGATGGCTTCGGCCTTTTCCGTCAGGTCGGGCTGCCGATCGACCAGATGCCAGAATGAATATTTGTAATTCATCGTCCACAGCAGGCCGCATCTGATGTTCTCGAACACCGTCATCTTGGGGAAAATGTTGGTGATCTGGAAACTGCGGCTCAATCCGCGCCGATTGATCTCATACGGCTTCAGCTTGTCGACGGCTTCTCCGTGCAACAGGATCGACCCTTCGGTCGGATGATATTTTCCCGTTATCAGGTTGAACAGGGTGGACTTGCCGGCGCCATTGGGGCCGATGATGGCATGCCGCTCGCCTTTGGCGATCGACAGGTCGATCGTCTGGATGATCCTTGCAAGCCCGAAGCTTTTGGAGAGCTGGCGCAGTTCGATCGCCGCCACGCTCATTGGCTCGCTCCATCGTGGTTGGCCTCGTCCCATGAGTCCCTGAACTGGGGCGCAAGGTGTTTGATGAGGAGGAAGCTGCCGAAAAGCAATGCGCCGGCGATGGACAAGGGCAGAACACCTTGCGAGTTGAAGGTCAGACCGTAGAGCGACATTTCCTCGTCGCCCAGCGCGGCATGCCTGGCATGGAAGAGGATTTCCAGCACGGCGGCGGAAGACAAAATGAATGTAACAACCGGCACCAGCATTTTCAGATAGGGCCTGACCAGAAGTCCAATCTTGCCGAGGTGGTAGGACCGGAGATGGATGGCGATCAGACCGGTCAGGCCGGCCGGAAAAAACATCACCGTCAGCAAGAACAGCACGCCGAGATATAGTTGCCAGATGCCGGTGTAGAGACTGAGGACCGTTTGCAACAGCGTAAACACGACGGCGCCGACAATCGGTCCGACAAAGAACCCCACACCGCCAAGAAAGGTGATCAGCAGGATCGAACCGCTTGTCGCCAGGTTCAGGTTCTCTTCGGTCAGTATCTCGAAATTGATGGCAAACAGGCCACCGGCGATCCCGGCGAAAAATCCGGAGGCGCAGAACGACATCCAGCGCACATGCCGCTGCGAGTAACCCAGAAACTCGGCACGTTCCTCATTGTCCCGAACCGCATTGGAAATACGCCCGATCGGCGTACGCGAATAGAGATACATCGCCGCGGCGGAAATGATCAGCCAGGTTGCGGTGAGGTAGTAGACCTCCTGCTGAGAGGCGAAATCCAGCCCGAGGACTTCCGGACCCATTGTCCGGTCGCCGCTGACACCTTCCTCACCGCCGAAGAAGGCAACCACGATGATCGAGCAAGCGGCGATCAGCTCGCCGACCCCGAGCGAGATCATGGCAAAGACGGTGCCAGCCCTGCGTGTCGAGAAACTGCCAATGATCAGCGCGAACAGCAGGCCGAAAAATCCGCCGAAAAGAGGCAGCAACGGCAGGGGAAGCATCAGCCCATCATATTCCACCATGTTCATCAGATGAACACAGAAAAACCCGCCAAGACCCATGTAGACCGCGTGCCCGAAGGACAGCATGCCACCCTGTCCGAGCAGCATGTTGTAGGACAGCGCAAAGATGATGGTGATGGCCATCTGGTTCATGATGGTGAGCGCCGAGCGGGAACCGAAAACGGTCGGCAAAATGAATAACAGGACTGCTGCAATGATCCACGGCAACAGGCTTCGGATCGATATTGCCTGCGTGGCCCGGCTGCTCTTGGAGTCCGTAACGGCGCTCATGTTTCACGTTTCCCAAACAGGCCGTGCGGCCGCAAGGCAAGCACAACGACCATCAGAAGATAGGGCAGGATGGGGCCGATCTGCGGCGCGGTCAGGGTCCACAGATCGCGCAGGGCGCTTTCGGCGAGATCGGCAGGGCGACTGAAGCCGATGGCCTCAAGCACATCACCCATGACGATGTTGTATGAAGCGGCGAATGTCTGCAGCCAGCCGATCAGCAAGGACGCAACCAGCGCCCCCCATAATGATCCGAGGCCACCAATCACGATGGTCACGAACACGATGCTGCCGAGCACAACCGCCATGCCGGGAAACGTGCCAAGTGCGGGTCCGGCAATCACGCCGGCAAGGCCGGCCAGCGCCGTTCCGACGCCAAAGACGCCCATGAATACCAGCGGCACATTATGTCCGAGATTCTGTACCGTGTTGGGATAGGAGAGTGCGGCCTGGATGATCAGGCCGACGCGGGTGCGGGTGAGGATATAAAGCAGGACCAGGAAAATCGCGATCGCGATGAAGATCATGAAAACCTTGTAGGCCGGGAAGGCGTTTCCGGCGATGGAGAACGCCGTGAAATCGAGCAAGGCCGGTTCGTCATAGGCCATCTGGCTCTTGCCCCAGAAGAACTGCACCACTTCTTCGATCAGCAATGCCAGGCCGAAGGTAAAGATGAGCTCGGGGACATGGCCGTATTGGTGGACCCGCCTGAGACCATATCGCTCGACGGCCGCGCCACACAGCCCGACGATGATTGGCGCCAGCACCAGGCCGGGCCAGAAGCCGACATATGTGCTGATCTGATAGGCGAAATAGGCGCCGAGCATATAGAAACTGGCATGGGCGAAATTCAACACGCCCATCATGGAAAAGATCAGGGTCAGGCCGCTGCACAGCATGAACAACAGCAATCCGGTGACGAGGCCGTCAAGCAGATTGACAATGAAAAGCGACAATTTGAGCCCTCCCTGACCCGTGTGCTTCAAAAGTCAGCGCCGCCCGGGTTACGGGCGGCGCCTTGTGGCACAAAGGTTAGTTGGGGCGTTCCATCTTGCAGGTCGTTGCGCTGTCCGCAGATGCCATTTCAATGGTCTTTTCTGCGACAAGGCCGTAACCGGAATTGTCGAAATCATGGGAAACGCCCTGATCGGTGTGCGCCAGAATGTGAACATTCTGGATGGCCTGATGGTCACTCGCCCGCATCTTGATCTTGGTTCCCCAGATCGAGTCGTGCTCCATGCCCTCAAGCGCCGACGCGACCTTGACCATGTCGGTATCGGAACCGGCCGCTTCAATTGCCTTGGCCAACATCTCAATCACATTGGCGATACGCGGCTGACCGATGTCGGTCTCCGGGTATTTTGCTTTGAAGGCTTTTGCATAGGCGTCGGCACGGTCTGACGGCGGCGGATTGAGTTGGCCTTCGCCGACCAGTTTCAGAACGCCCACGCCGTCGGCGCCGAAGGTTTTGGTGATACCATCAGTTGCTGCATAATAGGTGTAGATCGGGTTCTTGAAACCAGCTGAAATAACCGATTTTCCAAGGCCGACCATGTCGGAACCCCAGTTGCCGGTGATCATCGCATCGGCGCCGGAAGAAACGATCTTGCGGGCGTAAGGTGTGAAATCCTTAACCTTGCCGATCGGATGCAACTCATTGCCGACGATCTCGATATCGGGGCGTTTTTCGCCAAGGAATTTAACGGCTGCCGCGGCAACCGCCTTTCCGAACGAATAATCCTGGCCGATCAGGTAGACCTTCTTGATGTCCTTGTTTTCGGCGATGACATCCGTCAGCGCATCCATCTTGATATCGGCATTGGCATCAAAGCGGAAATGCCAGAAATTGCACTTGTCGTTGGTGAGTGCCGGATCGACCGCGGAATAGTTGAGGAACAGAACCCTGTCCTCGGGATTGCGCTTGTTGTGTTTGGCGATCGCGTCGGTCAGCGCGTTGGCCACACCGGACGAATTGCCCTGTGCAATAAAGCGAATCCCCTGATCAATTGCGACTTGCAACTGGATCAGCGATTCCTTCGGACTGATCTTGTTGTCGAATTCGACGATCTCAAACATTTTCCCGCCAAGAACGCCGCCCCCTTTGTTGACAAGCTCATCGGCGGCGAATTTGTACTGGGAAAGCCCCTGTTTGCCGGTTGCGGCAAACGGACCGGATAACGGATCGATAAAGGCGATCTTGACTGCATCGGCAGCCCATGCCGCGCCGCTGGCCGCCATGGCCACAGCTGTAGCTAGAAGTATCCCTGTCAGTTTTTTCACGTTTTCTTCCTCCCGATTTCCATTCACCGGCGAGTAAACAAGCCGGATTGCTGCTACTATCCCGAGTAGTGGCCGCGAGTGCAAGCCACGATGTGATGACGTATCGTAAAAACACCTGTCCGGTCGAATGAGCAGGTTCAACTCTGTTGTTCAGCGGCTGTCGTTTTGTCGTTGCATTGTCAGCGGTGGCGGTGCTGGACTTTAACAATGCGTCCGTGACGCCTATCTTTGCTGGATGAACCAGCATTTCAGACAGTTTTACCGGCTTAAAGTCGATCCGATTCCGGGCCTGGTAACCGCCCGGCGGGGTGAACGGATCGTGGCGCAAAGCCGTGCCGCAAGACTGATGCATGAGACCCGACTGCCGCAGACGATTTATTTTCCGCGTTCCGATGTCATTGGCCTTGCCGATCAACCGTCGGAAAAACGCACATTTTGTCCGTTCAAGGGGACCGCCGTCTATCACGACATTGACGTTGCAGGTGAGCACCTTGCCGATGCTGCGTGGATTTACCCACGCGCGCTGCCGGAGTCGGAAGAAATCGAAGGTTATGTAGCGTTCACGCCGCAGATAATCGATCAGTATGATGCGGCAGAGGGTTTCCCTGCACAAACAACGGATGGTCATATCAGCAGTCCGATCGTCGACTGGCTTCTGCGTGAGGCCTGGTACATCGACGATTCGGCGACATTGACCCAGGAAATCGCCCGCCGGTTTTCCCGCGAGGGCATCGCGGTCTGGCGTCTCAATGTGACGATGTGGTCTCTGCACCCCCAGATTGCCGGTGCGTCCTATGTCTGGCGCCGCGAGACCGATACCGTTTCGGTCGACACCGCACGGCACGAAAACCTGAGTTCGGAGGCCTATGTCAACAGCCCGATCCGCTACGTATCGGAAGGCATGGGCGGTGTCAGACAGCCGCTCACACTGGACGAGATGGAGTTTGACTTTCCGGTCATGGAGGATCTGAAGCAGCAGGGCGCAACCGACTATGTCGCCATGCCGCTGCCGTTCTCGGACGGACGGATCAATGTCATGACCATGGCGACCGATCACCCGGACGGATTCACCACGGCCAATCTTGGCCTTGTATTCGAATGTTCAGCCGTTCTCAGCCGCTATTTCGAGGTTCATTCCCTCCGGATGAACGCCAGCACGTTGCTCGGCACCTATCTCGGCAAGAAGACCGGGGCGCGGGTTCTCGGCGGCGAAATCAAGCGCGGTGACGGCGACGAGATCGACGCTGCGATCCTGTTTTGCGACCTTCGTGGTTCGTCCAGATTGTCGGAGGAGATGGGAACGCAGGACTATCTGGCACTTTTGAACCGGTTCTTTGAAACGGTCACGGGCATTATCGAAAGCCACAACGGTGAAGTGCTGAAATTCATTGGAGATGCGGTGTTGGCTGTGTTCCCGGTCGAAGAAGGTGATGCGGTCGCCTGTTCCAACGCGGAACTTGCCTCAGAAGCGATTGCGGAAGCCATGTTGGTTCTGAATTCCGAAACCGATGGTATCGAGGTCTCCTGCGCCCTGGGTGCCTGTTTCGGACGCGTCACCTATGGAAATGTTGGATCTGGCGACCGGCTCGATTTTACGGTCATCGGCTCAGCGGCCAATATTGCTGCGCGACTGAGCGATCTAGGCAAGACGCTTGGTCAGCAGATCCTGTTCAGCGGAGAGATTGCGTCCCGTGTAGACCGGGAACTGACGCCGCTCGGCAGCCACAGACTGCACAATGTCAATACGCCCGTGGAGGTCTTCGCGCCACAGGCTGACCTTGCGGTTGATCGATAACGGGCATATGTGCGATTGGGAACGATCTCCGGTTGCAGCATTGCACGTGAGCCCTCCACCGGACTTTTAACACAGGCGAAAAATGCGCTGATGCCCGACTCTGTGCAACGGAAACTGACCACTATCCTGGCCGCTGATGCGGAGGGCTACAGCCGAATGATGGAGTCCGATGAGGTCAACGTCGTCAAGGCGCTGCGTGCATCGAGACTGATATTTTCCAAACTCATCGAAAGCCACCGTGGCCGTATTGCAAATACTGCCGGCGACGGATTGATCGCCGAATTTCCATCGGTCGTCGAAGCGGTCCAATGTGCCATCGATGTGCAGCAGGAGCTTGGTGGTTCTGATGCCACGCTACGTTTTCGGATCGGCGTTCATCTTGGCGATGTTATCGTTGATGGCGACGATCTTCTCGGGGAGGGCGTCAACCTGGCCGCTCGGTTGGAATCGATGGCCGAACCCGGCAAGGTTCTGATTTCGCGACAGGTCTATGATCAGGTACACGGCAAGCTGTCGGTCGGTTTTGAGTATCTCGGCGAGAAGCGGCCGAAGAATTATGCCGAAGACGTCGCTGTCTATTCGATATCCGTCGGCTCGGATGTGGAAAAACCTGCAGCTGCAGCGCCGTCAGGCAAAGCGCCGCAGAATTCGGTGCTGGCAGATACTGATTCAAGCGGCCTCAGGCATCGCATCACCCAGCGGGCAAAACTATTTGGCGGCCTTTGGGCCATATCATTTGTCATTGATCTGCTCGATGGAACCCTGTCATTTACCCACTGGCTTGGAATCGTTCTGCTAGGTGTTATTGCTTTCCAGGCAGCCCCTTTGCTGAAGGGCGGCTGGTTCCGCTATGTAGACCAGCGTGGGTTGGCCGTTATCGGATTCTTGACATTGGTGAATATCTTTTCCTGGTCGGGATATCCTTGGGTATTGTGGCCTGCCGGGGCCTTTTTCGCGTTCAACCTGCTGCGATGGCTACGGGATGGTCCCGGGAAACTCACGAAGAACGATTAGAGCGCATCTCGTTTTACTCCGCCGGGTTCGGTTTCGGCTGTCCTGTGAACTTCGATACCGCTCGCAGATCAAGGCAGCCGTTGCGCAGCGCCGGAAGCACAAGCCAGGCGCCGGCGCCGTAAAGTTGCCGGACATAGCCCGGCTGGTCGCTGGTCAGAACGAAAACATGGCGCCCGCCTTTCAGCAGGCTTGTTTCGTCGCCAATTCGGGTGAGCAGACCTGCATCGGGCGCGATGGCAAGGGCGGCGGGTGCTACTTCGGTCGCAAACATCACCGAGGCCATTGCCGCGAACCAGCCGACAACCAGGCCCGTCAGGATGAGGGTGCCGCGGATCAGAGCGCGAAATATCGATGTTGGTTTTGCACCTGCGTCAGTAGTCATAGATATGTTCGAGGGTTCGGGCGCTGCCTGATAGCACCCTCAGGAACAGCGACAATTCATCGGTTCTGACCGTAACCAGAACCCGGTTGCCGTCAAAGCCGTCGCGGCCGATACGGGAAACCAATTCACCCAGGTCGATCGTGCTCTGTACAGCCTGGCTCGGTTCGATGAGCGAAACCATGATCTCGCCATTGCCGGCGATCTCGACGATATCGCCACCGGACAGAGCGATCTTGCGCAGGATTTCGGTGAAGGCGCGGTAGCGCGGTGTTTCGATGACAACGCCGTTGGCATTGCTTTCGATCACGTCGACGTCGGGGATTGCCGACAGGGCATCCGGCGCCATGCCGAGGACAACCGAGCGAATACGCAGTTGCGCTTGTCCAGATGCGGCAACAGCCCCTGCGATCACCTTGGCATAGGCGGATTTGGCATTCCACTCGCCACCGAGCGCCAATCGTCGTTCCCAGCCGCGAACAGGATCGGGCAGCGGCTGGGCCCAAAGCCTGCCGGCCGCCGCATTGAAATCATATTTGTACCAGGGGACCTGCTGCAGAAACTGCGCATAGTCGGCCGCCATCTCCGCCGAATAGAGGTCTTGCGGCGTTTTTTCCGGACCGCGATTGAAGGCAAACGCACGGCCGATCGTTTCTTCATACAGCGCTTTCATCGCCATCTCGAAGGTGAAACTCACCCCGATCGTGTGAACGGTGCCGCGCGTGTTGAAATCGCCGCCGCCATGGCGGTTTGCTGTGCGGTTCAGGTCGCAAAAAGAGCTCCAGAAGCCCTGAACGCTGGACAGGTATCCAAAGGCGTGTTCATCATCGGTTTCCAGCACTTTTGCCAGTCCCTCATAGGCATAGACGATATGCCACTCCGGATAAGTCAGGAAGCTGTTGGCTTCAGCCCGCTGAAATTCCGGCGTTGTGATAATCGGCTCATAGGCCGCCTGATCGGGATAGGCACGGCAGAACAGTTCGACATAGCCAACTGGAACCGACAGGACGATCATCAGCAGGATGACTGCCAGCAGCAGCCGTTTGAACAAACGCCATAGTCCCTTGATCATTGGGTTTCCTTGCCGAACAGAAGGCTGGACAGCAATGCAATGCCGCCAAGGCCGATATGTGGCAGATTGGCGAGAATCTTGAAGCCGAACGGCAGGCTTTGAATGCCGTAATTGATGATGCCCATGTCAAGATAGCCGGACCCGGTCACCAGGCCGAGAACTCCGTCGGCCAGATACAAAATCCCGAAATAGAACAGGAATGCCCGCGACGCCCGGTGTGACAGGTATGCGGCAATCCCGGCCCAGGCCGCCGAGGCGACGTGCAGCAGGTCGTCGAAAATATCCAGCGCAAAAATGCCGAACGCCCGGCCTTCGCTGTCGGTCAGGCCAGGCACATAGTTCAGGCTTGCCGCGATCAGCAGGGCAATCATGTAACCAACGGAAATCCACCGCAGTTTTGTCATACCGAATGTCCCCACTTAGAGCCTGGCCATGTATCGGTCCCACATGGCGTTGCGAAACACCAGATCGGGATCAAGCGCGCGCTTGGCGCTGACGAATTCGCGCGCACGGCGATATCCACGCTGGAACTGACTGTCCGTGGCATGCAGCCTGTACGGCAGATAATAAGTGCCGCCGATGGCAAGGGTTCGCTCGATCAGGTCCGAGGTCATCCGCTGCATGTCAGCTTCGCCGCGAAGCGACATCTCCTGCGAAAACAGCATCACGGACGCAATGCGCGGTTCGGTTGCATAAGCCAGGACACTGTCCCGGTCTGTGTCGACATAGCGCAGCGTGATGTTCAGCAATTGTTGATAGGAAGACGGGATCACGTCCTGGCAGGCCTCTATAAACTCGGCGAAGCGGTCCGGCGAGACAAAATATTCATGCAGAATATCGGTGCGGTTCGGATCGCGGTCATCCAGCGTGATGACCGGCTCATTGATCAGGCTGTTGCGGGTAACTTCGCTGCCTCCGACCCTCGGGCCGACTGTCGTCTCGACATACCAGCGCAGTCGTTTGGCCCTGTCCGAATCCAGCTGATTGCGGAAAATCTGGCGAGAGGCATTGCTCAGGAACCCTGATCCCGACGCCTTTGGCAGGCCTTCCTGGTTTTCCGTCGGCGTGTAGGTGATCATCAGCGCTTCATCGAAAAAGCCGTCAATCGTCACATCCAGCCGCCCATAAGCCATCTGGATCGATGGATCGTCTTTCAGCGCAGCGACAAATTTCGGTCCGAACTCCCTGCCGGCAATGCGTTCGAATTTTGGCATCAGCCGGGCATTGGGAACCATCTCGACGTCGAGATCGGTGATGATGCCGGTCAGTCCGTATCCGCCCATCG
>JAJFHT010000329.1 GCA_021775495.1 Hyphomicrobiales bacterium | reverse complement strand
CAACCGCTCGCGGATCAGTTTCGCTGTCCTCAGCAGTACCTGCGACCGGTCGGCGCCCGAGAGGCCCGACCAGCGCCGGTCCTCGAAAGCGCGCCTTGCCGCTGCGACCGCCAGATCGACATCATCTGCACGGCATTTCGGGATTTCCGTGACCGGAACATCATGCGCTGGTGAGGAACGGGACAGGATTTCCCGGTCACCGGCATCCATCATCCTGCCGTCGACGAAGAAGCCGAACCTGCGCGGGTCGGCGGGCGGCTTCAAAGGCTGTACGCGCTGGTCCATGTGGTTTTCCTTTTCGGTTTGTCCGATCAGCCGCGGCGGGCGAAGATCCCGGTTGTTTGCAGCTAAAGGACAATCTGCCGCTTCAACTCGCCCGGGGCGTCGGCGATGGTTTCAAAGGCAGCCTGAATGTCGGTCAGCGGAAAGGCCGAGCGGGTGAACGGGTCGGTCTCGATTCGGCCATGCCGCAGCAGCGCCAGCGCATCGTGCATATCCTGGCCCATACCGGCGACCGATCCCTTGACGGAGTTCTCCTGAAGAATGGTGGTCAGAACATCGAGCTCGAGCAACTCATCGGGGCCAGTGAGTCCGAACGCGGCGATGTGCCCGCCCTTTCGAATGAGACGTTGGGCATGCGCATAAAGTTCGGATTTCCCGACACTCTCGATCACCACATCGGCACCGCGTCCGTCTGTGTGCCGCATCACTGTCTGATGCAATTCATTCGGATCGCTGACGGCCACATCGGCGCCGACCCGCAGCGCCATTTCCGTCCGCTCTTCCGCGATATCCGTAACGATGATCGGTACGGCACCGATCGTTCGAAGCAATTGCACATGCAGATTGCCGATCGGACCGGCTCCAAGAACCACCACCGATTGGCCGAAGGTGATCTGTGCCTTTCTGGCTGCCCGGACGACGCAAGCCAGCGGTTCGGTCAATGCCAGGACGGCATCGTCCATATCCGAAGGGGCGACAATGACCAGATAGGCCGGAACGGCAACATATTCGGTAAAGGCGCCATCCATGGTGATGCCCAACTGCTGCATATCAGGGCAATTCAAAACCTCGTTGCGGCGGCACCAGTAGCAGCGCCGGCATCCGATATTCATATCAACAACAACCTTTTGACCAAGCGCCAGACCGTTCACGTCGTTGCCCATGGCGGCTATGGAACCCGTGAACTCATGGCCAGGCACCAGCGGCAGGTTTTCCGCCGCGTAATGACCGTTGAAGATATGCAGATCGGTGCCGCAGATACCGACCCGGCCGACCCGGATCAGCACTTCGTCGGGCGCTGGCTCCGGAACGGGGCGGTCCTCGATCTCGAAGCGGTGCGGTTTGGTAAGAACGGCAGCTTTCATCATCCCGGGCATCTATTTCACGATCCGCAATTTGCTGCGGTCGATTGTCAGCGCAATCGCAATGATCAGGACGATGCCGAACACCATTTGCTGCCGGGTGGCATCGACCTCGAAATAGAGCATCGACGAGCGGATGACGGCAACGATCAGCGTTCCGATCAGCGTGTTGACCACGCCGCCGACACCGCCGGTTAGCGGTGTACCGCCGACCAGCACGGCGACGATCGCCGGCAACAGGAACCCGTTGGCGATGGTGGGTGAACCGCCCGACAATTTCACCGAGAACAACAGACCGGCAATCGCGGCCAGCGCACCGGAGATTGCAAAAGCCAGAATCTTGATGCGCCGGACATTCAATCCCGACGCGACCGCCGCCGGCTCGCCCGCGCCGACGGCTTTGAGAGCGCGGCCGAATGTGGTGCGGTTCTGGATGAATATGGCAATGAGGACAAGCGCGCCACCGATGAACAGTTCATGCGGAATTCCAAAACTCTTGCCGACCATCCAGCCAAATGAATTGTCGCGCAGGGTTGCATCCATATAGAGCGCGCGCTGCCCGGACAGATACTGCCCCGTTGAAAAGGCGACCCCGCCAATTGCAAGTGTGGAGATGAACGAGGGAACCAGAAGCCTCGTCGTAACGAAACCCGATACAGCACCCAGAAACAGCCCCGCGAGGATGCAGATTACGGCTGCACCGAGGCCGAATGTCGGAAGCGCGACGGTCGCGATGACGGTTGTCATGTTGGCAACCGACTGGGCCGAAAGATCGATACCGCCGATATAGATTGCGAAGGTCATTCCCAGCGCCATGATGAACAGCGGAACGATATCTGCTGACATGCTGATCAGGTTTGCCGGCAGCAGAAAATTGGTGTCGGCGATGCCGACAATGGCGGTCAGCGCCAGCAGCGTCATCCAGGGCAAATGCGGTTTGATGTGTTCGAATGTCATCGCAGCCTCAGATCATGTAGTGGACGAGGTCATAAAGGGTCGGCTTGGCGCCCGGGGCACATTCAAACCGCTGCTGCGCCCGACCGTCCTTGAGCACCAGAATGGTGTGAGACAGGCCGATCGCCTCCTCCAGAGTGTCGGCCACCAGAATGATGCCGACGCCCGCATCGGACATCTCGCGCACCATGTCGTAGACATCCTCCTTTGCGCCGATATCGAGGCCGCGCGTTGGATGGTCGAGCATCATGATGTCAGAACCGCCCGACCGCCATTTGGCCAGCACCACCTTCTGCTGGTTGCCGCCCGACAGCCCGCCGCAATCCTTGAACTCCGACGGTGTCTTGATTGACAATTGCCCGATCCAATCGCGGGCCAGTTGCTTTTCCTCGGCGATGCGCAGCACGCCGTAGCTGGAGTAATTCCGCATCTGGCTGAGCGTCATGTTCTCAAAGACATTCATCCCGCCGACAATGCCTTCCACCTTGCGCTCGCGCGGCACGTAACCGACACCGAGCGCGACAGAGGACTGCGCATCGAAACGGGCGATCGGCTTGCCCTTGATGGTCACCGATCCGGCAGTTGGCGTCTCAAGGCCAAAAATGGTGCGCAGGATGGCTTCACGGCCGGACCCTTCGGTTCCAACCAGACAAAACACTTCGCCGGCATGGAGATCGAACGAGATGTCCTGGAACCTCTGCCCCAGGCTGACGCCGTCAAACTTCAGCAGGGATTCATTGTCGCGATACGGCTTCTGCCTCTGCTCGCGGTAATACTCCTTGTCGACATCACGGCCGACCATCTTGTGCTGAATGGCATCGATATCGGCGTTATCACGGCTGACAATGTCGACAACCTCACCGTCCTTCATCACATAAATCCGGTCGGACAGTTCCAGCACCTCGTCCATCCGGTGTGACACAAATATGAAGGACGCCCGGTTCGTCAGTTCGCGCACCAGGGAAAACAGCAGTTCGACCTCTTCCTTGGCCAGCACCGATGTCGGTTCATCGAGCAGGATGACAAGATCGCCGTCAATGCGTTCTTCCAGCGTCAGAACCTTCGCCAGTTCGACAAGCTGACGCTGGGCAAAGGAGAGTTTCGCGGTAACGGTTGCCGGATCGATGTCCAGCTTGACCTTGGCCAGCTGTTTCCGCGCGGCATCGGCCATGGCCGTCCAGTTCACCACCCCGAATTTCACGAACTGCTTTTCGAAACCGAGGAATATGTTTTCCATGACGGTCAGATTGGTGATCAGCGACTGCTCCTGGAACACCATGCCGATTCCATGGTCCATGGCCTGCCGCGGATTCTGGAACCGGACAGTTTTTCCATCGATGGTGATCGAGCCGCCGTCAGGCTGGTATGCGCCATAAATGACCTTCATCAATGTCGATTTTCCGGCGCCGTTTTCACCAATCAGGCCGACGATTTCTCCTCGCCCGATGCTGAAATCGACCTGCTTCAGCGCATGGACGCCCGGAAATTTCTTGTCGACCTTGTGGAGTTCGTACATGCCGCCCTCTACTTCACAAAGACGACTGATCGTCGGTCGGTGGACAGGACGACAGCGGCAATGACAAGCATTCCGAGCACGCCATCCTGGATGTAACCGGGAAGACCGATCACAACCATTCCGTTGCCGATGACATTGACGATCAGCACACCGACAAGGGTGTTCCAGACACCGCCGATACCGCCCCACAGAGCGGTTCCGCCGACGACAACCGAGGTGATGGCAAGGAACATGTAATTGTTGCCGGTCGCCGTTTCGGCAATGCCTATTCGGGCGACGGCCAGCAATGCCCCGACCGCGTAGAACATGCCGGCAAGCGTAAAGCCGAGCAAACGCACACGGTTGACATTCAGGCCCGAGGCGTGAGCGAGTTCCTCGCCGCCGCCGACTGCGTAAAAGTTGCGCCCGAGCCTGGTCCTGCTTTGTATGAACCAGGCAAACAACAAGAACAGAATTGCGGCATAGACCATGACGGGAAAGTTGAACCAGCGTTCGGTCAGCAACCCCCTGAACAGATCGTCTTCGACGCGGATGCGATCACCACCGGTCAGCAGCAGAGCAAACCCGGTTCCGACAAATCCCATCGCCAGCGAGGCCATGAATGATGGAATCTTCAGACGGATGTGCACCAGGCCGTTAATGAACCCGACCGCGGAGCCGACGATCAGCGCCAACGGCAGGGAGAGCCAGGCCCAGCTTGCCAGGGTCCCGCCCAGGGCGATGAATGCGAAGGCGAATATCACCGCGCATACGGAAACCGTGCCTTCCATGCTGAGATCGATCGATCCCATGATGACAATGAACGTCACGCCGATCGCCACCATCAGCATCGGCGCCGATGAAATGGCTATGCGGGCAAAATTCCGC
>JAJFHT010000328.1 GCA_021775495.1 Hyphomicrobiales bacterium | reverse complement strand
GCCTTTTCGATCTGCCATTCCTCGACATTGACAATGATCCAAACCGCGACGCGCGCACCGTCAGGTAGTTGCAAGGGAGGGCGATCGACAATCGCCGAATAGGGTATTCGATCCGTCAGCCGCATGGCGGTCACACCTCACAAACGCAATGAAAAAGGGGCGCCAACAGTCCGACGCCCCTTAAGATCCAGGTTCTGTCGAGCTGGCTACTTGACGGTGTACTCAACTGGCCATGCGTAACCCGCTGCGTCGACATTCTTGACATAGGATTTCATCACCGCGCTGCCGGGCATGCCGCGGGAATCAGCTTCCTTGGCCTGCTGGTCGGCAAATCCGGCGAGTGATTTCGCCCAACCGGCGCGGGCATCTTCAGGCAATGTCTTGAGCTTGGCGCCAGCCTTTTCAAGCCCGTCCAACCCTGCCTTCTGGCGGGCATTCAATGCAGGTCCGGATTCGGTCTCGTAACCACGTCCGACTTCCATGATGATCTTTTGAACATCGGCCGGCAACCGCTCAAGGCTCTTCTTGTTCATGGTCAATCCATTAACCGCCATCGCGCCAAAACCAATCAGCGTGTAGTTCGGTGCCGGTTCATAGAATTTGAAGCCGAGATAGGCGGACGGGAACATCAGCCAGCCATGGTAGACGCCGGTTTGCAGCGAGAGATATCCGTCCGGCAATGTCGACTGCACCGGAACCGCGCCGGCAAATTCCAGCCAAGGCAGATTGGGACCGGCACCGCCTACCTTGACACCCTTCAAATCACTCACCGTATCCCACGGATCAGTGGTGCCGAGATGATAATTGTCCCAGCCGGAAAGACCAAGAAGAACCTGACCATATTCTTTTTCGAACTGCTCGGTCAGCCAGGGATTCTCTTCATAGGTCGCGCGGGTGGTCTTCATCGCCTGTTCGGAATCCTGCGGACCGAACGGTGCATAATACGGAAAATTGTGCAGGAACAGTTTCGCCGGTTCAAAGCAGAAGCAATAGGCGCCAACATCGAGAATGCCATCCTGGACGGCTTCAAGTGTTTCGGCCACGCCGGCGATTGCGCCGCCATATCCTTCAACGAAATCGACGGTATGTTCGGTTTCGGCGGCAACACGGCGTTTTACTTCGGGGACAAAATAGTCCTTAAGCAGCGACACATAGACCGCCGGCCCCGCCGGGTGGCCTGATCCGGCTCGCAGTGTGAAACTGTCGGCACCGGCCGAAATGGCTCCGCCGGCGACCATTCCCGCAGCCAACACGCTGGTCGCAGACAGTGTCTTGATTGTCTTCCTGATGCCCATGATTATCCTCCCAAGGGTTGATCACACTTAACTTCAACGCAGATTTCTTATTTATCGATCGCTAAATGAGCTGTGATCCTTTCCAATTTTGCCGGTCGCGTCAATAGGGTTTCACTTCACGCCTATGATTCAACGCCCGTCGGGACCGGTCAATTCGAACCGGAATACAATCTCATTTATCGATCGCTAAATACGACTTGTCGCCACGGCGCGTTTGCCATAGCCTCGCGGAAAAACCGGCGTCTCATGCCGGATCAAGCTGACGGGGCGAGGAGGATATGGGGTCAAACATTGTGCGTTTTGCCAGGGTGATCCATGTGATCTCCGCGTTCTGGATACTGATCCTGGGCGTGATCATCCTGATTGATGTGTTCGGCCGCACGCTGTTTTCCGCACCGTTGCTCGGGGCAACGGAAATCATCAAGAACTCGGTGGTTTCGATAACATTCCTGCAACTGCCGCTGGCGATCTATTCCGGATCGATGTTGCGCACATCGATCATTGCAGACGCCGTCGGCCCGACTACCCAGAAAGTGTTGCGCACCATAACAGGCCTGCTCGGGACGTTGTTCTTCGTGTTTTTGATCATCAGCGCCTGGGACCACATGATCGATGCCTGGAGAATCGGCGAATATGAAGGCGAAGGAGCACTGCGGGTGCCAACCTATCCCGTGCGCACACTGATGATCGGAACGGCGATCTTTTCCGCGCTGGCCTACCTGATGATGATCTATTTCGACTGGACCGATCAATTGGACGAGGATGCGGCCTATCCGGATGCGCACCAATTTTCGATGACCACTTCGCCCATTGCCGGCAGTTCGTCAGCCGAGGACCGCTGAGATGGGAGCAGATATTGCCCTCTACATGATCGGCCTGCTGATCGTGTTGATCCTGATGGGCATCCATATCGGAATTGCTCTCGGTATCTGCAGCGCACTCGGCGTCTTCCTGATGATGGGCAGTATCGACGTTGCCATGTCCATCATCGGCTCGACCGCCTATGAATCCATCCGCAGCCACCTGTTTGCAGTCATTCCTCTGTTCGTCCTGATGGGTGATTTCGTCAGCAAATCCGGAGCGGCGGGCGATCTGTACCGCATATGCGACCGTGCACTGAAACACCTGCCCGGCCGCCTGGCGGTATCGACAGTGGCCGGCAATACCGTCTTTGCCGCGGTCACCGGCGTCTCGATCGCTTCGGCGGCAGCGTTTTCGCGCATCGCCTATCCGGAAATGGTGCGTATTGGATACAAACGCGAATATGCACTCGGGGCGGTCGCCGGCAGTGCCTGCCTCGGCATGCTGATCCCGCCGAGCATCCTGCTCATCGTATGGGCCATCCTGACAGAGATGTCGGTCGGTGCGCTGTTCATCGCAGGCGTGCTCCCGGGCATTCTGCTGGCTCTTCTGTTTATCGGCTATTGCGTCGTTGCCGCCATTCGAAACCCAGAAATTGCGCCACGGGCGCAACGCGAAGTCGAGCTGACCCGTTCGGAGTCAATAAGCGAACTGATTGGCGGCCTTGGCATTGCTGCCCTCATTGCTTTGGTCATCGGCGGCATCTGGGGTGGTCTGTTCACGCCGACCGAGGCAGCCGGATTCGGCGCCATGGGTGCCTTGCTGCTTGGTGTAATCAAGGGCATGCGCGGGCCGGAGATCATGCAGGCCATCTACAATGCCGGCAAGACAACGGCGCCAATCATGTTCCTGTTGATCTCAGCCTCGATGTATTCCCGGCTGCTGGCTCTTGGCGGCGCGGTGAATACTATCAACGGATTGTTCCTCGGCCTCGGTGTCGAACCCTGGATGGTAATCGTGCTGATGGCGATCATCTGGCTACTGTTGGGGATGTTGATCGATTCGGTTTCGATCATTCTGCTGACGGTTCCGATCTTTGCCCCGATTGCCCTGCAGCTTGGCGTGCACCCGATGGCATTTGCGATCTTCGGCGTCCTGATCATCGAAGCCGGGTTGCTCACTCCGCCATTCGGTCTGCTGGTCTACACCGTAAAAGGGTCCGTGCCCGACCGCTCCGTCACGCTCGGCATGATCTTCAGGGGTGCTGTGCCGTACTGGATACTCATTCTCGTGGCCGCCACCACTGTGCTGCTGGTACCAGAACTGGCCAGCTGGCTGCCTTCGGTCGCCTTCTGATCGGCTAGATCAAATACCCAGCAGGCCGACCAGATCAGACATCTCGTGGAAAACCTCCGCGCCCTGCTCCGCCAGTCTGCTGCCGTCATCATGGGCGCTGTAAGCATAACATTTCATGCCTGCCCGGCTGGCCGCGACAACACCGCTGAGACTGTCCTCGATGACAGCGCAGCCCCTCGGCTGGATACCGAATTTGCCGGCGGCGTGCAGATACAATCCGGGATCGGGTTTTGCCACTCCCAGCGTATGTGCGGAAAACATCACAGTTTCAAACCGCGAAAGCAGGCCGGTGTGCCCGAGCGTTATGGCCATCTTTTCCTCGCTGCCGTTTGAGGCCACGCAGAACGGAATGCCGGCCTGATCGATCCGGTCGAGAACGGCAACGACGCCTGTGATCGCCGGCACGCCCTGCCGCAGACGGGCAAAGATTTCGCCATAGATCTGGTCAATCCAGTCTGGTGGCAGTTCAGCCCCCCAATCGGCGGCTTTCTCGCCGACCGATTTCATCGTTCCGCCAACGAAAAGCGACATGCAGTCAGCCGTCGTCATTTCCAGACCGTGCCGGGTCAGGTTGCGCGCCAACACTTCGTTGGAGGCGACTTCGCTGTCGACCAGCACACCATCACAATCGAATATTACCAGTTCAGGCTGCATGAAAAACCTCTCTTCAGCGGACCAGAAGCTGTCCTACAGAGATTGAACCGGATCGGCCATCGCCGTTCCGGTTCAAATGGCAATTTGCCGCCATTGTTCTGCGATTTCCTGAATCTCCCGGCGGATTTGATCGAGGAACAAAGCCGCGGGTGTGCTGAGAGCCCGTCGTGCCGGTTCAATGATGACAAATTCAGAATGTAATTCGGGATCTGCAATCGGATTGACGCATCGTGTTTCACGCACGCTGTCGGAAATTGTGATGATGCCCGGCAACACGGCCACCCAGTCGCTGCGGGCAATCAGTTCCAACGTGCCGAACATTGCGTCCATTTCCAGCAGCCGCTCGACCCGTACATTGTTGGTTTCGAAATAGGTTTCCAGATTTCTGCGCCGAATATTGGCGGCTCCAGGAACAATGATTTTCAAAGGCGGCAATGTCGCGAGACGGACCGGTTTCAAATGGTCCAGGTAGATATTCGCACCCGATACCAGCATCTCGCGGTCACGCGACAAGAGACTGGTCTTGACACCGACCACCTGTTCGGACGCCGGAACAAGCGCGAAATCGAGCTCGTCGGCCCGTACCAGGTCGGTCAGCGCACCGCTGTAGGCTTCGGTGATCCGGACATCGACATGCGGGTTGGCCAGACAGAACCGCTCCAGTGCCGGCGCAAGCGCGGCCCGGGTGAAGGCCGGCATCAGGCCGGCACGCAAGGTCCCGGCGACTTCACCGGACAGTGCCTGCACTTCGGCCGAGGCAAGTTCCATCGTGCGCAGCATTTCGACGCAGCGGCGATAATAGCGCTGACCTGCCTTGGTCGGCTTTACGCCGTCACTGGTTCGCTCGAACAGGGTTGCTCCGAGCTGCTGCTCAACTGCCGAAACATGCTGGGAAATTCCCGACTGCGTGGCGTTTTCACGCTCGGCGGCGCGGGTAAAGGACCCTTCCTCCAGGACCGCAACAACGGACCGCATCTGGCGTATGGAAATCACAGACAAGCCTATCAAGTTTCTTAATGCATCTACTCAGTAGATATTATTTTCTGTCACGGATGAACAGCCCTATGCTGCCGGACAAGATTGCGAACAAGAAGGAACGGGGCATGGAAGCCGGGTTTTTCACAATGCCGATTCATCCGGTCGAAAAGGACTGGCGGCTGTGTTTGAAAGAGGATCGCGAGGCGTTTCTCCTTGCCGATGAACTCGGCTTCAACGAGGCCTATGTCGGCGAACATGTCACCGACAAGGCCGAGAACATCACTTCCTGCACCATGTTCATCGCTTCGCTGGCGGCAGAGACCAAGAACATCCGTCTTGGCACCGGCACGGTGAACATGCCCAACGCGCACCCCGCCAATGTCGCGGCGCAGATCGCCATGCTGGACCACATGCTCGATGGCCGGTTCATGTTCGGAATCAGCCCGGGGGGACTGGCCTCGGATGCCGAGGTGTTCGGCAATCTCGACGCCAACCGCAATGAGATGTTTCTGGAATGCATCAACATGGTGCTGGAAATCTGGAAACGCGAATCGCCCTACAATCTCGAAGGCAAATACTGGACGGTCTCGACTGAGCGAACCAGCCTGACCGATATCGGCCAGGGCATCATGCCAAAGCCTTTGCAACGCCCTCACCCGCCAATCATCGTTACTGCCGTCGCTCCGTTTTCAAAAGGCGTGACCGAAGCGGCAGCGCGTGGATGGGACCCGATCTCGGCCAATTTCCTGATGCCGAAATGGGTTGCGAGCCACTGGCCAAAATATGTCGAGGGTTGTGAACGCGCCGGCCGGCCAGCGGATCCTGCGAACTGGCGGGTGGCCAAAAGCGTCTTTGTTGCGGATGATCTGAAAACCGCCGAAGCATACGCCAAGGGACCCGACAGCCCGTACCGGTTCTACTACAGTCAGTTGCTTACCAAGATGCGCAAACACAATCGTGTCGAACTGTTCAAGAACGACCGCGATATGCCCGACGATGCGGTGACGCTGGACGATGTCTGCGACGAGTTGATCATCTGGGGCACTCCGGACAAGGTTGCTGATGACATTCTGGCATTTCAGGAGAAGGTCGGCACGTTCGGCACCCTGCTTTACGCCGGCAAGGACTGGTCCGATCCAAAGCTGGCACGTAATTCCATGATCCTGACCGCTGAAAAGGTGATGCCGAAGGTCAATGCTGCCGCGGCGCCGGTAGGCGAACTGGCCGCGGTGACATGAGCGGCAAGGTCGCGGTGAACGGGACGGAACTCAACACCAGGATCGATGGTGCTGAGGGCGCGGACTGGATCGTACTGTCCAACAGCCTTGGTGCCGATCTGACGATGTGGGAGCCGCAAATTGCTTTTTTGGCCCGCAAATACCAAATCCTTCGTTATGACACGCGGGGCCACGGACTGAGCAATGCGCCCGCCGGCCCCTATCATTTCGACGATCTGGTCGGGGATATTGTCGGATTAATGGATCATTTCGGCATTGCGCGCGCCACATTCATGGGACTTTCCCTTGGCGGCATGAGTGGACTGGGCCTGGCCTTGTCGTATCCCGATCAGGTGAAAAAACTCGTCTGTTGCGACGCGCGCGCGGACGCGCCGGCGGCGTTTGTCGAGGGCTGGAATCAACGCTCCGCGGCAATCCGCAAGGGTGGTATGGAGGCTGTCGTTTCAGGTTCTCTGGAGCGCTGGCTTACCGAAGGTTTTCGCAGCGCCGATCCGGCCGCCACCGAACGCTGCGCTGCGATGATCCGCAGTACCGATGCCGATGGGTATATTGCCTGTGCGGCGGCGCTGAAGCGACTTGACTACCTGAAGGACCTGCACAAGCTCGAACTGCCGGTGCTCTACGTTGTCGGCGATGAGGATTCCGGCGCACCTCCTCAAGTAATGAAAGAGATGGCGGAACAAACGCAGAATGGTGAATTCAAGATTGTGCCAAACGCAGCGCACATCGCCAATATCGACAATCCCTCCGGTTTCAACGCGGCGATCGCAGGATTCCTCGACATTGCATGACGGCGACATGGGTCAGTTGTTTTCGATCGCCTCGACGTTACGGTTGGTGAACAGATAGACAAGATAATTGACCGGCTCGACCACGTACATGCCGATTCCCAGATCGGTCCGCCACCAATTGTCCTCGTTAAAAATATCGTTGGCCGCAGCGGCGGCTTCGATCGCAATTGGTGTGTCCCCGAGCACTTTGGAAAATGCCAGCAAGGCGCGGCGTGTATGAAATCCGTCGGTAGCGATGATCACCCGCCTGAAGTTTTCCTGCCGCGAGAATGCCAGCAGATCATAAGCCTCATCGAAGGTTGACGTCGCGCCGTCCTTGCCCGACGGCAGCATTTCGAACCGGGCTTCAATCGAAAGATGTCTTGCGATGAGATCGGCCTGCTCGCGGTGGCTTTGCTGCAGGTGGGCGAGATTCTGCTTGATGGGTTTTACTGTCGTCAGCAGCAATCTTGGTGCATATCCGGCCTGATAGAGTTCCAGAGCCTTTGGCACACGGGTAAAATTGTTCCCGGCCAGGACAAGAATGGCATCGGCACCCGGCGTCGCGTTGTCCACTGTGAAAAACCGGGCATGCGCACGAAGAATCGACTGATACTGGAAAGCGGCGATGATCACGCCGCAAAGAATCAAAACAAGAATTACGCGTTTCATGAATCAGGCCCGCGACGATAAAACGAGCTGATCCTTAAAGTCTTTCAACTGCAATGAGAAGCGTTGGCCTGCCCTGACTCGACGTCGAAGCAGGCATTGTGACTTGTCAGGCCTTCGGTTTGTCGATTTCGCCCATCAGCCTGGCAAACAGAGCGGCATTGCGGCAATAGGACGGTGGCGCATCTGCAACCGGATTCGAAGCCATCCAATCCTTGCAATCTTCCGGCTCGTCGCATTGCGAGCAGCGCGTGGCAATACGGCGAAAAACCTGACCCTTCTGGTCGTCGGGAACCGGGGCGAGGTCAACTCCGACAACACCCATCATTTCCGATGACTGATCGGCATGTTTGGAAAGGTTCAATAGACTTGAAAACAATGACATCGTTCAGTTCCCATCCTTCAACTTGGTTGGAGAGACGTTTCACGTTGTTTTAGTCGCATGAATACCGGCTTCGAACCTTGATCTACATCAACTCAGATGTTGCCGATCCCACTAGTGTGCGCCGCAAAGGAGCCGGCGATGCAGGCAGAATTGATCAAAAAATACGGGCGGCCGGTGCCGCGTTATACCAGCTATCCAACCGCACCGCATTTTTCCGAAAATGTCGACGAAAACACCTATCGGGACTGGCTGTCGAAACTTGGCGACAAACACAGCCTGTCGCTCTATGTCCACATTCCGTTTTGCGACAGCCTCTGCTGGTTCTGTGGCTGCCACACGAAACACACCCGCAAATATCAGCCGGTGGCGGACTATCTCGACGTGCTGAAAAAGGAAGTGGCCGAGGTCGGCTCTCAGATCGGCGGCCAGCCGAAGTTCAACCGGCTGCACTGGGGCGGCGGTTCGCCGACCATTCTGGAAGAAGCGGATATCCTTGCCCTTGCGGATTGCATCAAGTCGCATTTTGCCGCTTCGGATGCGTTTGAATTCAGTGTGGAAATCGACCCGCGTGAATTGAGCGACCGACAAATGGACGCCCTCGCCTTGGCCGGAATGACCCGAGCCAGTATCGGTGTTCAGGATTTCAATACGCATGTCCAGCAGCATATCAACCGGATTCAGACCTTCGAGGAAACCCTTCAGGTGGTTCTGGGGTTGCGGGAACGCGGCGTGCAATCGCTCAATCTCGATGTGATGTATGGATTGCCGGGTCAGAACATGCTGGATCTCCAATCAACGGTCGAAAAGGCCATTGAGCTTGCTCCCGACCGGATCGCGCTGTTCGGCTACGCCCATGTTCCCTGGATGAAGAAACACCAGAGCATGATCCGCGAAGACCTGTTGCCCGGTCCGCAGGCCCGATTCGAGCAAGCCGAACAGGCTGCCGAGCTGCTTGCTGCCGCCGGATATAACCGCATCGGGTTCGATCATTTTGCACGGCCCGGCGACGGCTTGGCGGTGGCCATGGAAAACCGGACGCTGCGGCGCAATTTTCAAGGCTATACCGACGACATGGCGGATGCGCTGATCGGGGTTGGAGCATCGGCCATCGGCAAACTTCCGGGCGGATACGTGCAAAACTGCGTTGCAACCGGCGACTACATGCGCCGGGTCGGCGAAACCGGACTGGCTCCGATCAAGGGTTATCGTCTGCGTCAGGAAGATCGCATGCGCGCTCACCTGATCGAGCGGCTGATGTGCGACTATGAAATATCCGCGCCGGATCTTGTTTCCAGTTTTGGAGATGGTGCACGGCCGCTTGTCGACGAACTGGCGCGGTTTGCCGCCAACGACACAGACAAACTGTTCGGCAGCGAGGGCGAGCGTTATTTTGTGACCGACCGCGGGCGTCCGTTCATACGAACGATTGCTTCGGCGTTCGACGATTTTCTCGGGTCATCTGCTGCACGGCACTCAGCCGCGGTTTGACAAAGCACCGGGACGGTTGAAATCCGCCCCGGATTGGCATTTCGGCATCACAGTTTGATGCGGTACCTTGCAAAGCCGTCGGGGCCTTCTCCGGCTTCCTCGATCTCCACACCCTTCACATCGGCCAGGTAGTCCTTGCCCTTCGGCCCGGTATCGAACAGCACCGTTGCGCCATCAAGAGCCTTGAACGTCCAGTTCGCATCGGCGGAAGGGTTGATCGTGCCCTGATCGACGATGTAGCGGACAATCACATCGCGATTGGTATCCGGGCCGACAAATATGACCGTATCGCCCCCGGCGCCGGGAAACTTGCCGCCACCGCCGGCACGGTAGTTATTGGTGGCAACGACGAATTTCTGATTCGGATCGATCGGGGCACCATTGTATTTCAGCCCGACGATGCGATTGGCATCAGGATTGATCAACTCGCCCTTTGTATCGAATTTCGATGGCTGCGACAGATCGATCTGATAGCTCACACCATCCATGACATCGAAATTGTAACTTGGAAATTCCGAATTCAGCAGAACCTGGTCGGGTTTGCCCGGCTCGACCTGGTTGAACATACCGGCCGAACGTTCCAGCCAATCCTTGACGTCGGCACCGCTGATCAACACGGCGCGGACAGTGTTTGGATAGAGGTAGAGATCGGAAACGTTCTTGATCGCCACATCGCCGGCGGGAACATCGGTGAAATACTCTGGACCGCCGCGGCCACCTGCCTTGAACGGGGCCGCCGCCGAAAGGATCGGCAGGCCTTCCCACTCCGTGCCCTTCATCATATCGCCGATGTACCAGGTCTGTGCCTGGCTTACGATCTGAACGGACGGATCATCCGCGACCAGCGCAAAATAGGAATGCAATGGCGCAGAGGTCTTGCCGACAGAGCGGCGGACATAGGCGAGCGTCTGTTCGTGCTCCTGGCTGACGGTGTCCAGGACATCCTGCTGGCTTTCGACAAGCGGGATGCGCTTGCGGCCATCGCGCTTGTAGATCGGACGCGCTTCGGATTCGGCCGATACGATCTTCCAGTCGCTTCCGCTCTTTTCCAGAAGCAGATCGATCAGGCCGAGATGCGAGCCCCAGAATCCGCCCATCGTTGCGGGTTTGCCGTGGATCGTCCCCTTCAGGTGATCGACCGCATCGAAGCCTTCATATTTCGGCCCGGGGAAATCCAGATGCGCGTGTCCGGTGAGAATTGCATCGATGCCATCCACTGCGGCCAGCGGTACGGAGGCATTTTCCATTCCGTCGGTATGCTGGGCAGGACCAATTCCCGAATGCGACAGGGCAATGACGAGGTCGGCGCCGGCTTCCTTGATTTCAGGCACCCAGGCCTTGGCGGCTTCGACGATGTCGCGCGTGTTGGCCTTGCCTTCGAGATGGCGCTTGTCCCAATTCATGATCTGCGGCGGGACAAAGCCAATCAGGCCGATCTTGATGTCGTGCTCGGCACCGGATCCGTCCTTCACCTTCTTGTCGATCAGAATATAGGGTTTGACCAGAAGGTTGTCCTTGCGCGGCGATGCGCCGAGCTGGCCGAGTGCCACATTGGCCGAAACGGTAGGGAAGTTAGCGCCGGCAATGGTTTTCATGAGGAAATCGAGACCATAGTTGAACTCGTGATTTCCGAGCGTCGTCGCTTCAAATCCAAGCACGTTCATCGCCTTGATGACCGGGTGCATGTCGCCTTCCTTCATGCCGCGTTCATAAGCGATGTAGTCGCCCATCGGATTTCCTTGAAGAAAATCGCCGTTGTCGAGCAGCATGGAATTGGTTGCCTCGTCGCGGATCTGGCGGATCAGCGTCGCGGTGCGCGCCAGCCCGACCGTGTCGACCGGACGGTCGCCGTAATAGTCGTAGGGGAACACGTGCACGTGCAGGTCGGTGGTTTCCATCAGCCGCAGATGCGCCTGGTTGCCCGCAGCGTTGACGGAATAGGGATGCAGCGCGATCAGCGCCGCACCGGCCCCCGCCCCGGCGAGGAAACCGCGTCGTGTCAGATGAGGGTTTGAGAACAGGGGAAGCGTCTTCATTTCAGATCTCCTTGCGATTGAAATTGTCCGGACGGGCAATCGGAAAGCAGCAATTATAACCCAATTGTATCAGTTCTGCGACGGATCGGTGCAGCGCCACTTTACGCGGCAATATTGAATGCGGCACGGTTGGAAATCGTCGGTTACTATTCGATGAAGACATCGACGCTTGCTGCCCGGCCATTTGCATCGATGACGGTGACCGTTGAATAACCAGCTCCATCGGGCAACCAGTTTGCGGTTCGGCGTGTCGATTTTCCGGGCAGCGGCGCACCATTCGCCAGCCAGCGAAACGGCGCCCGCCCGCCCTGTATCTTGATCACCAAGGGGATTTCGAACTGTCCCTCGACCGCGCCGAGATCAACCCGTGCGCCGGCCGGCGGATAAACGATCTGCGGCGCAGGGTCGACAGATACCAGAACCGGCAGATCCTGCGGCGACGAAAATCGTTTCAGCATGTGCGGCAGATCTGAATGGGCACGCCTCTCGACCCCGCGCGGCGGAGCCGGCATGGGTTCAAGCGCCAGTCCGGATCGGGAAAATGCCTCGAACAATGCCGGAGCTGCCGCGCCGTATCCGGTCATGCCCGGAATGGACCCGTTGTCCGGGCGGCCGATCCATACACCCAGCACATGGCGGCCATCAAAACCCACTGCCCAGGCATCACGATAACCGTAACTGGTTCCGGTCTTGTAGGCGATCTGCAGTTTCCTGACCGACGTCGGTGGCGCCACGCCTGAAAGAATGTCACCGACATGCCAGTTTGCCGGCGCCTGCAGGACGGGATCGACAAATACCGGGTTTGTCGTTCGCGGGCGGTCGCGCACCTTGACGGCATATCCATGATTGACGAAGCCGCTATAGAGCTGGACGAGATCGGCAAGACTGAGTCCGACGCCCCCCAGTCCGACAGCCAGGCCGGTAGCGCTGCCGCGTGGTTGTTTCGGAACCACGCCGGCACGGCGGAATCGCGCGAACAGACGACCGGGACCAACCGCGTCCAAAAGCCTGACCGCCGGAACATTCAGTGACATCTGCAGGGCCTGCCGCACACTGACCTCTCCCTGATAGGACAGGTCGAAATTGCGAGGCCGATAGCCGGCAAAATTTGCCGGCCGGTCATCGATAAGTGTTTCCGAACTGACCAATCCCTCTTCCAGCGCCAATCCATAGATAAACGGCTTGAGGGTAGATCCGGGTGAGCGTATCCGGTCCGTCATGTCGATGCTGCCGGCCCGCGCGCTATCGAAATAGCCGGCGGAGCCGACCCGCGCGAGGATGTCGCCGGTGCGCCCGTCGGCCAGGATCATCGCAACGGATACACGGGTGCCGACCCGTTCTGCGGTTTCTTTCGCGACGGCTTCGAGACTGGCCTGAATGCCGCGTTTCAAGGTGGTTTCAAACTGCTTCGCGTCCGGATTACCACGGTGCAGGCGGCCGGCCAGATGCGCGGCATGGGCGGGCATGGCGTATCGTTTTGCCGGCACGGCCTGACTTGAGGCACGAACAATCTCTGGGGTTTCGATGACGCTGGCGAGAGCCATCCGCGCAAGAACCCGGTCCCGTGCTTTTTTTGCCTGACCGGGATGGCGATCCGGCCGACGGCGCTCGGGCAATTGTGGCAGGGCGACCAGCAGGGCTGACTGGGAGAGCGTCAATTTGCGCGGGCTTTTGCCGAAATAGGCGAGCGATGCGGCGCGGATGCCCTCAAGATTACCGCCATAGGGTGCCAGGGTCAGATAGCGTTGCAGGATCTGTCGCTTGTCGAGCCGGCGCTCGATCTGAAGCGCACGGGCAATCTGATGCAATTTCGCGCCGAAGCTTCGCCGCTTGCGCGGTTCGATCAGCCGCGCCAACTGCATGGTGATGGTCGAACCGCCGGATATGATCCGGCCATTGAGAAGCAATTGCCCGGCAGCCCGCAACAATGCGCGGAGATCGACACCGGGATGTGACCAGAAACGCTGATCCTCATAGTGGACAAGCATGTTCAGGAATTGTGGGTCGACCTCGTCCAGATCAATCGAAAAGCGCCAACGCTGATCCTGCGCCGCAAACGCCCGCAACAAATGACCGTCACGGTCCAGCACTTCAGCGGACAGCGAGCGGGCCTCGTCAAGCGGCGGTGGATGGGCGCGATCAAGTGCTGCGAGCCCGCCAACGATTATCGCAGCGAATACCGTCAATCCCGCAAAAGCGAAAAGACCGATTCGGGCTTTGCGGCGCAAATTCATCAGTTCGGCGCCCGAACCTCCATCCAGCCGGCGGCGCTGCGGGCCGACAATTGCGGCCGGTACATATCGTCGACTGCAGCGGCAGGATGCGAAAACACACCGGGGGAAACCGCACGCACGACATAAGCCATCTGGTAGAAATTGGGTCCATTCTGCTCCTTGGTGAACGCCGCGACAAACCGGTCGGTACGGAACTCGCTATGCGCTGCGCTTGTTTTGCCCAGCCACTCGAATCCCGACAGGTCCGCACTTCCAATCAACTTCGGATTGTCGATTTCCAGACCGGCGGGCAACAGATCGGTCACAATAAAACGCGATGCCTGACTGCTCTGGTGCCTCACCTTGATGACAGCGACATAACGCTCGTTTTGCACCGCGCTGGCAATGTTTGCCGGCTTACCGTCCAGCGTGAAATAGCTGCGCTCGATGGTGAAGCCCTCGCCGCCGGCCTGCGTCGGCTCAACCGGGGCTGCCACCGTGGTCACGGTGGCCTGAAGCGGTGCAGTTCCGCGATTGGTCACAGTTACCGGTTTGGCAACCAGTTCGCTGCCCTCAAAGCGGGCGGAATATCCTCCGGAATGCGCGGCACCATTGACGCCAAGCTGGATGGTATCACTTCCCGCACTGATCGCCCTTGCGGCCAGCAGCATCCATGCCTGCTCCTGCGTACTGGTGTATCGCCGGCTCTCCGCCAGCGATGCCACATGCCGCGCCATGTCCGGCAGCAGGTTCGAAACCGCCTTGGTTTCCGCTGCCAGTGCCAGAATGGCGGCGCCATCACGCAAGCGCGAACCATAGGACGCGTACCGATTGGTGATACCATCAAGCGAACTGGACTGGCGGTAGGCGGCAGTAAATGTCCGGCTGGCCCGTTCGGTGTCACCATAAAGACCAAGTCCGGCCGCCAGATGCGCCCGCGCCATCGGGCTTGTGAACGCCTCAAGCCGGCTCTCCGAGTAATATTTCAGATCGCTCAACGACGCCTTGCGATTGCGTGCGAGGACGTAGAGTGAATAAGCGATGCTGTTGCCATGCACGGCAATGTCGGTCTGATAGGCCAGTTGATTCTGCAGATTGTCGAGCGCCCGGACAATGGCCTGTCGCGGCACGTCGTAGTTCTTTTCGCGCGCTCTTGTGAGGAAATCCGTAACATAGGCACTGAGCCACAATTCGTCATTCCACGGTTGCCACAGCCCGAAACCACCGGACGAACTCTGGTTGGACAGGACACGCGTGATCGCCTTTTGCACTCGCGCCCGCAGTTCAGGGTCCTCGGCAAGGCCAGTGGCAGCCGACAGCTCATTGACATAAAGCAGCGGCAATGCCCGGCTCGTGGTCTGTTCGGTGCACCCGTAAGGGTAGCGATCCAGTGTCATCAGCAATCCGGCCACATCGATCGCCACGCCACGCGACACGGCAACGCTGACGGCGGCACCTGGCAGGACACTTGACTGCAAAAGCGCATCATCGACCCGCAAGCTGCCACCATTCGGGGCAAGCTCAACTGTCATCTGTATGGTTTCGGGAAGCGCGGCTGGACGCACGAGTACGGCCAGTTCATGCTCAATGCTTGTGCCGTCGGCATGTGTCAGCCGCAGCTTAATCGCGCCGTCCCCGACCTCGGTCGCAGTGATCGGGATATTCAGACTGCGGCTGGCGCCACTTGCCAGATCCAACCCGGCCGGCACATTGCCCTGCATTGCCAATGCACCATTGGTGGTCAGTTCAACCGCATATTGCCCGGCCGGACCGTCGGTATTGGCGATATCGAGACGCAATCTTGTCGCGTCGCCAGGCGCCAGAAACTTCGGCAGGCTGGCCGTCACGACAACCGGCTCACGTACGACGACATCCGAAACGGCATTGCCGATGGAACCACCTGACCAGGCAACCGCCATGA
>JAJFHT010000327.1 GCA_021775495.1 Hyphomicrobiales bacterium | reverse complement strand
CCTTCCGACATGGTATTTTTGCACTGATGACACCGGTCATATTGCTCGGCGGCATCTATTCGGGATATTTCTCGGCAACCGAAGCGGCCGGCGTCGCAGTGGGCTACGCACTGATCGTTGAAATTTTCATCCACCGGGATGTGAAGCTTTCCGACTTCTACGACCTCTCCGTTGACACGGCCCGGCTGCTGGGAACCATCCTGCCGATTCTGGCGGTCGCCACCAGCATCAATATCCTGCTGACCGTCGAGCAGGTGCCACAGGATCTGGCCGCCTGGATGAGCAGCACGGTCGATAACAAGTTCATGTTTTTGATCGTGTTGAATGTCTTCCTGCTCGCGGTCGGCTGTCTGATCGACATTGTCTCGGCCATCCTGATGCTGGCGCCGATCCTGCTGCCGGTCGCCATGGCATATGGAATTGACCCAGTCCATTTCGGCATCATCATGGTGGTCAACCTGGAAATCGGCTATATCACGCCGCCGATCGGGCTGAACCTGATCGTCGCAATGACGGCGTTCAAGGAACCATTCCTGCTGATCTGCCGCGCGGTCATGCCCTTCATCTTGTTGATGCTGATGGTGCTGGTTGCCGTTGTGTGGTTCCCGAGCCTGTCTCTGATGCTATTGGATCGCTAGGGTGCAAAAGCGCACCGACGTTAAGGAGGCACCCGTGAGCGACGAACTGTTAGACTCTCTGAAAAATCTGGTCGGGAAGAATGGTTATCTCGAAGCGGGAGATGTCGGAGAAAGATACTACACCGATCCGCGCGGGACCGGTGATGTCCAGCCGGCGTTCGTGCTGAGGCCTTCAACGGCCGGGGAGCTTTCAGACATCATGAAACTGTGTCATGCGGCGGCGCAACCAGTGGTCGCTCAAGGCGGCATGACAGGTCTGGTCGGCGGAGGAAAACCGCTTGGCGATGAAATTCCGATCTCGTTTGAACGCATGAACAGGATCGAGGAGCTGGATACCAAAACCAACACGATGACCGTGCAATGCGGCACCCCTTTGCAGACCATCCAGGACCATGCCGATCAACATGACCTGTTGTTCCCGCTTGATCTGGGATCGCGCGGTTCGTGTACCATTGGCGGCAATCTGTCGACCAATGCCGGCGGCAACAGGGTCATCCGATACGGAATGGCGCGTGACCTGGTGTTGGGAGTCGAGGCGGTTCTTTCAGACGGGACGATCGTCAGCAGCATGAACAAATTCGTCAAGAACAATGCCGGCTACGATCTGAAACAGTTGTTCATCGGCAGTGAAGGAACCCTGGGCCTGATTACCCGGGCCACATTGCGGCTGCATCGCAAACCAAGAAGCCAGATAGTCGGGTTTTGTGCGGCACCGGGCTTCGATGCTGTTGTCGATTTCATGCACCACATGCAATCTGCGATGGGCGGAAATCTCAGTGCCTTCGAAGTGATGTGGACGTCGGTTTATCATGCAATCATCGACGCGGTTCCGACGGTAAAAGCACCGCTATCGCGGGATTACCCTTTCTACATTCTGGTGGAAGTCATGGGCGGCCGTCCCGAACACGATCAGCACGTATTCGAAACGACGCTTAACGAAGCGCTTGAAACCGGCTTGATCGTCGATGCCATCATCTCGAAATCACAGAGTGACGTTGATGATTTCTGGCGGGTCCGAGACAGCATGGCCGAGGCCATGAGCAAACAGCACTCACCGGTCGGATTTGATATCAGCCTGTCCATTGGCGACATGGAAGTGTTCGCCGCCGAGATCGATAAACGGCTCGCTGCAAGTTGCAACGGAGTCAGGCATTTTATTGGCGGCCATCTCGGTGACGGCAATCTGCATCTGGTCGTGGCGGCGGGCGAATCCGATCCACCACCGCGCGAACAGATCGAGTCCCTGGTCTATGGCCTTACAGGTGAACTTAAAGGATCCATTTCCGCCGAACATGGCATTGGCATGATGAAGCGTTCACACCTGCATCAAAGCCGCAATCCTGCAGAACTGGCGCTGATGCGGACCCTGAAAAATTCATTGGATCCGAAATGCCTTCTCAATCCGGGTCGGATTTTCGAGATGCCCGGCACAAATGCCACGGATTCCACCCACTCTTCTGAACTGCTGTAAAAAACGAGGTCATTCACATGGGTTTCAATATCGAGCAGTCATTCCGGAAAAACCTTCCGGCGCCGACCGCCGCTCCTTTCGTCAAATATCCCAAATACAATTTTGTTGGAGGACATATCGACGGCGGCAGCATTCCCGTAACCGAACTGATCGATGCAGCGACCGCCACCTTGCAGGCCGATGGCCGGAATCTTGCCACCTATGGCCTGCTCAGCGGCCCGCAGGGGCATCGCCCCCTGCGCGAGTTCATCGCCAATGATCTGAAAACACGCGCCGGCATGACGGACAGTGCTGACAATATCCTGCTCACATCCGGATCGCTGCAGGCGCTGGATCTGGTCAATACGCTACTGCTGGAACCAGGTGACGTGGTCATCACGGAAGAGGCCACCTATGGCGGTGCTATCGCCCGTTTGAGAAATTCCGGTGTGACCTGTCGGGGGGTCAGTATGGATCAGGACGGGATCGACATGGACCACCTCGAGGCGTTGCTGGCCGAGCAGCATGCTGCCGGCAAACCGGCAAAATACATCTATTCGATCCCGACTGTGCAGAACCCGACAGGCAGTGTCATGTCGCTTGAGCGGAGGCGGCAATTGCTGGCAGTAGCGGAAGCACATGATTGCCTGATCTTTGAAGACGACTGTTACGCGGACCTGCTTTGGGGTGAACCACGGCCGCCAACCATCCGGTCGTTGGACGAGACACGGAAAAAAACCGGCAGCAATGCCGGCCGGGTGATCTATTGCGGATCGTTTTCCAAATCAATCGCACCGGCGCTCCGGGTCGGCTACCTTGTTGCCGACTGGCCGGTCATTGCGCAAATCTTGCCATTGAAAACCGATGCGGGAAGCGGCGCACTTGAGCAGTTGGTTCTGGCGAAATTCTGCGAGCAACACTTCAACGGACATATTGATGAGCTGACACAATCGCTGCACGGCAAGTGTGAAACAATCATTGCAGCTCTGGAGGAACATTTTGGAGCGACGGCGGAATTCGATCCGCCCAAAGGCGGTATTTTCATCTGGATCACATTGCCGCCGGATGTGGATACAACAAAATTGGCCGCTGTCGCCCAGAAGCACGAAATCGCTATCAATCCCGGCGCCGACTGGACTGTCGACGGGCCGTCCAACCGGCACCGCATGCGGCTATGTTTCGGTCATCCGGACCCGGACACAATTCGCGAAGGCGTGGCAAAGCTGGCACAACTCTGCCATCAGGAATTTGGTATTCCCAAACAAAGCGGCAATGTAGCGCTTTAATCCGTTGCTGGTCAGGACAGCCGCGACTCGAACGTTTCGTAGTCGAACTCACGCACAATGGTGACTTCGTTGACGCGCGGATCCCAAAGCGCAATGCCGGGAAGAGGCGTACCGTTGAAGGTGCTCGCCTTGACCATGGTGTAGTAGGCCTGATCGAGAATGACCAAGCGGTCTCCGACCTGTGGAGGCGTTGCAAAACGATAAGTTCCGATGACATCGCCGGCAAGGCAGGTCGGACCGCCCAAACGAACGATATCGGCGTCACCCGCATCGTCCGGTCCAGCGGATTCGACTATTTCGGCACCGAGCACTTCGGGTGTAAACGGCGCCTCGATCACATCCGGCATATGGCAGGTCGCCGAGCAATCGACAATGGCGAAATGGCCATCATTCCATCCGGTATCCAGCACCTCGGTGACCAAGGCACCGGCATCAAGCGCAACAGCCGTCCCGGGTTCCAAGTATACATTGAGGCCGGTTCGTTGCCGATAATCCACCAGTCGTGTGACCAGCCGGTCAATCGGATAATCCGGCCCCGTCAACAATTGGCCGCCGCCCAGATTAATCCATTTGATCTGCCCGAACATCCAGCCGAACGCCTCCTCGGTGGCGCTCAGCAACCGGTCGAACGGTTCAAACCCCTGATCGCACAGAGCATGGACATGGATGCCGCTCAGCCCCTCGATACCGGCACCGGCAAAACCGTCCGGCGGAACACCCAGTCGCGACCAGGGCGCACACGGATCATAGAGCGGGGTCGCAACCTCACTGTGGCGCGGGTTGACCCGGATGCCGAACTGGCAGTCACCAGCCAAATCCAGTTGCGGCAATGACCGCTGCCATTGGCTCAGCGAATTGAAGATCAGGTGATCGGAATAGGATTGCAGTCCGGCCAGATCCTGCGATTTGAGGCCCGCGGCAAAGGTGTGGACCTCTCCCCGGAAGCGTTCACGTCCAAGCCGTGCCTCCCACAACCCACTAGCAGCGGTACCGTCGAGATAGGAGCCGATCAGGTCGGCGACGGCAAAACAGGAAAAGGCTTTCAGCGCCAGCAGGATTTTCACATCCGCCGCATCGCCGAGGCGTTTGAGAACACGGAGATTGTCCTCCAGCTTCGCAAGGTCGATCACATAACACGGAGACGGCAGGGTTCCCGGATCGAACGCCGCGAATCCCGCGTCAGGCCCGGTCACTTGGCCAGCTTCCGTCGAGGGGAAGATCAATCACCTGCCAGCCGATGCCGACCTCAGGCATCAGTTCCAGGAACGGATCGGGGTCGAGTTCCTCGGCATTGACCATGGTTTCGGGATTCCAGTCGCCACGCGCCAGCAGGACTGCCGCGGCGATGGCCGGCACGCCGGTAGTATAGGAAATCGCCTGTGAGCCCACCTCTTCATAACAGGCAACATGATCGCAGGTGGAATAGATGAAAATCCTGCGGCGCTGGCCGTCCTTGATACCTGTAATGTCGCACCCGATGCAGACCTCGCCGGTGTAGCCTTCAGCCAGCGATGCCGGATCCGGCAGCAGAGCCTTGACCAGTTGCAATGGCTTGACGTTCACGCCCTCGACCTCAACCGGCGTGCTGGACAGGAAGCCGAGCTCGTTCAGCACTTCCAGAACCTTCAGGTAGTGCGCGCCAAACCCCATCCAGAACTCGATGCGTTTTGTCTCCGGAAACACCCGGGACAGCGAGTGGATCTCGTCATGCCCCATCGAATAGACATCATGGCTGCCGACCACCGGCAGATCGACCGTCATTTTGCGCGAATGGTGCGGGATGGTCCTGAAGCCGCCATCTTCCCAGTAGACGACATCCTCACGCACTTCACGCAAATTGGTGTCAGGGGCGAAATTGGTGGCGAAATAACGGCCATGGCTACCACCATTGACATCGATGATGTCGATCGACTCGATACTATCGAGATGATGCTTTTTCGCCTCGGCGCAGAAAACATTGACTGCGCCTGGATCGAAACCGATACCAAGCACGGCATTGAGTTTATTCGCGGCGAAAGCAGACCGGCGCGGCAATTCCGCATTTTCATACCAGGGCGCGGGGACAAACTCCTGATGCTCGACCTCGGCCAGTGCCGTGTCCATGTAGTGTGCACCGCATTCGATGCAGGCGTCCATAATCGCCGTATTACAGTAAGGCGAGGCGACGTTCAGCACGATTGCCGCATCAAGCTCGCGGATGCAATCCTCGACGGCAACCTGCTGCTGCGCGTCGACCACGCAGGTTTTCAGCGGCTCCCTGCCAGGCTGGCGTTTCGCAACGTCAGCGGCGATTGCGTCAAGCTTTCCGGCGCTGCGGCTTGCTAGCGTAATTGTGCCGAATTCGGACCCGAATTGCACCGCCTTGTAGGCGGCTACGGCTCCGACACCACCGGCACCGATTATCAACAGATTGGGTTTTTTCATATGCGAACGCCTGCATCAGGAATGAAGCTGCCCTGCTTTATGAAAGCCGGACAGTCAACGCAAGCCGGAGCCGGTCCTGATTGGGTGGATGCCGCATCGTTTCCATGGACAGGCTGGCACGGCTGCGATAGATCGAACCTTCGTGCCGATCAAGCGGAGGAAGCGATTGTGGCAATGAACATGGATGGCGAGGAGCGGATCGGCGCTTCGGTCGAACGGGTCTGGGAAGCGCTCAACGATCCGGAAATTCTCAAACAGTGCATTCCGGGCTGCCAGAGCCTTGAAAAAACATCAGATACGGAACTGACTGCTGTGGTTGCGTTGAAAATCGGCCCGGTCAAAGCCAAGTTCAACGGATCCGTTGAACTGAAGGACCTGAACCCGCCAAACAGCTATTCCATTGTCGGAGAGGGCAAGGGCGGTGTCGCCGGATTTGCCAAGGGCGGCGCCGATGTCGCGCTGAAGGAAGACGGCCCCGGAACGACCGTTCTGACCTATACGGCAAAGGCTGATGTCGGCGGCAAACTGGCGCAGCTCGGCAGCCGGCTGATCACCTCAACCTCGAAAAAACTTGCCGGTCAGTTTTTCTCCAACTTTAACAAAACTGTCAGCGGGACCTAACCAGACCGGCGCTTGCCGGTGAATTTCGGCGCGCGCTTTTCCAGAAATGCGGTCACGCCCTCCTTGTAGTCGTCTGATTGACCGGCTTCGCGCTGCAATTCCCGCTCCAGGTCGAGTTGCTGATCGATATCGTTGGAGGCCGCGGCCTGGATGGCGCGTTTTGCCAGACCGTAGGAATGGGTCGGTCCCCTGGCGAAGCGCTCGGCCAGCGCGGTCGCTTCATCCATCAGCTTGTCATCGTCAACAGCGCGCCAGATCAGTCCCCAGCTGGCGGCATCATCCGCAGACAGCGGCTCGGCCGTAAATGCCAGGCCCTTGGCACGGGCCTCACCGATCAATCGCGGCAGCCAGTAGGTGCCGCCGGAATCCGGCACAAGGCCGATCTTGGAAAAGGCCTGAATGAACGATGCCGATCGGGCAGCCAGTACGATGTCGCAGGCCAGCGCAATATTGGCCCCTGCCCCGGCCGCAACGCCATTGACCGCGCAGATCACCGGTTTGTCGAGCGCCCGTATCTGACGCACCAGAGGATTGTAGTAGGTTTCAAGCGTCAGCCCGAGATCGGGCGCTTCGGTCATCATCGCCGGGTCGCGGTCCGAGAGGTCCTGGCCGGCGCAAAAGCCGCGTCCGGCACCGGTCAGCATTACGGCGCGGCAGTCGTCGTTCGAAGCGCATTCTTCCAGCACTGTTCTCAGTGCCTTGTGCTGTTCGACATTGAAAGCATTGAGCCTCTCGGGCCGGTTCAGCGTGATGATGTGGTAGCCCTCGCGGCGCTGATGAAGAACCGGTGTTTCGGCCATGTGCACTGTCTCCTGGAATCTATCGCGTCTGAATCGGAATTGTCCGGCACTGTTTGGCACGGATGCACTGGCCGATCAATTTCGCGGAGGTGCTCAGGCCGGCACCAATTTCGGTGTGCGGGTGCGCATCAGGAGAAGCACCATGATGGCGATGTTCAGGAAATTCCAGCCAATGCCATTGATGAAGGCCGCGGCATACGAGCCGGTCAAATCATAGATCCAGCCGGACATCCAGCCACCGAGTGCCATGCCGAACACCGTCGACATGATGACGATACCGACCCTCTGCCCGGCTTCCCTGGCCGGAAGATATTCACGAACGATAATGGCGTAGCTGGGCACGATGCCCCCCTGGGACAGACCGAATATGGCTGACACGATGTACAGCGAAACAAGTCCGTCGAACGGAATGTAGAGGAACAGCGCTAAGCATTGGAGAGCCGAACCGATCAGCAATGTGCGCACGCCGCCGACGATATCGGCAAGCATCCCCGACAGCAGGCGGCTTACGATGCCGCCGACCAACATCAGCGAAAGCATTTCCGCACCGGTGGCGGAGCCAAAGCCAAGATCGACACAATACGCAACAATGTGGACCTGCGGCATGGCCATGGCGACACAGCAGCCAATACCGGCTACCGCCAGCAGAAGTTGCAACGAACGCGGCGACAGATCGATCGACCGCACAAGGCCTGTGCTTTGAACAACGGGTCCGGTAGAAGCAATGTCTTCCGGCAACTTGCGCCGAAGCAGAAACGACATGGGGATCATGATCACTAGTGATGCGACCGCCAGAATGACATAGGCAGCCTGCCAGCCGTCACTTGCGATTATGTCCTTGAGCAGGTGCGGCCAGAATGCCCCGGCGACGTAGTTGCCGCAGGCAACGGTGGCCACCGCGATCCCACGCCTTCGGGCAAACCAATGAGATACATCGGCGATCATCGGCCCAAAACTTGCCGCGGTACCGACACCGATGAAGGTGCCCTGAATCAGCGCGAACTGCCAGATATTGCTGGAAAGACTGGCAAGATAGAAACCGACAGCCAGCAACAGCGACGACCCGATCAGCACGAGCGACATGCCGAAGCGGTCGACATAGCGGCCAAGCAGCATATTGCCCATCGCAAAGCCGACCATGGTCGTCGTGAAGGGCAGCGATGCCTGGCCGCGGTCGGTGCCAAATTCCGCCTGCACGTCAGGCAACACCAGAATGACAACCCACATGCCGACACTACCGACGGTAGCGATGGCCAGGGATATCAACAACCGTGCCCAGGAATAGGGGCTATCAAGCCCGCTGTGTTTGAAGATTTGCGCGATCGCCATCGGTTCTGCCAGAAAAACGCGGAACCGGATAATGCCGGTCTGCGACCGACATCTTAGTGCAACAGCCGCTCACACTGGAAGCGATGAATTAATGATAGCGAAAAAACCGCTGCCGGCAGTCGACCGAAACCGCCCGGAGCGGTGCATTTTCTTTGCAAGCTCAATATCGCAACAAATACGGCTGACTGATCAGGCTGCCGCCAGCGCTTCGTTCAGAATATCGAGATCGACCACCGCAACCCTGACGAGATTTGACTGGATCTGGCTAGGACCAAAACCCTTGCGTTTCATTTCGCGAACCATTTGATGCAGCGCATCGGTTTCAGTGATCCGTGGCCTGAGCGTTTCGCTTTTCATGGATACATACCCCTTACTCAACATGGGGAGAATGAAACCATGAACGTGGTTACCGAACGGTAAAAAGGCGCAAATGAACCGGCGCCCGCGCAGGCCGCGCGAGCGCCGGATTGAATTCAATCAACAGATTGGCGTCAGCCCGTATGGCCGTTGCGCTCGGCATTTGCCTTGCAAGCACCGGAGCTTGAGTAGCCTTCGCTCGATGCGCCGACGATTTCCTTGTTGGTCGCCCGACGGCGCCAACGGTGCTCACCCTTCTTGTCCTTGTAGAACTCCCAGGAATCACCGCCACCAAGGCTTTTCGGATTCCCATTGTAACCATGCCGTTCGGCATTGGCCGTGCAGGATCCCTTACCGGTGTATCCTTCAGTGGAAGCACCAACTATGTTGCCGTTGGAAGCACGACGCCGCCAGCGATGTTCTTCCTTCTTGTCCTTGTAGAATTCCCATTTATCGTCTTCGCCGGCCATAGTTATCAACCTCCACTTTTCCGGTTTTATCGAACTGGTGTCCCTCCAGGTTGACCAAATCAAAGGCTATTAGCCGGAGAATCGGTCAGACAGCGCCCGCAGGAAAACACGGATTTTACCAAAGCGCAAAACCGGAATGTCCACTGGTGGAAAATATCCGCTGGCGAAGCTGACATATGTTGCGACCTATGATTGTCGGTGCGTTTGCAATCCTGACGCCGGTCGTTGCAGCTTCATTGCCTCAATACATGGCCCAGGCGTTCGGCCCCGGCCTCAATTGCCGCTTCTTCAAATCCCGCGAATCCCATGATCAGCCCCTGCCTGAGCGGGACGCCGGCGTAAAATGACGACAAGGGTTGCACCGTGAGCGCAGCACCGGCCGCTCGCGCCGCAATGCTCGCGTCGTTCATCCGCGCGGCGAGAGCCGGCGCCAGTTCGGCAACCAGATGCATGCCGGCTGCCGCCGGCCGGACGTCCAGCAACCCGTCCAGATGCGCGGCCGCGGCAGCCAGCAATTTTGTCTGGCGCCTGGCGTAGATGCGGCGCATGCGGCGAATATGCGCGGCAAATCCCCCATCGGCCATGAACCGGGCCAGCACCGGTTGGGCGATCAGAGCCGCGCTCGTTCCGGTTTCGGCCAACAGCCTTGAGATACCGGCAAGCATCGTTTCGGGCGCGACCATGAATCCGATACGCAGCGATGAAGACAGCACTTTGGAAAAACTGCCGACATAAACAACACAATCATCATCATCGAGGCTCATTAGCGCCGGCAACGGCCTGCCCTGATATCTGTATTCACTGTCAAAATCGTCCTCGATGACAATTCCGCCGGTTCGTCTTGCCCAATCGAGCAGTTCAAGTCGCCGCGACAAGGGCAAGGTTGCGCCGAGCGGATAATGCCGCGACGGCGTGACCGCGACACCCTTTGCCGGAGTTGCCCCGCTGGTCAGCGAAGTCGTGTCGAACCCATGAGCATCGACTGGTACCGGCTGGCACTGCAGACCGTTCAACTCCAGCGCCCGGCGCATAGCACGGTAACCTGGTTCTTCTATCAAAACCCGATCACCGGATCTAAACACGGTGCGTGCAAGCAAGTTTATGGCCTCGACCGCACCGGATGTGACGATCACCTGATGCGGACTACATGCAATTCCACGCCACAGATTCAGGTGTTCGGCAATGGCGGCGCGCAGTGGCGCCCAACCAAGCGGGTCGGCATTTGCAAGCAGTGCCGGTTCCGGGCGGCGCCATATGGTGTCAAGAAGCCGCGCCCAGTCGCGGTGGGGAAATAATGCCGTATCAGGTGCTCCGGCCTGAAACGGCCTGACCGGAACGGGCATGGCCATGGAAGCCGAAGGCGGAGGACCGACATTGCCGACTTGCAACAAATTCTCCGGCAGATCGCCCGAAACATAGAGCCCGCTGCCACGCCTGGATTCAGCATAACCCTCGCTGATCAATTGCTCCATGGCAGCCACAATGGTGACGCGCGAAACCGACAACTCATCTGCCAAGACGCGGCTCGACGGCAATCTGGCGCCCGGCCCGACACGGCCAGTCAGAATGAGCCGGCGCAAATGTCCGGCCAATTGAACCTGGAGTGGTTCCGCCATCGTACGGTCCAGCGCAAACGCGAGCATCGAGGCATCAAAAGTGGTCTTATTCATTTTATCAGAACTGGATATTTCTCTAATGCCAATCAAGGAATAGATTTTGTCCGAATGTCAATGGACGAGACGAATATGGACCAGTCAAAATCAGCGCCTTCAGAGCGGGTGCGTGTCAAGCGCGCGCATGAGCGGGGCAAATACGACGCGCAATCCATCCACGCCATATTGGATGCGACGCCGCTCGCCCATGTCGGTTACACAATCGGCGAACAGCCCTTTGTCACACCGACCTTGCAGTGGCGCGAGGGCGACCGGGTCTATTGGCATGGATCGTCTGCCAGTCGCGCACTCAAATCCTCTGAAGCCGCTGAGGTCTGCCTGACGGTCACGCTGATGGACGGCTTCGTGATGGCCCGTTCGGCATTTCATCACTCGGTCAATTACCGCTCGGTGATGGTTCTCGGCACGGCGGAGAAAATTTCCGATCCCGACGAGAAGGAATTGCGGCTGAAAAATTTCGTTGAAGGTCTGTTTCCGGGCCGCTGGGACATGTTGCGCCCCGTCACTGGCAAGGAAATCAAGGCGACCACCGTGCTGTCGATGTCGGTCGACGAGGCATCGGCCAAGATCCGCACCGGCCCGCCGATAGATGATGAAGAGGATTATGCCTTGCCGATCTGGTCAGGCGTCATCCCCGTCAAAAGCCAATTGCTTGCACCGGAGCCGGACCCGCGCAATCTTGAAGGGCTAACACCTCCGGGTCACGTCACCGGCATTACATTGGGCTGATCGTCATGTTGAACACGGAAATGAAACAATTGATCGGCAACCACACTGCCGGCATGGTCGCAACGGTCAATGAAGACGGTTCCCCGTCGGTTTCACCGAAAGCGACCTTTGTGGTGCTGGACGACAGCACGCTTGCCTTCGGCAACATTCGCTCGCCCGGGACATTGGCCAATCTGCGCCGGCGCCCGGCAGTCGAAGTGTGTTTCATCGATGTCCTGACGCGCAAGGCAGTGCGCGCCACCGGAAAGGCGAAAATCGTTTCCAGGAGCGAAGCGGATGACGGTTTGCTGACAGCGTTCAATGCGGTCTGGGCAGACTATCTCGGACAGATGTCGGCCTTTGTCCGCATCGATCTGACCGCAGCCGAAATGATCCTGTCGCCTGCGTATGATGTCGGCCATAGCGAAGAAGACCTGCGGCGCAGCAATCTCGAAAAGCTGAATGCGCTATGACAACCAGGCCGACGTGAGAAAGAATACCGCAACATGACCATCTGGCCGGAGCCCTTCATCGCAAGTGGAAAATATGCCGCCGTCGAGCCGCTGAACGCGGGTCATCGTGCAGACCTGGAAAAAGCCGCCGCAGACGGAGAGTTGCATCGGCTGTGGTACACAACGGTACCCGCCCCTGAAAAGGTCGAAGCCGAAATAGGCCGACGCCTCGATCTGCAGCGACAGGGCTCGATGCTGCCTTTCGCCATTCTGGACGTCTCCAGCGGCAAGGCGGTTGGCATGACAACATATATGAACATCGATGCTGCCCATCACCGGTTGGAGATCGGATCGACCTGGTATCGGCGGTCCGTGCAACGCAGCGGCATCAACACCGAATGCAAATATCTGCTGTTGCGCCATGCCTTTGAAAGGCTGGACTGTCTCGCTGTCGAGTTTCGTACCCATGTCATCAATCGGCAAAGCCGCAATGCCATCGAGCGCCTCGGCGCGAAACAGGACGGCATCCTGCGCTCGCACATGATCCTGGCGAATGGAACGATCCGCGACACCGTGGTTTATTCCATCCTGGCATCGGAATGGTCGACCGTCAGGGCCAACCTCGTCTGGCTGATGCAGAAGCCGCGGACCGGATAACCGTGTGAATCCGTTCCTCACGGTGTGACCGAAACTCCGGCCAGCGCCAAATTAGTCTCATGAGTCGGGAAGATCATCTTCCGGGCCGGCGGTTGCGGGCCCGGAAGATTATGGCTTTGTGACCGTTACGCGGACTGCTTGAACTTCTTGATCTCGCCCGACTTCAGACGTTCGAGATAGGAGTTCATTTCCCTTTTGACGATGGGCATCAGGAAATAGAGCGCCGTGATGTTGATGACAGCCATTGCAAATATTGCAGCATCGGAGAAGTCAATTACAGGACCGAGGCTGGCCGCCGCGCCGATAACGACAAAGATGCAGAAAATGATCTTGAACACCAATTCTGTGGTTTTGCCTTCACCAAAAAGATAGGTCCATGCCTTCAGCCCGTAATATGACCAGGAGATCATGGTAGAGAAGGCAAAGAGGATGACGGCAATGGCCAGCACATAGGGAAACCAGCTGAATCCGGTTGCAAAAGCAGCAGAAGTCAAAGCCACACCTGAAACGCCGCCAACGGTTTTGATTGAGCTTCCCTCAATGAGGTAATTGCCTGTTTCGGGGTCAAGCATCAACTGCCCCGATATGGTTATGACCAGAGCCGTCATCGTGCAAATGACAACCGTGTCGATGAAGGGTTCCAGAAGGGAAACGAACCCCTCGGTTATCGGCTCCTTGGTTCGAACCGCCGAGTGGGCGATCGCCGCCGACCCAACCCCGGCTTCATTGGAGAATGCCGCCCGCTTGAACCCTTGAATCAGCGCGCCGACAAAACCGCCCGCAACACCGAGGCCGGTGAAAGCGCCTGCAAAGATCTGGCCAAATGCCCAGCCGATCTTGTCATAATTGACCAGCAGAATGACCAACGCTGCGGCGACATAGAGAACACCCATAAACGGCACCACTTTTTCCGTCACACTGGCGATCGACTTGATGCCACCGACGATCACAGCAAAAACAACCGCCGCAAAGATCAGGCCGGTGATCCAGCCAGGATAATCTCCGAGAATCCCCGATATCTGCGCATGTGCCTGGTTGGCCTGGAACATGTTGCCGCCGCCAAGCGCGCCGAGAATACAGAAAATCGCAAATACGACCGCCAGGAATTTTCCGCCCGGCAATCCCCGTTCGGCAAAACCCTTGGACATGTAATACATCGGACCGCCGGAGACCGTTCCGTCGGGATATTCGTTACGATATTTGACCCCGAGGGTGCATTCGGTGAATTTGGAAGCCATACCGAGCAAGCCCGCCAGTATCATCCAAAAGGTTGCACCGGGACCGCCGATGCCGACGGCCACAGCGACACCGGCGATGTTGCCGAGACCGACCGTGCCCGACAACGCCGTCGCAAGCGCCTGGAAATGGCTGACCTCACCAGCATCGTCGGGATCGGAATAGTCGCCTTTGACAAGTTGGATGGAATGGCCGAACGCTCGGATCTGAATAAAGCCGAAATAGAAAGTGAAAAACGTTGCCGCCACCACCAGCCACATGACGATCCAGGGAAAATCCGTCCCCGGGAACGGCGCAAAGATCAGGCTGACAAAAGGCCCTGTGAATGCGGCGAATGTTTCGTTCACGGCCTGGTCAATAGTCCTGGCCTCCTGGGCCAGTGCAACGGTTGAACTCGTACCGAGTATGGCAAGAGTTGCTGGAATGATCGATTTCATAGCTGGGCTCCTCATCCAACAACCGTTACGGGGACACTTGCGGTCATAACCAGATTTGCGGTCGAGGTGCCAAAGACCCGGCTGACAAAGCCGCCCTCTGATCCGCGCGCCACGATGATCTGGTCCGCACCTGCTTCAACTGCAACCTTATTCAACAGATCGGCAACATCACCGTGCTTGACCACACCGCGTGCCGTAAAACCTTCTGCGTCCAGGGATTTCACCGCCGGGTTGACCACACGTTCAAGCGCTGCCGTTATCTCCTCCTCCCGGCGTTTGTGACGCTGTTCGTTTTCTTCAGGGGTCTGAAAAGAATAAGGAGACCACTCAATCACATAGACAACAATCAGCTCGCACGAGCCAATCAGTGTCGCAAGCTTCTTGGCATATGAAACCGCCCGGCTGCCCGAATCGGTTCCATCAAGTCCAATCACAATTTTCGTTGACATTTTTTCCCTCACTCCGTGTCCTCGTTGGCAGACTGCGGTCACTTCTGACCGGCTTCTGGCATGGGGACCCGATCCGGTCTGCTCTTTATGGCTGTTTCCTTCGGACCCGTCCTGCAACTCCTGGTTCTTCCAGGAGTTGCAGCAAGTCTGGCACAAAACCGCGAAAACCGCTTATCCAAATTGAAGAAGTGGCAGCAGAAAGAGCGAGTTCATCTCCGAACCAGGATTTTTTATGTAAGATTCTACTTCCCGATTGCATGCCAATCGCCAACGAATAAACCGCACCGGCGGATCGCCATGATCACACGATATGGATAAATTTCCTTTGTTTTCAAATTCCTATATGGACTCAGAGCTCCGGGTAAATTGGAAATCACGCCTGGTTCCCATCTTTAGCCTGATCTTTCAATCAGCACATATTTCGTGATGAAAATACAAGTGGAAATGTTTCCAGGTAGCGGAAAAGCAACGGGGAATGTGTCGATGTAATCTTCAGAATCTGCTTGTGAGTTGTGTCACATTATTCTGGAGAGACCGTCCCGCCGGTGGTTCCTTCTTGGACAACTCAAATGAAACAGGAAGGGGCCGGAAATGTCAGAGGCAAAAACGCGATACTCCGGACGACGAGGAATGAGGCATACTCCAGGGGAATGGCGGACCACCCGCCGTCCTCGGCCATGAGGTATCGGTTGCACGGCTCCACAAACAACCCGCACGTTGCAGGCGTTTTGACAAACTCTGCCTGCGTGGACGCTCGCACATGATCCCGGCCAAATTTGTCCGGTTGCTGCAAAAACGCCGGGAAGGATAACCAGGGTTTCGGAGCTTCAATTCTCGGTTCGGGATTTTTTGTTCTTGTTGCCCGGCTTGCCTTTTTTCTTTGCCCAGGCCTTCTTCTTTGGGCCGCGTTTGTCTGATTTCGGTTTTCCGGATGTGCCGGGCGCCGGAGCCTCGCGTGGCTGCTCTTCGCTCGGTCTCGGCCCGTATTGGCGTTTTGGCCTGGCTGGTTCCGCATTGTCCGGTTCGGGTTTCCTGAAGGCTCTCCTGACGGGAGAAGAAACTTCACCGGTTGTGTCTTGGGCCCATTGCTTTTTGCCTGAATGTTTCCTGTCGCCGATGGCCTTATCCGGGCCAGGTTTCCTGTCTGGCTTTCCGCCGGTATTCGGTGTGCCTTCAAGACGGGTCACTGTGATATTTTTTTCCAGTGTCCGGTTCGGTCCAAGCGTCTCAAAGAAGCTGTCGGCGTGATCGGCGTCCAGTTGCACGAATGTTTCGGAGTTCTGCATCCGGATCGAGCCGATTTCGCGCTTGGTGATGCCGCCGGCATTGCAGATCAGCGGGATCAGCCAACGGGGTTCAGCGTTCTGCTTGCGGCCAACGGACAGCGACATCCAGATACTGTTTTCGAACTCGTTGCGATGCCGTTTCTGGCTGTCGCGCTCGGCACGGTCGGGACGGCCGTCCTGGGAATAGGATTCCGGCACATGGACCGGAACCTCCTGCAACTCTTCCGGCGCCGACCGCCCGGCGCGGTTGAGACGCACGAAAGCCGTGGCCACCTGTTCGGCGGAATGGCTGTCCAATAATTGTCGGACAAACGCCTGCTCTTCTTCGATCATTGGCTCCGTCAGCATCGGATCGGCCAACATACGTTGTTCATCGCGCCGGTTTACCTCGTCGGCGGAGGGCGGCGCTGCCCAGGTGGCAGCAAGTTTGGCAAACCGCAGCAATCGCTCGGCGCGTTTGCGCCCCTTGTGTTCGACAATCAGGGCACTGACGCCCTTTCGCCCAGCTCGGCCGGTGCGACCGCTGCGATGCAGAAGGGTTTCCGGATTATTCGGCAATTCGGCATGGATGACGAGATCGAGATTGGGCAGGTCGATACCGCGCGCGGCGACATCTGTGGCGATGCAGACGCGGGCCCGGCCATCGCGCATTGACTGCAGAGCGTGGGTGCGTTCGTTCTGGCTTAGCTCTCCCGACAGGGCGACGACCGAAAAACCGCGATTGTTAAAGCGGGCAACCATGTGGTTGACCGTGGCGCGGGTGTTGCAAAACACCAGCGCGTTTTTCGCCTCGTAAAAGCGCAACACATTGATGATGGCGTTTTCGCGCTCCCGGGGAGCGACCGTCAGCGCCCGATATTCAATATCGCCGTGCTGTTTCTTTTCCTCAGACGTGGTGATGCGCACCGCATCGCGCTGATATTGCCTGGCAAGCTTTGCAATGGTCTGCGGCACTGTTGCCGAAAACATCAGGGTGCGGCGCTCGTCCGGAGCAGAATCCAGTATGAATTCAAGGTCCTCGCGAAATCCGAGATCAAGCATCTCATCGGCTTCATCAAGGATAACGGCCTTCAAACGTGACGTATCAAGCGAACCGCGCCTTATGTGATCACACAGCCGGCCAGGAGTGCCGACGACGATATGGGCGCCGCGCTGAAGTGCACGGCGCTCGTCCCGCATGTCCATGCCACCGACGCAGGAGGCGAGCACCGAAGCGGTCTTGCCGTAGAGCCAGCCCAACTCGCGCCTGACCTGAAGCGCCAGTTCACGCGTCGGAGCAACGACCAGCGCCAGCGGCGCATCGCAATGTTCGAACCGGTCGGCCCCGTTCAGCAAATTCGGCGCAATGGCAAGGCCGAAGGCCACGGTCTTGCCCGAACCCGTTTGCGCCGAAACCAGCACATCGGCGTCCTGATGACCGGATTCCAGCACTGCTTTTTGCACCGGCGTGAGGTTGGCGTAACCGCGTGCGCTCAACGCCTGGCCGAGCGCCGGAACGACGCCTTCAAATTCAATCATGACAGATCTTTCGGTACGGCTGCGCCTCTGGCCGGCATTCCGTCCGGACAAGGCTGTGCAAGACACGCGTTTTTTGTAGCGCGTTGCGGCAGTCAGTACGTGCCGCAGGAAATTTTGTACAGGGTGTTTGAGAGGAACTGGGGCGCAATTCGCTCAAAATCGGCCCCAATCCAACAACAACGGGCAAATGATCACTTCACGCATGATAATCCGGCGCATCTGCCTGTATCGCAGCCGGCGCATCCGGTGATTCAGACCGCTTCACCAGGTTCGGTGTCAATGTCGACGTCATCGAGCATTCCGTCACGCAGACTGAATATCCGGTCGAACCGATCAAAGATCTTTTCGTCATGGGTGACGGCAATGATCGCGGCATCCTGTTCGACGGCAACCTTGCGAAGCAGATCCATGACAATGCCGGCGCGTTTGGAATCCAGTGCCGCCGTCGGTTCGTCGGCAAGTATGATCCGTGGCCGGTTGGCAAGCGCGCGGGCAATCGCCACTCGCTGTGCCTCACCGCCGGACAGTTTGGCAGGCATTGATGCCTTTCGATGACCGACCTCAAGATAGTCTAGCAGCTCGATCGCGCGGCGTCTCGCCGATACGGCGTCAGCTCCGGCCAGTTGCAAAACAAGTGCAACATTTTCAGTGGCGTCAAGGAAAGGGATCAGATTGTGAAACTGGAAGATGAAGCCGATCTTGTCGAGCCGCAACTGGCGAAGATTTGAACGCAACCAGCGGCCATTGTCGACAACACGTTCACCATCCAGCTCCATCGAACCCGTCGATGGATTTATAATGCAACCGATTACGTTGAGCAGTGTTGTTTTGCCCGATCCGGACGGGCCGAGCAGCGCGACAATCTCTCCGGGACAGACGTCTAGTGACACATCGCGCAGCGCGTCGACACGCGTTTCGCCTTCGCCAAAATGCTTGGAGATATGTCTGAGACGAACCAGCGGAGATGTTTCAGTTGCGGATTCCATTTCAGCCGCCAAGTGCCGTCGCCGGATCGATCTTCAATGCCGCCCGTACGCCGAGGCCGCTCGATACCAGACAAACCACAAACACGATCGCTCCGAGGATGACGACATTGTCGGGCTCCAGAACCACACGCCGCGGAAAGAAATCCTTGATATTGAGGATGAGCATCGCACCGATCGCAAAACCGATGAGTCCAAGCGCCAGAGCCTGTTGAACGATCATGGCGATGATGGTGCGGTCAGGTGCCCCGATCAGTTTCAAGGTGGCGATCTGCTTCAGTTTTTCCATCGTCATCGTATAGATGATCAGTGCGATGATGACGGCAGAGACCACCAACAGCAGCGAGGTGAACAGGCCGATCTGACGGCGGGCCCGGTCGACAAGAGACCGCAGCAGGATGGCCTCCTGTCCGTCCTGCGTGATGGCGGAAAAATGCTTCCAGCGCCGCACGGTTTCGGCAACGGAATCAGGAGATACGTTCGCCTGCAAGCGCGCCACGACAGCGTTCACCGTATTCGTACCGGTATTGCCGGTGCCGCGAGCGATCTGCACACGCGCGGCAGGTGGAGCAAGATCGAATTGCAGCTTTTGCGCATCGGGCAGTGATATATAGACGGCCGGATCACCGCCGGAATTGACCTGGTGCCGGGTCAATCCGACGACTTCGAAGGTGTTTCGGCCGAGCTGGACCCTGTCCCCCCGAACAAGACCGGTGCTTTGGTCGGCAACCATCTCGAAGTGGTTACGCGCTAAGCCGCGTCCTTCGGCAATCTCGAGTGGTCCGCCGGGATACGCCAGTTTGTAGCCGATGACAAAGAGACGGAGCTTGCTGCCGCGGAAAACGGTTTCGACCGTCTGGTAGGTCAGGCTCCCAGCTTCAGCCACGCCGGCAATACGTGCGATTGCGTCGCGCATCTCGCCGGGAATACGGGACGCCTCGGCAAACGGTCCGCGCGTATTTGCTTCCACCACCCACAGATCGGCGGCCGGCGCACGGGCAATTGTCAAGGCATCAACCACCAGGCCACGATAAATCCCGATCATTGCCAGAACGACTCCCAGCAGCAGACCCAGGCCGACACAGGTCAGCAGAAACCTGCCAAGATTGTGCCGTATGTCACGATAGGCAAGGTTCATTTGTCGTCGGCCCCGACCACCCGAACCGCACGACCTTCACGAAAGCCTTTGCCGATGCGCGTGACAACCCGTGACGCTTCCGGCAAACCGCCGACGATTTCAAGCCGGCCATCTTCGGTGCGATGGCGCAATTCGACCGCACGCTGCCTCAGACGTCCGGTCTCGACCGTCCAGACACGGCCCTGCTGGCCGTCATATCCCTGTACCGCCGCTTCCGGAACAAGAAGCGCTTCGTCAAGCTGCGCCACCGTGATCCAGAACTGCACTTGTTCTCCGAGAAAAATTTGCGGCGGCGGGTTGTCACCGGCAATGAAGACACGGCGTTCCTCGGTCACCCGGTCGCTCTCTAGACCAATCCGTGCGACCTGTCCGGTGAACGCATCCTGCGGGCGCGACCGCAGGCGGGCATCGACCTGTTGTCCCTCCTCGATAAACCCGGCCCTGGCTTCGTCGACATAAGCGAGGCCCCAATAAGTATCTTTGGCTATCAGCGTGAAAATCTGGTCGCCGGGTTTGACAACCGTGCCGAGTTCTTTCTGGCGTTCAATCACGACGGCATCATAGGGCGCCTGCAACGTCCGGTGGCGCAACATCGTCTCCTCAAAACGCAACTGGGCTTTCGCATCCGTCTGCAGAGCTTTCGCAACTTCGGTCTCGCTGACGGCAACCAGCACGTCAGCCTTGGCCACGTCTTCTTCACGCTGGGCTTCTTCGGCCGCCTCGGCGGAAACAACATTTCGACCGACAAGTGCCTGTTTGCGGCGGTTTGCTGCCAGTTTCTGCGCCAGCACCGCGCGAACCTTTTTCAGGTTTGCCTCCGATTTGGCGATGCCGGCTGCTGCGATGGCCAGGGATGCCTGCGCCTTGGCCACCTTGTCCTCCTGCTCACCCGGATTGAGCCGGGCAAGAACATCGCCCTTTTTGACGCGATCGCCGTGATCGGCATGAAGCTCGACAAGGGTTGCACCGACTTCGAACCCGACATTCGACCTGACCCGGGCCTCGACCGTTCCGAGACCAAAAACCCGAACCGGCACATCCCGTTCCGGCACTGCGACCTGCACTGAAATGGGGCGGTTGGCGTAGACCGAGAAGCTGGCGAAAGCGAGTGCGGCGATGACCACGGCCAGCAGCCCGTATTTCACCAAAGGCTTGCGAAGCAGCGCCGTGGATCGCGGCTTGATGTCCGGCTTTCCACCGTTCGACCCGTGATTGTTGAGGATCGGTTTGTCAGAGGTCGCATTCATGATTGGTCGGAATCCTAATGGCGGAACAGCACTTACGGGCAAATTCATGCAGACGATCATCCGAACGCCGGTCACCAAGCCGGTTGTTCGCAAGGTGTCAGTCGCCCATCGTCGGCAAATCCGATTTCAATCGGGTCGCTTTTGCTCAGGGAATGTGACGGAGACCGGGCTGAGTTGTATTGATCGACATCAATTCGCCTGACCTGGCCAAAGGCCTTGTCGTCGGCTTTGCTCCCGCACATCAGAAATCCATATGGCCGTCAGCACGAATTTCATATTTCTTAGCGGGCACTTCGTTTTTTCCCCGCGGTCCGTGATATTCAGATAGCGTGACGGTTTTTGCAAAGCAGCGTCCCGCCGTGGCCAGGAACCAGTCAGAAAACTTACGATCGGTCGCAGGACCAAAGATAACCGGCATCGAACGTGGAATGGCAATGATGGCCATCGCCACATTGATGGCGCCGGGAACGCATGCGATCGCCAAAGGTCTGGGCGATACCCTAGCTCCCGCACAAATCGCCTTCGTGCGATTTTTCTTCCAGTTTGTTTTGCTGCTTCCGGTTGTCTGGATCAGCCAGGGCGGACGCATCCCGCTGCCGTCGCTGACACAGGCCATACGCGGGATCCTGCTGGGGTCCGCGACATTGTTTTTCTTCTGGGGGCTGACCGTCATGCCGCTGGCCGACAGTGCAGCGATCTTTTTTGTCGAGCCTCTCATTCTGACGATAATGTCGGCGCTGTTTCTGGGAGAGTCGATCGGCTATCGCCGCCTGCTGGCGGTGGTCATCGGATTTGCAGGTGCGCTGCTCGTCATTCGGCCAAGTTTCGAAGTGGTCGGATTAGCGGCCATCCTGCCGCTGCTCGCGGCCCTGTGTTTTGCAACCTACCTGGCGATAACGCGCAGCTTGGCGTCAAGCGAAAACGCCCGCGTCATGCAGTTCTGGGTGTGTTTTTTCGGCTCGTCGGGCCTGTTTCTGGCAATGATCGTCGGCACATGGACATCTGTTGACGTCCTGCGCCCCTCCTGGCCGGCGAACAGCGACTGGGTTTGGCTGATTGGGCTGGGCCTGATCGCAACGGCTTCCCACACCCTGGCCATCAATGCCATTCGCCTCACTCCGGCCGGCATCCTCGCACCTTTCCAGTATCTGGAGATTTTTGGCGCAACCATTCTGGGCATTGCCGTTTTCGGTGACCTGCCGGACGGAATGACCGTAATCGGCATCATCATCATTGTCGCCTCCGGGCTTTACGTGTTCTACCGTGAACGAATGGTCGCTCGCCAAGCCGATTTCTGATCGGTTCAATCCGTCAACAACCGATAGATCGCATCATCCTGGCCGCGGCGTCCTGCGTAGTCCAGCGCGGTACGGCCCCACCGGTCACGCTGGCTGCGATCGACATTTTTTGCCAGCAGCATTTTGACGATCGCGATGTGTTTCCTGAACGAGGAGAGGATCAGAGGGGTGACCTGTTCGCCGTCGATCCAGCCCGGATCGGCGCCGGCTTCGATCAACAATCGTGCGATTTCTGTCCGGCCATCCCGGGCGGCAAAAATCAGGGCGGTGTTGCGGTTGGCATCGATGGCGTCCGGGTCGACGCCGGCCTCGAGCAATTTGCGGACCGCTGCGATATCATTTCCAAGCGTCGCTTCAATCAGCGCAGGTCGTTCGGCGGCCGAGGCTTCGTACCAGCCCGCCGGCATCATCATATTCATGGCAGCAAGCCCGACGACGACCAGCAGATGGCTGCCAGCCATCACGGCAGGAATTGCGCAAGCGGGATAATATGAAGTCCGTTGCCCCAGGTCCCGACCAGCAAGTTGTCACCGACAATCTGCATGTGGACGACAGCCAATCCTTCCAGCAACCGTTTGCGCTCTTTCCCGTCCGGAGAAACAACTGCCACGCCATTGCTCCACGAGCCGGCGACAATGAGATCCTCATCGAAGATCAGAACATCTGAAAATTTCTCGTCGGCGATCGCCTTGCGCCATTCATCGCCGGTCGAGACATGGAGACCCGTTTCGCCTGCAACGGCGTGCAGTCCGGAAATTTCGGACGCCGCAGCGGCATAGGCAATGTCCTTGTCGAAAATTTTCCGCCAGGTTTGCTGCTGGTATTCCAGCACGCCCTGTTCCGGTGAACTGGCCAATAGCAGGTCTTTCGAAACCGCAAGCGACCAGATAAAATCCTTGCCGGGACCGAGCGCTTTCCAGCTTTTGCCCTCGTCGTCACTGGAAAACACGCCTTGGCGACCGGTGGCGGCATAGATCACACCATCTGCAACCTGCAAATCACGAATATCCGAACTGGGAAAATCCGTGACAGGGAAAAAATGCCGGCCGCCATCACGCGAAATATGCAGCCCGTGTTTCCAGGTTCCCGCCAGCAGCACCTGTTTGGAAACGGCAACGACCGCCTGAACATCGGTCGCATCGGCTGCCAGCGATTTGTTGCCATTGAGGGATTTCCAGTTCTGACCGCCATCGACACTCTGAAAAACAAATGCGGATCCTGGTTTTCCGGACTTCTGGCCAACCAGAATATGTGTCGGGTCATCCGCGTAGACCGCCAATGCCCGGATGATCCGGCCGTTCAGCATCTGCCGGCTGCCAAGGTCGGCTTCAGCTAGAGCGGCGTAGGCGCTCGCAATGAGGATCAGCAGGGCGAAAAAACTGCGTAACATCGGACTTCTATTACACAGAAATCATAAATGTGAATTCTTAAATCATCTTCGTTGACATGTTTCGACACTTTCCGCCCCGCAGGCGCAAAAAAATGGGCGCGGCGAGGTGCCGCGCCCTGAGGCAGGGGGAGGATGGGGGAGGATGGAGGTCAGTGAAATGAGCGGCAGTGCGCATTGAAGGACACGCTTTTGAAAGCGCGTGTCGGTGCATCAATGCGTCTTGCGTTAGACCAACTGTCCAGCACTCGGCTCGGACCGGTCTCATGCAGGGTCTTGGCAATGAAAAGTACGGCGGACATGTCAGTCTCCCTTGTTTCGTTTGATGAGACCAATATGTGCCTTCAATGTATCCGCAGTGTTTCGCCAAACGGGTTTCGTGTTTCAATCGTGTATCGGCATCCCTCGCGGACTGACACAAGCCCATTACAATGCCGGACGGTAGGGTTCCTCGCGGACCGTGTGCCCAAGAACAATCTTGAAAAACAGACATGGGACAAACCATTCGAAACCGCGGGCGATGGGCAATGCATAGAGGCTGATCAGTATTGCCGCGACGACAAGTCCGGTCGCCGTTGGGCGTCGCAGATAGAGCGGTGCCGAAAGCGTTATGGCAACCGAGCCGACAAGGGCGGCGTACCATATTGCGGCAGCGGGCAGGTTTCCTTCGAACAACAGCGCAATCAGCAATGGATGGACGTGCAGGAGGGCGAACATCAGGGGATTCTTCAGCAAACGGGTAAACCCGCGTTCATCCTTTTTGATATCGGCATGATAGAATCGCTTGCAGGAGTTCAGCATGTTCGCCGTCACCCCACCGGCGACATCAAATGCCAGCACGGCATAGACCAGCAATCGCCAACCGGTTGCGCCCGGGTCTGCCGCAAAGACCTGCCATCCAACCAGAAGCAGGGTGAAGGCTGCCGCAGAGCCATAACCCAGCATCCGTTCGGCAACCGTCGCCCCGGTGCCGACCAGCGCATCAGGCTTTCCTTCATAGTTCCAGTCGATTTGAGTGGATTGCATGACTTCACTCCTCGGGAAAGCCTGGTGAGATACGGAACCGACTAGATGTGACCGAAACCGCGATGCACCAGTGCCAGCACATAGGCCGCAAGGATGGCATCGAATATCTCGACCAATCCCAGCGCCAGCGGTATCGCATCGGGAGAGACCGGGAACACATGACCGAGATCGAGAAAGACCACAAAGAGGTAACTCCAGGCGGAAGCAATGGCTCCCCAACCCGCAGTCGAGTTGCTGCGAAGCAGGCCGATCGCCGAGACAATGGCAAGCACCGCAAGCGTAATCAGAAAAGCATTGAACCCCCAAAAGACCGTTCCACCCAGATGGGAAAAGTCACGCGTTTCGATCGGCCCACCCGGGACCAGCGTGGCAAAGGACAAGACCAGCAGAAGCAGCAGGATTCCGGCGCGCCGAAAGGCACGGATATTTTCCGCCTGCAGGTTCATCGATGGTTTTCCAACCAACCGGTTCGCATCACTTGCACGGGTCATGTCGACCTCCTATTATGACTGTCTGGTCAGTCATATAAGATGTTTTTTCTGACCGTCAAGTCATAATAAACACTTCAAATTCGGGTAAGGAGACCATTTTGCCGAAGATTGTCGATCGAGAGGAAATGCGCAACAGGCTGATGGACGCAGCACAGCAGGTGTTTTCACAGACCGGCTACCATGCCGCCACGATCAACGACATCGCCGAGTCTGCCGATCTCGGCAAAGGAACGATGTATCTCTATTTCAAAAGCAAGGAAGAACTGGCGATCGCCCTGGTTTCCCGCATTTTCGATGACATGGAAAGGCAGATCGGCGACGCCGGACTCTGTTCGAGCCTGGATGAATTCCTTGCGCGACTGGACGAGATAATGGCCATTCCCGACGCGCAGGCGAAATTTGTTCGCGCTTTTTTCGAAGTGTTTGGTCCGAGTTTCGCATCGGACGCGGTAACAAAAACGGTCAGTTCCTATTTCGACCGACTCGGCAAGCACTATCAGCGACAAATCGAACATCTGCAGGCCGAAGGTGAAATCACCTCTGGTCTCGATCCGGAACTCACGGGTCGGACGCTGGTCAGCATGATGGACGGTCTGGCCATCCATCGCGGCCTGTTCAGCATACCGCCCCGTCGGAACAAGGCCATGATCCGGCAAACGCTGATCCTGCTTGCTGGCGGATTGCGTCCGACATAACCGGAGACCGGATCGGTATCGACGTAAGCGCAATGTGGCACTTGTCAAAAGGCATAATGCCTACGATATAACATCTCCGCCAAACCCCTGAAATCAAACATTTGTAAACCACTTATTCATGGTGTGACCAAAGTCACTTACTATTCGCCGTATGGAAACTATGATAATCTGAATTCGAAAATCGGATGGCGGTGAATTATGACGGTCAATACAGTCGAATCGACCTTCGATACTGGTTTGAAGCGCCGCCTCCGGGTGTTTTCTGTGGATCCAAGTCTTGCCTCACGCATCGAGACACGAAGCATCAATGAAATTGTCATCGAGGTTCCATGGGAAGCTGATGAGGCGCAAAAGAGCACGCTGAGTCCGGGTCCGGTTGGCGAATATATCGAGGTGGTCGATTTCGATCCGCCAAGCGGTGTCTTCTATGTTCCGGTCGACCTCGACGACCCAAGACTGCTTGCCAGCGACGGTCTTGACGCCTCGGAACCCGACCCCCAGTTTCACCAGCAAATGGTCTACGCGGTTGCCATGGCCACCGTACACCGTTTCATCCAGGCCTTCGGCCGGCCGATTTTCTGGTCGGACAGAATTGTTCGGGAACCCAAATATGTCGCACAATTCGTTCGCCGGCTGCGGATCTATCCGCACGCGCTGCGCGCCCGCAATGCCTATTACAGCCCGGCCAAAAAGGCATTGATGTTCGGCTACTTTCCGATCACCGAAAAGAATAGCGAAAACACACCCGGAACGACGGTATTCACTTGCCTGTCGCACGACATCGTTGCGCATGAAGTCACGCACGCTCTGCTGGATGGCATTCACCCGCGCTTCAACGAGCCGAGTAATCCAGATGTTCACGCGTTTCATGAGGCATTCGCCGACCTGGTGGCGCTGTTTCAGCGCTTTTCCTATCCGGGCGTGCTGGAAAGCGAGATCGCCAAGACCCGGGGAGACCTGTCGAGTGAAACCATGCTGGCGCAGCTGGCCGGGCAGTTCGGCCGGGCAACCGGCCATGGCTCGTCGCTGCGCGACGCCCTTGGCGGGATCAACAAGGACACCGGCGAGTGGGAGGCGATGAAACACGACCCTCTCGCGCTCGAACGTGAAACCGAACCGCACAAGCGCGGCTCCTATCTCGTCGCCGCTGTGTTCGGCGCCTTCACACTTGTCTACTCCGACCGCGTTGCCGACCTTTACCGGATATCGACCCAGGGCACCGGTGTGCTGCCGGAGGGCGACATTCATCCCGACCTTGCCAACCGGCTTGCAGAGGAAGCCCGGGACACGGCCGCGCATGTGCTGCGCATGTGCATCCGGGCCATCGACTATTGCCCGCCGGTCGACATCACCTTCGGCGACTACCTACGTGCGGTGATCACAGCCGACCTCGACGTCAATGGCGACGACCCTTACGGCTTCCGGGTTGCCTTCGTAGAGAGTTTTCGAAAGTGGGGGATCTATCCGCACGGCACCAAGAGCATGTCGGTGGAAAGCCTGCGTTGGCCGGAATATGCGGAAGCCTTTGCAACCGCGGCGGCTGTCGCGCGCAACCAGATGACCCACGCCAAATCCGTCGAAGAGGAAGGCAAGTCAGGACGGGAAATGGCGCAGCGGAGCCTTGAGGGATATCTGGAGGAAAAACCGGAGGCGACCGGTGATGACCAGAGAGTCCTGAAGACGCTTACCAAGGGGAAAAGGAGAGGTTTCGAGACGCCGAACCTGAGGCAGAACCGCCACACGATCTGGAAACAACTGAATGGCAATGGCTATTTCATCTGGCGCTGGCTCAACCAGGAGAACGAACGGGACGTTGTCCACGCACTTGGCCTGGTGATCGACGGCAAGGACGCACCACCGACGGTCTATCGAAACCGCAAGGGCGATCCGACACTTGAAGTGCACTCGATCCGGCCCATCGTTTTGAAAACCGATGATTTTGGCGAGCAGAATTTTCTGGTGGTCGAGGTGCTTCAGCGCCGGAGAGGCTACTTCGATCCGAACAAACAGGCAAAAATGGATCGACTGCGGAAAAAGCAGATAGACCGCGAAGAGCACGGCGACTTCATCTATCGCGCCGGCTGCACTTTTTTTGTCAATCCGGAGACCAAGGAAATCCGCTGGGTAATCAGAACTGCAGGCACGGTGACCGACGACGGGGAACTGGCAAGAATGCGCGGCTATCTGACCGGCGATCAATTGCCGAACCTGAACGAGTTCGCGATTTCGGGTCCTGGATCGCTCGGCATGGCACTCGGGGAAGGCCGGGACGAACCCTTCGCCCTTCTGCATGATCAAGTGGAGGCATAGACAACCATGCCACTGATGTCAGCACCGAAATCGGGCGCCAGAATACGCATGTACCGGCAGGGCCATGGCGACTGTTTTCTGCTGGCCTTTCCACGCAAGGACGGCCGCAAGCGCCCGGTCTACATGTTGATTGACTGCGGGTACAAACCGGGGTCGCAGATCCGCCGCAAGAACAAGAAAGTCGATGCCAACCGGGTGGTTAAGGATATCGCGACATCAACCGGGAACTTCATCGATATAATCGTGGTGACCCACGAGCATCAGGATCACGTCAACGCGCTTGGCAAGTTCAAGAATTTCGAATTCGGCGAAGCCTGGTTCGCCTGGACCGAAGATCCGGATGACCAGGATGCGAATGCGCTGAGAAAACGCCACAAGGATCAGCTGCTCGGCCTGCTCGGCGCGCGGCGGTCGCTGAAACTGGCGGCCGCATCCAACGCCGATGCGTCGGACGCCGTTAGC
>JAJFHT010000326.1 GCA_021775495.1 Hyphomicrobiales bacterium | reverse complement strand
ACAAACCCGTCGGTCTCGGCCGATCTGAAATAGGTTGTAACCGGCAGTGTCTTCGGTGGCGTTTTGCCGATCCTGCAGCCGGCGGCATCGACCGACAGCGAGCCCTTGGCCTTTCCCGATTTTCTGGCTTCGCGCGCCTTGGCGCGAAGGGTTTCGAACCGTTCCAGGTCTTCCGGTTTGAGGCGATAGGCACGAAGCTGCGTGCCGGTTCTGCGATGCGGCGCAAGCTGTTGCAGATCGTTCGGATCATCACTTTCCTGCAAGTGGAACGTTTCGCTCTCGGCGATATCGCTTTGCGGATCGGTCAGTGCCATCGTGACCTTGGCGCCGCCTGGCTGCAGCCGGTAACCATCCGGCAGCCGCACCGCAACCCGGAACTGCGACAGGTCGGTCGTCGCCGGGTCGAACTTGCGCAATTTGTAGATACTGGTCACCGGCACATGGCCACAGCCGGCAAGCAGCAAACCGGCCAGAACGACGGCACTGATTAGAAAACGGACACTTCCCATGAATGGATACTCCTGATAGATATTGCTTGCATTCGGTATTTTCTTATTGTTATACGATAAGAAATAGAAATTAAACAAGATGGAAAATCATGAACACCTACGCTTTGTCCGAGACCGCCGCGCCAGAACGCATCCGCAAACTCGCAGCCATTGCGCAAGGCGCCGCCCTGGCCGGGTTCGCCCTGCTGGTGCTGGTTCTGGTCTACATGGCCTATCTGCTGGCCGCCGGTGGCGATGATCTGGATCTGTTGCTGCGGGAAAATCTCGGCCAGGGCATCGCCGCGGTACAGTTCACCGGCCCGGCGCGCATCGTCGGCTGTTTCTTTGCCGCCATCCCGATCTGCGTCGGCCTTTACGCGCTGTGGTGCACGGCACGGCTGTTTGCCGGTTACCGGCGCGGCGAGATCATGACCGAGACCGGCGCGCAGCGGCTGTCGCGCATCGGCTGGACGGTGCTGGCGCTTGGACCGGTCTCGGTGCTTTCGGCAACGCTCGCGGCATTGCTGGTGCCATTGGTGCTTTTGTCCGGCGAGTTCGTTGTCTCGATCGGGCTTGAAGATACCGATGTCTTTGCCGTCGTATTCGGCCTGCTGCTGGTGGTGGTCGGCCGTATCCTGTCAGAGGCCGCGCGGATCTCTGAAGAACACCGTTCTTTCGTGTGAGGCAGCCATGGCGATAATTGTCACGCTCGATGTCATGCTGGCCAGGCGCAAGATGCGATCCAAGACGCTGGCCGAACAGGTCGGCATAACCGAGCAGAACATCTCGCTGCTGAAATCCGGCAAGGTCAAGGGCATGCGTTTCGACACGCTTGACCGGATCTGCCAGGTGCTGGAGTGCCAGCCGGCCGATCTGCTGGTGTTTGAACCCGAACATGCCGGGCCTGTTTCGGCGGATTGATACAGCCTCTTGACGAAATCCAAATGCTCCACCATATAGCGGTCTTGGTCGCCGGCACCTGCCGCCCGCTAGCAGAAATGCTTTGGTGAAGCCGGACCTTTAAACAAGCCAAGTTCAGATCGTTCTGACTGGTGGCAATGCGGGCCCCACTCGCCGTCAAAGGAACGTTCGACAGAATGAGGCTTTGCCATGACACTTCCCACCATAGATGCGCTGAAAGACCAGGCGAAACGCCTGCGCTCGGCGCTTGAAAACAGCGGCCAGCGATCAAGCCATTCGGCTTCGCTCGAACTTGTCGCCAGACAACACGGATTCAAGGACTGGAACGCGCTCAGCGCCCGGGCCCGGGTCAACGCACCACCGCCGCCGTTCAGCGTCGGACAGCAGGTGCGCGGCGCCTATCTCGGTCAGGCGTTTACCGGACGAATCCGCGGTGTCGCGGCGATGTCCGGCGATTCGCAGTTCCGGCTGACGGTCGAGTTCGACGAGGCCGTCGATGTCGTCACGTTCGAGAGTTTTTCGGCTTTCCGCAAGCGGGTCAACGTGGTTGTCGACCGCGCCGGCGTCTCGCCGAAAAAGCGCTCTGACGGCGTACCGCATCTGAAACTGGCGCTTTAACTCCAGCCATTCTACTTTCCTCTCACCGGCCGCCACGGGACTGTCCCGTGGCGGCACCGGAGATTTGTCATGACTGTTCAGGAAACTGAAAATCCCTATCTCGCCGGGCCGCTGCCGCGGCTCTATCTCACCACCGCCTCGCCGATCATCCTGGTGATGCTGGTCAATGGCGCCCATGCGATCATCGATGCGCTGTTTCTCGGCATCTATGTCGGCGCCGACGCGCTGACGGCGGTGACGCTGATGTTCCCGCTGTTCATGCTGCTGGTGGCGCTGTCGACGCTGGTCGGCAACGGCATGGCCAGCATCCTGTCACGCCAGCTCGGCGCCGGCGCCAAGGATGAGGCGCAATCGACCCTGTTGTCGGCACAATTGCTCTCCGCCATCGTCTGCGCCCTGCTGATCATCGGCTTTGTTGCGGTCGGACCGGCGCTGATCAACGGCGCCACTTCGGGCGACGCGGCGCTGAGCGCCATGGGCTATCAATACATCTCGCTGCTGATGTTCTTTTCACCGCTGATGTTCATCATGTCGGTGCAGGGCGACGCGCTGCGCAGCGAGGGCAACCCCGGCACCATGGCGCTGATCGCCGTCAGCTCGACCCTGCTCAATACCGGTTTCAATTACCTGCTGATCGTTGTCTTCGAATACGGCGTCGCCGGTTCGGCGATGGGCACGGTGCTGGCGCAATTCGTCTCGCTGTTGCTGATCATCGGGTTCCGCAAGTCCTCGCGGGCACGGCTGAAATTCTTCGGCAACCGGACCAGAAGCATCGGCCGCGACTGGGGCACGATCATCGCGCTCGGCATGCCATCCTCGCTGACCTTTCTCGGCGTCAGCGTCGCCTCCGGCGTGGTGATCTTCAGCATCCAGATCTGGGCGGCGTCTTCTTATGCTGACACGGTGGCGGCCTATGGCGTGATCACCAGGATCATGACCTTCGTGTTCCTGCCGCTGCTGGGCCTCAGCCTCGCGGCGCAGAGCATCATCGGCAATAATTACGGCGCGCGCGAATATGGCCGCTCCGACCAGGCGCTGCGTCTGGTGCTGATTGCCAGCCTTGTCTATTGCGGCGTGGTGCAAGCCTGCCTGATGCTGGGCGCCGGGGCGATCGGGTCGCTGTTTGTCGACGAGACGAAGGTCATCGACGAAATCGCCCGCATCCTGCCGGTGTCGATCATCACCTTTGCCTTTTTCGGCCCGACAATGATCCTGTCCGGCTACTTCCAGGCATTGGGCGACGCGCCGCGCGCGGCCATTCTGGGTCTTGCCCGGGTCTGGCTGTTTGCCATCCCGCTGACCCTCGCACTGCCGATGCAGCTGGGCGAATGGGGCATCTGGTATGCCGGCCCGATGGCGGATCTGGTCGTCGTGGTGCTGACGGCCATCGTGCTGGCCCATGCCGCGCGGCGGACCGGCACGCGTTACGGGCTGTTCTGGCAGCCGGCGTAAATCAAGCAGGCGGTGCCGGTCAGTGTACCGGCGCCGCCCGTTTGGAAAACCAGGCGTGGATCATCAGCGACTGGAAAAACAGCACCGGCGTCTCGAAACCGCTGGCGTTGATCAGCGCCGCCAGTTCCGCTGGTGGCAGCACGGCGACATCGGTTTCAAATGAGTTGCGGTGCTTTTCAAGTTCGGCATCGGACATGCCGGTATATTTCATCGTCCGCATCCAGACATCCAGCAGACCTTGATGGGCTGGATCGGACACATCGCCGGCGAGGTCGGCATTGACCAATGTGCCGCCGGGCCGAAGCCGCGCGGCGATGCCGCGATAGAATTCGCGGCGTTCTTCGGCGTTCAATATGAAATGCGAGACCAGCAGGCAAGTCGCCGCATCGAACGGCTCACCTTCCGGCAGCGTATCGAGCGTTCCTTGGTGAAACGTGCAGCGCGCAGCGATGCCTTCGGCCTCGGCCCGCTTGCGGCAGGCGGCCAGCATCGGCGCTGCCGGTTCAACGGCGGTGAACTGCCAGCCGGGAAAGGCCTTTGCCAGGTAGAGCAGTTCCGGGCCGGTGCCGACCCCGATGCACAACACACGCGCACGCTCAGGCAGTTCCGCCAGCACCTGGCGGATGAACAGATGCAGCGCTTCGCGCATCGGCGCGAGTTTGGCAAAGCGTTTTTCCTGCGAGGCAACATAGTGATCGTCGAAGCCGACAGTGGGTTGGGGCTCTTTCATGGCTCAGACGTCAAGATCAGGATCCGACCGAGCAAA
>JAJFHT010000325.1 GCA_021775495.1 Hyphomicrobiales bacterium | reverse complement strand
GCGCCACATCTTTTTGTTACCCGGAGGGATCGTATCAAGATGCGCATTCAATACCAGATGAGGACCGGGGCCATTTTCCAGATCGACAACGACGTTTGGTTTGTCCGGTACGGCCTGAATAATTTCGGGGCTGAAACCAGCTGCCTTGAGCCATGTTAGGGCAATGTCCGCAACGCCAACCGTCAGCCCCGGCGGATTGGAACTGTCCTGCTGTACAATGGCGCGCAAAAGCTCGACGGCATCGCGCTCATTCGCCGGATCAGAAAAGATGCACTCAGGTTTCATATTGTGACCTCATTGGAAATGCCAAGCCGACTTGACACGGTGCACCTCAGATTTTGTACCACCACAAGAGGGAATGACCATGCTTGCCCATAGGACGGTTTTGATAACAGGCGCTGCGCGTGGCATCGGTCGCGCCATTGCTGACGCGATGTACAGCCACGGCGCGCGGGTGGTTTTGTCGGACCTCACTGCGCCTGATGTGACAGATAAGCAAAGGCAGCTTGGAGTGGTCCTCGATGTGACCGATGAAGATGCCACAAAGATGGTATTTGATGATCTTGAGGGCAAGGGCTGGCTGCCTGATGTGATCATACCAAACGCGGGCATATTGGTGCTTTGTGATACAGTTGGGTTGGAAAAGGCAACATTTGAATCGGTCCTACAGGTCAACCTGACGGGTGCGTTTCTGACGGCCCGCGAGGCGGCAAGACGCATGCCTGACAGCGGACGGATCATTTTTACTTCGTCGCTTTTCGGGACTCGGGGTGGCAGCGGGAATTCTGCCTATTCGGCCAGTAAGTTTGGCTTGAACGGGATCATGCAATCGTTGGCGGCGGAATTGGGGCCGCGTGAAATTCTGGTAAACTCCGTGGCGCCGGGCCAGATAATGACGGACATGATCCGGCAATTGTTCGCATTGCGAATTGCCGAAGGGCAAGACGACCCCGAAACCGCGATGAATGCCAAGATCGCTATGGGGCGTTTTGGTACTGCTGAAGAGCTTGCCGGGACATATGTGTGGCTTGCCTCCGATCTGTCGTCCTATATCACGGGTCAGACAATCATCGTGGATGGTGGTCAGAGCGTTGCGTGAAAAGGCACTGAAGCGGTATATGATCTGAGTACGCGACACGATACCTAGTGGCCTGCGGATGAGTTGAATGCAAACATGACGATGACGCCGCCGCCAATCATCGTAACCCCGAGGATTTGCATGAAATTGATCGGCTCATTGAGCAGCAGAACACCGAACAGCAAGGCAAACAAAACCGTACCGCTGACAACTGCCGGGATCGCAATGTTGGCCGCCATGGGTTTGGCCTGCCCAACACCGGCAAAGAGATAAAGGTATCCAATTTCCGCGGCGCCGATACAAATTCCGGCAATTGCTGCCCAGAAATAGGTGGGTAAGTTCAGCGCAAATTGCTGGTCGCCGCGCAGACCAAGCTGTGCCAGAAAAGCGAACGACGTCAGCAATGCGGCGATTTGGACGCTGATGGTTGCCAGGATCGTTGTTGTCGCACTGGTAGGAACGGCAGCGCCCGACAGCTTCATCAGGAAATTATAACCCGCATAGGCGAGGGTCACAAACCCGAGAAGAACGACGGCCTGCATATGATATCTTCCTCTGTGGCCCGGATACTCTAGGTATAGCTGGCCGGGCTCAGCCGAAGCCGTTGCACCATGTCTGGATCGTGCAGCAATATCATCTCGCCACCGGTATCTTGAGCGATTGCCTTGAGACGTCTAATTGATGTCATGGCAGCGGGATCATCCACGCTTTCGCCGGGTAGGACTTCATTTTCGAAATTTTCCCACAAGTCACCGACATCTGCTGTCAGAATTTTGACCCCATCGTTTGGCAGGGTCACAACAAGCGACTGATGGCCCGGATGGTGACCACGTGTGAAAATGCCCTGAATTCCCTTCGTCAGTTCCCAATCCCCATCGACAATATGCCAGTCGATATCGGCAAAATCATAATCACTGGGGAACACAGCGGGGCCAATTTGATCGGAAAACGCAAATTCGTATTCCAGCTTTTGAATCCAAAACCGGGCATGACGCAGATAATTGATATTGCCAGTGTGATCGCAATGCACGTGGCTCAGAACGACGTCCTTGATATCGTCCGGTGCGATTCCAATTGATTCTAACTGGCTTAGGAAATCGTGTTGGGGCAACACGATGGGTGGTGTGAGCCAGCCACGATCCATAAACAAAGATTGCCGCAGGGCGGGATCGCTCAGATTGGCCGGGTTTACACCTCAGTCGAACAGGACATACCCGTCAGAGGTTTCAATGAGATAAGCGCAAATCGGAACCGCCAGAACAAATTCTGCGCCCAAATCCCTTGTTGAAACGGTTTTGGGGATCACCTCATATCCCAAAAGCATCACGCGCAGCGATTTGGTGTTTGTCATCCATCTATCCTTTGGCAGAAGCCATGGCCAATTTCATCCGTCAGACAGTATCAAGCCGATGTTGGAAAAACATGCGTAAAAGTCGTATTTGGTGGGATTTTATGCGAGAAATCTATGAAATCCAGAAAATTATCGCACAGAAGCAACCCTACTGTCTTGGCTACATAGTTGGCGCGGAGCCATCGCGGACCAAACTTGGGAGAGAGACATGCAACAATCAAAGCGAAAGTTCCTACAACTGACAGGCATTGGAGCGCTTGGGATAGCGCTGCCGAGCCATTTGCTCGCGGCAAAGACCATCCGGATTCGGGGCATTTTCGAAACGCCGCTTGAGGAGCCGTTTACAACTCAGATCAACCTTGCCTTGCAAAAACTGGCCGAAGAGGGCGGGCACGAATATCAGTTCTCTGAATCTGTCAAGGCAACGGACTATTCCCGTGTAATGCGCCGCTGGTGCGAAGAGGGCGTGGAACTGATTGTTGGTGACGCCTATGGAACCGAACAAATTTGCCGCCGCGTGGCGGAACGGTATCCTGAGACCGCATTTGTTATGGGGTCTGCGCTGGGCCCGGTTGAGCCGAATTTTTCTACATTTTACGGTGTTAACTTCGATTCCGCCTATCTCGCAGGGATGCTGGCAGGCGGCATGTCGCAAACGGGTAAGATCGGAGTTGTATCTGGCATTGCCGTTCCATCAACATACGGCCTTTTGAATGCCTATAAGGCAGGTGCAAAGCAGGTAAACCCCGATGTGACCCTGAGCGCTAGTTATATCGGATCGTTCTTCGATCCACCAAAAGCCAAGGAATCCGCACTTGCGATGGCGGAGCAGGGCGTTGATGTGGTGTTTGCTGAACGCGTAGGCGTGATTGAAGCAGCCGTGGAGCGGGGCATATTTGCAATCGGCAACATGACAGATCAGGCGCCGATTGCCCCAAAGACAGTCTTGTCCAGCTCAATGTGGGACCCGTACGCCATTATGGCGGCAGCTGCCGAAAAGGCGATGGCAGGGGAAGTGCCTGCGACCGATTATAGTTCGATGGAAAACCTGGCCAATGGGGTTAATTACCTATCGTCCTACGGTGCACTGGAAGACAAGATTCCCGAAGACCTAAAGGCCAAGATTGACGCCCGTGCCGAAGAGATCCGCAGCGGTGCCTTCTCTGTTCCCTACGATGAAAGCGTGACAACGTCGGACTGATTGCCCTTATACAGCACTGACGTTCCCGGAGTCGGGGACGTCATCAGGCGTGGCGGTTGATGGAATCGGACCGAAGGAGTACCCAGCATGTCCGCAAATCCTGCGGTTCTGCAATTCAACGGCATCACCAAACGCTTTGGCAAAGTTGTGGCCAACGAGGACGTCAGTTTTGAACTTCACCCCGGCGAGGTTATCGGCCTTTTGGGGGAGAATGGTGCGGGCAAGACGACGTTGATGAACGTAGCTTTTGGCTTATACCGGCAGGACGCGGGCGAAATTCTGGTAGACGGCGAGGTGTGTCAGTTCAGCTCTACCGCCCATGCAATTTCGCAGGGCATCGGTATGGTGACGCAACATTCCAATGTGGTTGAACGCCATACGGTATTGGAAAATATCATGGTTGGCCTTCCGGGGCGTGGCGGCCGGTTGGACCACGCCGGGACAATCATGCTGCTTGAATCCTTGCGGGAGGATTACGGTTTGTGGCTGGCTCCGGATCGGCTGGTTTCCAGCCTCGCTGTTGGCGAACGGCAACGGCTAGATATAATCAGAACTCTGGTTCGCCGCGCCCGCGTTCTCATTCTGGATGAACCAACATCGGTTTTGACACCACAGGAAACAGAGGGGCTTTTTGCGGCGATATCTGCCTTGCAGTCCGACGGGGTGGGGGTCATCTTTATCACGCACAAACTGGCTGAAGTACGGCGGATCGCAGGCAGGGTTGTCGTGCTGCGGCATGGCAAAGTGACGGCCAATATTGAGAACGACGGGGCGTTGACGAACGAAGAGCTGGCAAGGCTCATGTGCGGCCATGAGCCTGAACAAGTTACACGGCACGCTCATAAACTTGGTGCGCCGCGGTTGGTGATGAAAGCCGTCCAACTGCAAAGCCCAGGTGGCAAGTTGCAAATCCCTGCACCCGTGAACCTGACCATTCATTCGGGTGAGGTGGTCGGTATCGCCGGGGTGTCAGGCAACGGTCAGGTTGAGTTGGCTGAAACGCTTGCTGGGATGGTCGTGGCAAAGTCTGGGACAGTCAAGATTGATGACAGGGACGTGTATGGCAGCACCCCGAAAGAAATGCAGGCTGCAGGCCTTGCCTATGTTCCCGAAGACCGGATCGGTGTGGGATTGGCTGGTTCCATGTCGCTACGTGAAAACCTCGTACTGACCTATGCCGATCATCCGCGTTTTTCCAACTGGGGCTGGTTCAAGCTCCGCGAGGTAGAACGGTTTGGAAATGAACTGATCAAAGCCTACGATGTGCGTCCGGCAAACCTTGACACGCCGGTGGGGCTGTTTTCCGGCGGTAACCAGCAGAAGATAATTGTGGCGCGCGAATTGGCGTTTGGCCCCAAAGTTCTTGTGATCGCTCAGCCGACGCGGGGGCTTGACGTGGCTTCGACCAATTTTGTGCATCGTGAGATTATGCAACTGCGAAGCCAGGGTTGTGCGGTTCTGCTGATCTCTGATGATCTCGATGAAGTGATGCAGCTCTCTGATCGGGTCGCTGTCATGTACGAAAACACCATCGTATGTGATCTGTCCCGTGAAAAGGCGAGCGTTGAGAAAATCGGTCTGGCGATGACAGGTGCCGTGGAAAACGGCGATGGGATTGCCGCGTGAATATCCTGCTGCGCCCCCGCCCTTCATCTCGGTTGCGCGAACTTACGATGCCATTTGTTGCTGTGGCCGCGTCGCTTGCGATATGCAGCTTTCTGATCCTGATCGCTGGGGCAAACCCATTGCGGGCGTTCAGTATTATGTTTAGTGCCGCTTTTGGCGGTCAATTTGAGATCACCGAAACGCTGGTGCGGGCGGCGCCGATGGTTCTGACAGGATTGGCGGCTTTGGTCGCTTTGCGCGCCAAGTTCTGGAATATCGGCGGCGAGGGCCAGCTGCTAGTGGGTGCCATGGCCGCTGCCTACATTGGCACGCTTGAATGGTGGCCCGTTGCTTTGTTGGTCCCCGGTATGTTGATGGCTGCGGCGATGGCCGGTGCAATATTGTGTGCTGTACCGGCCTGTCTAAAAATGTACCTCAGGGTTGATGAAGTTGTCACAACCCTCATGTTGAATTTTATCGTCATGTTTCTGTTGGCAGCATTGTTGTCGGGACCGTGGAAAGACCCGGTATCAGGCTGGACCGACAGTCCCGACATCTTGCGTGCAGCCGAATTTCCCATCCTTATCCAGAGGACAAGCCTGCATTTGGGGGTTCTTGTCGCACTTATTGCCACAATCGTCATTGGAGTGGTGATGAAGTACAGCACTTTTGGCTTTTCCATTCGGGTCACTGGAGAAAACCCGAAAGCGGCCCATTATGCGGGCTGGCGGCTGGCCCATGTCATCATTCTGGTTGCCCTGCTTTCCGGCGCGCTTGCCGGACTTGCCGGAGCGGGCGAAGTTGGCGGCGTGCAGTTTCAGGTTATTGGGTCGATCTCTGCAGGATATGGATATGCCGGGTTGGTGGTTGCGATGTTGGCAAGGTTGTCGGCAATTGGCGTTATTCCCGCGGCCATCTTTCTGGCAGGTATTGGAACCGGCGCGGATGAAATGTCGCGTCAGACGGGAGTTCCGTTTTTTATTGCTGATGCAGTGCAGGGCATTTCCCTGATAGCAGTATTGATTGCCATGACCCTCGCCTCACACCGTTTGGTTGTCATACGTGGTAGCAAAACAAGGTCAACCGTATGAGCTTTCTCGAACTGATACTTGATACCGGGTTTTTGGCCGCTGCAGTGAGACTGTCGATCCCATTTGTGTTCGGCACAATGAGCGAATTGTTGGCCGAACGATCAGGTATTTTGAACCTTGGCATTGAAGGTATGATGCTCTCTGGTGCGCTTGCCGGATTCAGCTTGGCCTATTTCACGGGATCGCTCTGGCTTGGCGTCGGGGGTGCGCTGGTTATGGGAGGCCTTTTGGGGCTGATCATGGCCTTTCTTGTCGTGATTATGCGGCTGGATCAAACGGTTTCCGGGCTGGGCTTGACCATTGCCGCAACCGGGCTGGTTTTCTTTGCGTATAGACTTGGGTTCAGCGGCGGGAGCACACAGGTATCAGTAAAGACTTTTGAGACAATCCCGATCCCTTTGCTGGCAGACATCCCCGTTATCGGGCCGATGTTTTTTGATCAGTACGCGCTCACCTATATCGCCTTTTTCTTGGTGTTCGCTTTGTCGTTTTTCCTGTTTCGTACACCGGCTGGTCTGGCTCTTCGGACCGTTGGGGAAAATCCGGCCGCGG
>JAJFHT010000324.1 GCA_021775495.1 Hyphomicrobiales bacterium | reverse complement strand
GGGATTCGCCCCGCGTTCTGCCAGCATAAGGAGGGAGGACGTGAATGACGCTTTATCTGACGAAGCGCGCGCTATCGCTTCTGATGGTGCTTCTGGGGCTGGCCGTGGTGATTTTCATCATCGCGCGCATCGTTCCCGGCGATCCTGCACGCATTGCCTTGGGTCCATTGGCGACCGCAACCCAGGTCGAACAACTGCGCCAGACAATGGGATTGAACGATCCATTTCATATTCAGCTGTGGCACTACCTGTCAGGCTTGGCGAGTGGTGATCTCGGCAAGTCCCTGCTGACCAGCCGGCCGGTGATGGACGACATTCTGCAGGCGCTGCCTGCGACTTTCGAACTTGTCCTGGCAACGATCATTCTTCAGGTCTGCATTTCGATCCCGCTTGGTGTTCTTGCAGCGCATTATCGCGACACATGGATCGACAATGTCAGCCGTATCGTCTCGCTGATTGGTGTCGTTACGCCGGGATTTGTCCTCGCCATCATCCTACAGTTGTTGGCCAGTTACTATTTCCAGCTGTTTCCGGTGACTGGCAGGCTTAGTCCCGGGATTGACTTCAAAGCGACAACGACCGGTTTGCTTTTGATCGATTCAGTCATTGCCGGCCGCGGCGATGTTTTCCTGGACGCCTGGCGTCATCTGTTCCTTCCCTCGATTGCCCTTGCGGCCGGAGGCATCGGCCAGGTCATGCGTATCACCAGGTCGTCGATGATCGAGGTCGGCTCGCGCGATTTCATCGAAGCGGCGCGGGCCTATGGCATTCCGGAGCGGGTCGTCACGTTCCGTTACATGCTGCGTGTTGCCAGTGTCGCGCCGCTGACGATCCTCGGCCTGGAATTCGCCTCGCTGATCGGCAATGCATTTGTCGTCGAATTCGTTTTCAGCTGGCCCGGCATCGCCAGTTACGGTGTCCGCACCATCCTGCAGAAGGATTTGAACGCAGTGATCGGTGTCGTGCTGGTCTCCGGAGTGTTCTTTGTCATCGCCAATCTGACGATTGACGCTTTGCTGGGCTTCATCGACCCGCGTCACCGTATTCGCGAAGGGCAGCGGGCATGAGTTCCTTCTCCCAGTTCGACGATGACCGGCAGGCGCGCAGCCTGACCAGCCGACAGATGGCCTGGTACCGGTTTTCCAGGAACCCGTCGGCACTGGTTGGTTCGGCGATTGTCCTTTCGGTCTTTATCGCCGCTGTGTTCGCGCCCTATATAGCCACTTCACCGCAATCGGCCGGTGCCCACGTTGATTTCGTCAATCGGCATGCGCCGCCGAGCTGGGAGTTCCTGTTCGGCACCGACAATGTCGGCCGCGATATCTTCAGCCGTGTGGTTTACGGTTACAGGATCTCCCTGGGACTGGTTGTCGGTGTGCTGGGTGTTGCGGTTCCCTTTGGTGTGACACTCGGTCTGGCTGCAGGCTATTTCGGTGGCCGTATTGAATTCGCCATTATGCGTTTTACCGATATCATGCTGGCCATCCCGCCATTGGCGATGGCGCTGGCAATCACCGCCGTGCTCTCACCCAATCTGATCAATGCCATGATAGCCATCACGTTGTTGTGGTGGACCTGGCACACAAGGTTGATCTATCGCATCGTCAAGGCGCAGATGGCGGAAGACTATGTCGAGGCCGCCAAGGTGGCCGGCGCCAGCCATTTCCACATCATGTTTCGCGAATTGCTGCCCAATTGCGTATCAGCGATCTCGGTCAAGATCTCGCTCGATGCCGGTTTCGTCATCCTTTTCGGTGCTGCGCTATCATTCCTCGGCCTGGGCGTGCAGCCGCCAACTCCCGATCTTGGAACAATGGTCAGCACTGGCGCCGAATATCTGCCCGAGCGCTGGTGGGAAGCATTGATGCCCGGTCTGGCAATTCTTTACGCCATCCTAGGTTTCAATCTGCTCGGCGATGGTCTGCGCGACATGATGGACGTGGAAGTCTGATGAGTGAACCGATCCTCGACATATCGGGCCTGGATATCTCGTTCAGCACCTATGGCCAGCGCAGCCAGATTTTGCACGATGTGTCGATGCAGGTCGGCAAGGGCGAGCGTGTCGCCCTGATCGGACAGTCCGGTTCGGGCAAGACCGTCACCATGCGATCAATCATCGGAACCCTGCCGATGCCGCCGGCCGCGATCGACCGCGGGTCCATCCGTTTTGAAGGTGTCGAGCTGCTGACACTGGGAAAACGGGCGCGCAACCGATTGAAGGGTACCGGTATTTCGATCGTGCTGCAGGATCCGCTGCTGTCCTTCAATCCGGTGCTGAGCATCGGCCGGCAAATGGACGACGTCGTCCGTTTTGCCGATGTCCGCCTTGGCACCAGTCGTGAGAAAAGCGCGCGTCGCCACCACATCTTCGAAGTGCTGCGCCACGTTCAACTCGCCGACCCGGAACGCATTTGCCAGGCCTATCCGATGATGCTGTCGGGCGGCATGCGCCAGCGGGTATTGATCGCCATGGCGCTGCTCAACAGTCCGCGCCTGCTGATCGCCGACGAGCCCGGAACCGCGCTCGATGTCACCACACAGCAGGAGATCCTTATCCTGTTGAACCGGCTGGTCGATGAAACCGGCATGTCGCTGATGCTGATCACCCACAATCTCGGCGTCGTTCGCGAAATGGCCGACCGCGTTTACGTCATGGAACGCGGCCGCATCGTGGAAAGCGGTACGCGCGAAGAAATATTCAGCCAGCCGAAGCATGACTATACCAAGAATCTGATGCGGGCGGTTCCACCGCTCTACGGAGAAGGTGTGAAGAACGTCTGCAACGATACCGATGTTGGCCCGCTCATTCAGATCAGCGGGCTGTGCAAGGATTTCCCGCTGCGCCGTGGCCTGTTCAACCGGCAATACGGTACAAACCACGCCGTCAACGACGTGACCCTGACGATCGACAGCGGCGACGTCTTTGGCATTGCCGGTGAATCCGGATCGGGCAAGACCACCCTGGCCAAGATGATGCTCGGATTGTTCGACGCGACGAGGGGCGAAATCACCATTGGCAAGGACAGCCTTTCCTCGATCGCCGGTACGCCGGAGTTCAGAAAGCTGATCCAGATCGTCTATCAGAATCCGGGATCGTCGCTGAACCCGAAGCGATCCGTCGCCGACCAGCTTTCGGTGCCGCTGATTTTTGCCGGTTTTGATAGGGCAGCCATACCCGCGCGCATCAGCCAATTGCTTGAACTTGTCGACCTGCCGGCCCGCTATGCGTCGATGTATCCGCATGAGCTGTCCGGCGGACAGAAACAGCGCGTCGCTATTGCCCGTGCGCTGTCCGTCGATCCGAAAATCATCGTGCTGGACGAGCCGACATCTGCGCTTGACGTGTTGATTCAGAATGTCGTGATCGATCTGCTGCAGCGGTTGCGGGAGGAATTGAACCTCACCTTTGTTTTCATCAGCCACGATCTCAGCCTGATGCGCAATTTCTGCAACCGCGTCGCGATCATGTTCCGCGGCGAGATTTGCGAGCAGGGTGCGACGGCGGACGTCTTCGCAGATCCGCAACATCCCTACACACGGGCGCTTCTTGGCTCGATCCCCGTGCTGACCGATGAAGAAGCCGCGCAGAAACCCACCATTGAAGCCAGCGAGCGGCAAGCTGTGCTGTCATCAACAACAACGCTGAATTGAGAGGCTATCGATGTACCGAATAGGAATTGACGTTGGCGGTACCAACACGGACGCGGTCATCATGGATGGTGAAAAACTGGTCCTTGGAGTGAAGTCGCCGACCACTGAAGATGTCACCAGCGGAATTGTTTCCAGTCTGGCAAAGGTGCTCGAGGAAAGCGGCATCAAGGCTGGCCAGATCGGCGCGGTGATGATCGGCACCACCCATTTCACCAATGCCGTTGTGGAACGTCGCAAGATGTCGAAAACGGCAGCGGTGCGCCTTTGCCTGCCGGCGGCCGAATGCCTGCCGCCGATGGTCGACTGGCCGGACGACATACGCGAAACCGTCGGTGGCCACTACTGGCTGGCCAAGGGCGGCAACGAATTTGACGGGCGTGAAATATCGGCGCTCGATGAGGATGAACTGCGGGGCATTGCCGACGAGATCGGCAAGCAGGGCATCGATTCGATCGCAATCTGCTCGGTGTTCAGTCCGGTCAACAGCGAGATGGAGGACAAGGCGCGGACTGTTCTGGCCGAACGCCTGCCGCAAGCCAACTTTACCCTTTCGAGCGAGATCGGACGGCTTGGCATTCTCGAACGTGAAAATGCAGCGATCATGAACGCCTCGCTGCGTCAGCTGAGCGCAGAAACGGTCAAGGCGTTCAGCGCCGCGCTGGCATCTGCCGGATTGTCCTGCCCCTGTTACATCACCCAGAACGACGGCACCTTGATGAGTGCGGATTTTGTTCGCGCCTACCCGGTTCTGACTTTTGCCAGCGGCCCGACAAATTCCATGCGCGGCGCATCATTCTTGACCGGCGAGCAGGTTGCTGTTGTTGTCGATGTCGGCGGCACATCGACCGATGTCGGCGCCATCATCAAGGGGTTCCCGCGACAGGCCAGCACATCGGTTGACATCGGTGGCGTGCGCACCAATTTCCGCATGCCCGATGTCTTTTCCATCGCACTCGGTGGCGGCTCGATTGTCCAGCCGGACGACCCGATCACCGTCGGGCCCAAGTCGGTCGGCTTCCGTATCCACACGGAGGGCAAGCTGTTCGGCGGTAACACGCTGACCACCTCGGATGTCGCGGTCGGCCTCGGTATTGCCGATTTCGGTGATCCGGCTCCGGCCCGGGCACTGGGCGAGGACCGTCTCAATGCCATTCGCGACGTGATCGACGAGATGATCCTCAATGCTGTCGAACGGATGCGGGTATCACCGGATAAGATCCCTGTTCTGGCCGTTGGCGGGGGCAGCATTCTGGTGCGCGACCACATCGGCGAACTGCCGGTGATAAAGCCGGAGAATTTCGCGGTTGCCAATGCCGTCGGCGCAGCCATCGGCCAGATCAGCGGCGAAGTGGACCGCATCTTCAGTCTCGAAAAAATATCACGTGAAGAGGCATTGGAAGACGCCAGAAAGGAAGCGACTCAAAAGGCCATTGCCGCCGGCGCGAAACCGGACTCGATCGAGGTTCTGGATCAGGAAGACGTGCCGCTGGCTTATCTTCCCGGCAGCGCAACGCGCATCCGCCTGAAAGTTGTCGGTGATCTCGATGGCTAGCCTGACAAAAGTCACCGAAGCCGAACTTGATGCGATTGAGGTCGGCGCCGGAATCCTCGGAACAGGAGGCGGCGGCAACCCCTATATCGGTAAATTGCGTTGCCGCGAGGAGTTGAAGAAGGGACGCCGCATAGACGTGATCCCGCTGCTCGAACTGGACGATGACGCTCTGGTTGTCTCGCTCGGCGGCATTGGTGCGCCGGTCGTTGGCGTCGAAAAGATCGAGCAGGGCGAGGAGTGCCTGCGCGCCTTGCGGGCGCTGGAAGAAGAGCTTGACTGCAAGATCGATGCGACGATCTCATCCGAGATCGGCGGTGCCAATTCGATGGAACCGATGTTGACCGCCGCCCAGGCCGGAATTCCGGTGGTTGATGGCGATGGCATGGGCCGGGCGTTTCCCGAGATGCAGATGTGTACCTGGTCGATCTATGGACACAAATCGAGCCCCTCCGCGATGGCCGATGAAAAGGGAAATGTCGTGGTGTTCCGGCACACCGCGTCAGAAGTCTGGCTGGAACGTCTTGCACGTGCATCCGTGGTTGCCATGGGCGCTGCTGCCGGCATTGCGCTGGCGCCGATGCGCGGGGACTTCATCAAGAAATTCGCGGTCCCCGATACGGTGACGCGCGCGTGGTCGCTTGGCAACGCGGTTTTCGAAGCGCAGACCAACCACCGCGATCCGGTTGCCACCATTCTGGAGCACGAGGATGGCCGGCTTCTGATGACCGCCAAGATCATTGATCTCAAACGTCATCTCAAAGGTGGTTTTGCCGTCGGCGAAGTCAAGGTTGACGGGTTTGGCGCCTATCAGGGCGAAACGGGCGTGATCGACCTGCAGAACGAGTTTCTGGTGTTTCGCCGCAATGGTGAAATGGAAGTCTGTGTGCCTGACCTGATTGTCGTTCTGGACTCCGACACCGGCCTGCCGATTACCACCGAACTGCTGCGTTACGGGCAACGCATCGCCATTCTTGCTCTGCCCTGTCACGATCTGCTGCGTTCCGAAGAAGCATTGAAAGTCATTGGACCCGAGGCCTTTGGCTATCATGATCTGACGTTTACCCCGATGCCTCGCCGCGCCAATGCCGGAGAAACCAGATGACCGTTAAACCCATCAAGATCATTGAAAAGTCTGATATGGCCGACATAGCCCTCGGTGGCGCATTTCTTGGAACCGGCGGGGGCGGCGATCCCTATATCGGCAAACTCATGGCCGAACGGGCCATCGAGGAACATGGTCCGGTCCGTGTTTTGGACATAGACGAGATGGATGACGATGCGCTGATTATTCCGGTGGCGATGATGGGCGCGCCGACCGTCATGCTGGAAAAACTCCCCAAGGGAACCGAAGCCGCAAACGCCCTGGGAGCACTCGAGGCCTATCTCGGGCAAAAGGCTGATGCGATCTTCTGCATCGAGGCCGGTGGATTGAATTCCACCATTCCCGTGGCCGTCGCCGCGGCGGCCAAATTGCCGATCATCGATGGCGACGGCATGGGGCGTGCCTTTCCGGAACTGCAAATGGTTTCGATGACCATGGAAGGCATGAAGGCGACGCCGATGGTGATGGCCGATGACAAGGGCAACTCGATCGTCATCAATGCTGTCGACAATCTTGCGACGGAAAAATTCGCTCGGGTTGCAACCATAGAAATGGGTGGGGCGGCGTTGATCGCGCTGTATCCGATGACCGGTCGTGACGCCAAGAAGGGCATTCTGCGTGGCTCGATGTCGCTGATCAAATCCATTGGCCGGATCATCGAGTCGGAACAGAAAGCCAATCGAAATCCAGTCGATGCGCTGGCATCTGAGCTGAATGGCCTCCGGCTTTTCGAGGGACGGGTTCAGGACGTCGACCGCCGGACGGAGGGCGGTTTTGCCCGCGGCTCCTGTCAGCTGCGCGGACTGGGTGCGGATGAAGGTGATTCCATCACACTGGAATTTCAAAATGAGTTTTTGCTTGCCCGTCGTGCGGATGGCCAGCCTTTGGCCATGACGCCCGATCTCATTTGTCTGCTCGATCTGGAGACCGGCCAGCCGATCACCACCGAGCAGATAAGATACGGATTTCGTGTCATTGTTTTTGGACTGCCGAGCGATCCCAAGTGGCGGTCCAAAAATGGCTTGGAATTGGTGGGTCCGAAGTATTTTGGCTACGAATTGGACTACCAGCCAATCGAGACTCTCAATGGTCGGGCATAGCGCCTGACCGCAACAACCGAAGGAGTGGAATAATGGGAAAAACCAGGTTGATTTTACGCAATGCCCTGCTGGGGGCGACCGCGGCTCTGTGGGCTGGCGCCGCGATGGCCGAGAATATCGCAACAGTCAATGTCGTGCAGATTTTCGGCACCATCGACCCCGCCAAGGTCAACGACTACACCGAATATATGGCCGGTGTTAATCTTTACGACGCGCTGACCACGCTGGATTCGAAAGGCAACATTCTGCCGCAGCTGGCCGAGAGCTGGACGGTCTCAGACGACAATCTGACCTATACGTTCAAGCTCAAGACCGGCCCGACATTCCAGGACGGCTCGCCGGTGGAAGCAAAGGATGTCGTCTACTCGGTAAAGCGGTTGCTGACCCTGAACGAGGGTCCGGCCTATCTGTTTGAGGGCATACTCGGGCCGGATTCGGTCACCGAGCTCGACGACGGCACCGTGCAGTTCAAACTCAGCAAGGTCTATTCGCCGTTTCTAACCAGCACGCCGATCATGTTTGTCGTCAACAGCGACCTGGCGGAAAAGAACAAGACGGATGCAGATCCCTGGTCGACCGATTTTCTGGCCAATTCCAGCGCAGGCGCCGGAGCCTATATGCTGGACAGCTGGAACCGCGGCGCCAACATGACCATCAAGCGTTATGAAGGATATCATCTCGGCTGGAGTGATCAGCCGGTCGACACGGTGCGTTTTGTCGTGACCAACGAAGAGGCGACGGTGAAGGCGCTCGCCGCTTCAGGTGAGTTGTCCATGTCGAGCGACGCGCAGGCGCAGGAGACCTACGAGTCCATCGGCAAGCTGGAAAACTACCGGATCATCAACTATCCGACAGCAACCAATTTCTACCTGAAGCTCAACCATCAGGTGGCTCCGACCGACGATGTCAATATTCGCCGGGCCATCGCAAGTGCGACGGACTACAACACCATCCGTTCCGCGCTGCTGCCCGGCGAACCTCTGGCAGGCCCGATGCCTCCGGTCTTTGCCGAAGCCTACAACAATGACCTGAAGGCGCCGGAGTTCGACCTGGAAAAGGCCAAGGAACATGTTGCCAAGAGCAAATATGCCGGCGGCGATCCAATTTCGGTCGAGATCATGTTCGTGGCCGGATTGGCCTTCGAAGAGGAAATCGCGCTGCTGATGAAGTCCAATCTGGACCAAATCGGTTTCAACACGATCCTGAAGCCGGAACCCTGGAACCGGATGACGGAACTGGCCAACAAACCTGAAACCACGCCTGCGATCAATGAGGTGTTCTACGGTGCGACTTATCCGTCACCGGACAGCTTCTTCTTCACTCAGTATCATTCCAAAGCCAAGGGGACCTGGTCCTCGATGGAATGGGTCCTCGATCCTGAACTAGACAAGATGATTGATGATGCGCGTGGAACAGCAGACCTTGCCAAGCAGAACCAGCTTAACAAGGACATC
>JAJFHT010000323.1 GCA_021775495.1 Hyphomicrobiales bacterium | reverse complement strand
GTGCATGATCTCCAGCCGTGTGTGGTTGGGCGAGACGATCCACACCGCATCGACATCATCGGCACAAAGCAGCGCTTCCAGGCTGTCATGGCTGCGGCAGGCGCCAAGTCCCAGTTCGTCGACCTTGTCGCAGAACCGCTGGCGATTGCCGGCATCGCGGCTGAAGACTCCGGTGACATCGACATTGCGCACGCCGATCATCGAGGTCAGGTGGAAATGCGCGATGAAGCCGCTTCCGATGAAGCCTATGCGAAGCCGTTCAGCCGGCAATCCGGTCATCTGGTACTCTCCTGTTTCTTACGATTGAAAACGCGCGGTGGTGCCGCGCACAAGCAGTTCTGTCGGCATGGTGATCGGTTCCGGCGGAGCGTCGCGCCCGGCCAGCATACCCAGCAGCAGCGTCATCGCCCTGCGGCCGATATCAAGCCGCGGCTGGCTGACCGTGGTCAGCGGCGGATAGAACGCCTCGCCGAGAAACAGATCGTCGAAACCGATCACCGAGACATCGCCCGGCACGTCGAGCCCGATCTGCCGCATTTCGTTGATCGCGCCGAACGCCATCTCGTCATTGGCAATGAAAATGGCAGTGGGAGGCTCCGGCAACTCGAACAGGCGGCGGCAGGCCTCGCGTCCCGATTTGAGCACGAAGTCGCCGGGTTGTTCGTAACCATCCGGAATGTCCAGATTGGCGTTCACCATTGCCTCGCGGTACCCCTGAAGCCGGCGCACGCTCATGATTTCTGGAACCGGCCCGGTGATATGGGCAATGCGGCGATGGCCGAGGCCGATCAGGTGTTCGACCGCGCCACGCGCGGCGCCGACATTGTCGATCTGCACATGCGGGTAGCCCGAGCCCTCGATAATTTCCAGCGCAACGACCACCGGCAGGTCCGGCCAGCCCTGCCTGGCCTCGGGGCTGGCTTCGGGCAGCTTGCCGGTCATCAGGATCATGCCGTCGGCGTGGCCGTCGCTGAGCATGCCGAAATATTCGCTCTCGCGGGCAGGATCGCTTTCGGTATTGCCCATCAGCACCGAATAGCCGGCCGCACGGGCGCTCTGTTCGACGCCTTTGAGGATTTCCAGATAGAACGGATTGCCGACATCGCGCACCACAAGCAGCACGGTCATCGAGCGCTGGGTGCGCAGATTGCGGGCGCTGACATTGGGGCGGTAGTTCAACTGCTGCGCCATCTCGCGAATGCGCCGGCTGGTCGGCTCGGCGACCAGTCCGCTGTCGCTCAGCGCACGCGATACCGTTGCCGGCGACACACCGAGCCGCCGGGCGATATCCTTGATGCGCGGCCGGTCGTTCATGCCCGAAGGCTCCGTCCACGGCCGTAAAACAGCATCAGCACCAGCAATGTCGCGCCGAAGATCATCTGGCGGCCGGATTCGTCGATGTTCACGGTCGTCAGGATGCTCTGCAGGATCACCAGCAGCACCGCGCCGGCCATGGTTCCGGTGTAACCGCCCTTGCCGCCGGACAGCGGCGTGCCGCCGAGCACCACCGCGATGATCGACGGCAGCATGTATTGCTCGCCGACATTGGCGAAGGAGGAACCCGAATAACCCAGCAGGCACATGCCGGCGATGGCGGCAAACACGCCGGACAGCACGAACAGCGAAATGCGGATCAGCCGCACCGGCACGCCGGCCATGAAGGCCGCGCGCTCATTCGAGCCGATGGCATAGATGCGATGCCCAAACACGGTGCGATGCAGCACCAGGGCGAGGATGACGCCAATCAGGATCCACAGCCAGATCATGCCCGGCAGACCGAGCACGAAAGGCTGGACGACAAACTCCGACAGCGACGGCGCGGCGCTGCCGGACGGGATGCCCTGGCGGACGACGACCAGCAGGCCCTGCAGCACCCCGAGCATGCCGAGCGTCATGACAAGCGGCGGAATGCGCAGCAGCGTCACGCCGATGCCGTTGAACAGGCCGATGACCGCGCCGGTGACGATGCAGGCGACAATCGCCGGCAGGATGCCGCCATCCAAACCGTTCATCAGATTGCCGGCGACGATGGCGCTGAGCGAGACGATGCCGCCGACCGACAGGTCGATGCCTTCGCGCCCGCCGAGGATGACGAGGTTCTGCCCCGCCGCGACCATGCCGAGCATCGCCGCCACGGTCAGCAGCCGCTGGATCTGCTCGACCGAGGCAAAGCCGGGAGACAGGAATTCACCGAAGGCCAGCAGCAGTACGATCAGCACCAGCGCGACCACCAGCGGGTTTTTCAGAAAGGCCACCGGTGAGCGCGTGGAGGTCAGAGCTTGCGTGGTGGAACTCATGCGCTGGCCTTTCGGCTGACCTGGATGCCGATCATCAGCGCCAGCAATATGGCCAGACCCTGCACCAGGTTCTGCCATTCGGACGGTGTGCCGACGAAGAACACCAGCGAGTTGATCAGGCCGATGATCAGCGCGCCGAGCACCGACCCGACGACGGTGCCGAAACCGCCCGACAGCGCGCTGCCGCCCAGCACCACGGCGGCAATGCTGTAGAGCGTCATCTTGCCGCCGACCAGCGGATCGCCGCTGGCGGTATCGCCGGTGATGCACAGCGCCGCCAGGGCGGAAAACACACCGCAAAGGACATAACCGCCGATGCGGATGCGGGTAACGGGCAGGCCGCTCTGGAACGCCGCTTGCGCATCGTCACCGACCGACAGCAGGTGGACCACCATGCGGGTGCGGGCCAGCAGAAACAGCAGCAGCGCCAGCGCGACAATGATGTAGAGCACGAAGGGAATATCGAACAGCCGGCCGCCATAGGTGCGCCAGAACAGGCGCGGCGCCGGCGTGCCGGCCACCGGCAGCACGTAGAGCGCCAGCCCCATGAAGAAGATCGAGGTGGCGAATGTGGCGACAATCGCCTGCAGCCGCAGCACCGCGACGACGATGCCGTTGATCAGCCCGCATGCCGCACCGATGGCAATGCCGCTC
>JAJFHT010000322.1 GCA_021775495.1 Hyphomicrobiales bacterium | reverse complement strand
CTTGGGAGCCGGTTTCGAACCGATGACAGCAGCAGCGGCCGAGTCCCTCGGGCTCAGCCGTCCGCAAGGCGCGCTCGTCACATCAGTTTACAGCAATGGCCCTGCCGATGATGCAGGGCTTCGGCCAGGTGACGCGGTACTGTCGCTGAATGGCGATGCCATTCAGCACCCGGATGCTTTGGGCTACCGGCTCGATACGATCGGCATCGACAACGAGGTGGAACTTGAAGTTCTCAGACGGGGGAAACGCCGGACGGTCAAAATCCGCCTGAGTGCGCCGCCCGGTGGCAGCGCCGGATCCGAGATCACTTTGAAGGGGGAAAGTCCGTTTGCCGGTGCCACCGTGGCAAACATGTCTCCGCGCCTCGCACAGCGGCTTGGGCGGCGCGCAGACAGAGATACGGTTGTGGTGCTGGAGATAGCGCGGCGCTCGCCGGCGGCACGCATGGGCTTGAAACCGGGGGATCTCGTACGCGAAGTCAACGGAGTTGATATACAGACATCGGAGACACTTGACCGCGTCGTCTCGGAGCGTTCGCGCTGGTGGCGCTTTACCATCGAACGTAATGGGCGAACGATCAAACAGGTGCTGCGCTTTTGAGCGTTCTCAGATAATTTGATTTATGGCTGATCTGTTTCAATCCGACGAACCTGTGGAGGATCCCCGTGGACGTCCGCTGGCCGACAGGCTGCGGCCGAAGGATCTCGCGGAAGTGGTTGGACAGGAACAGTTGACCGGCGACGACGGCGCGTTGACCCGAATGATCCGTTCCGGCTCGATTGGTTCGATGATATTCTGGGGCCCTCCCGGCACAGGAAAGACGACCGTTGCCCGTCTACTTGCCGGCCAGACCGGTCTGGCTTTCGAGCAGATATCGGCCATATTCTCCGGTGTTGCCGACCTGAAGAAGGTTTTCGAAACCGCCAGAATACGGCGCGGCAATAGCCAGCAAACCCTGCTCTTTGTTGAAGAAATCCACCGCTTCAACCGGGCACAGCAGGATTCTTTTCTGCCCGTCATGGAGGATGGCACTGTCACTCTGGTCGGGGCAACGACGGAAAACCCGTCGTTTGAGCTGAACGCCGCATTGCTGTCGCGGGCTCGCGTCCTGACGTTTCAACCGCTTGATGCCGAATCCATTGAATTATTGCTCGAGCGTGCCGAGGCGACCGAGGGCAGGTCAATTCCTGTTGACGGCGATGCGCGAGCGCTGCTTGTCCGTCTGAGCGATGGTGACGGGCGGGCAGTGTTGACCCTGGCTGAAGAAATCTGGCGTGCCGCTGGCGAGGGTGAAACCTTCGATGCGGAGGGCATGCTCAAGGTGGTGCAGCGTCGGGCGCCCGTCTACGACAAAGGCCAGGACGGCCACTACAATCTGATTTCAGCTCTGCACAAATCGGTTCGCGGTTCCGATCCGGATGCGGCACTTTACTACCTAACTCGAATGTTCGATGCGGGGGAAGATCCGCTTTACATCGGCCGGCGCCTGGTGCGCATGGCTTCTGAAGATATCGGCCTGGCTGATCCGCAGGCACTGTCGATCACCATCGCAGCAAAGGACAGCTACGATTATCTGGGATCGCCGGAAGGCGAACTCGCATTGGCACAGGCCTGCATCTACCTCGCAACTGCGCCGAAATCGAACGCGGTTTATTCGGCGTTCAAATCGGCCATGACTGCAGCCCGCGAAAACGGCTCCCTGCTGCCACCAAAACATATTCTCAATGCTCCGACCGCCCTGATGAAATCAGAAGGTTACGGTACCGGTTACGAGTATGACCATGATGCTCCAGATGCCTTTTCTGGGCAGGACTATTTCCCGGAGGCAATGAGGAGGCAGGTCTTTTACGATCCACCGGAACGCGGTTTTGAGCGTGAAATCCGCAAACGCCTCGACTATTGGGCAAAGCGGCGGAAACAGCGCGGTTAGGACGTGGACCCGGAACAACCGACGGCGATGTTATGCCGGTGGAATGGTTGATCCCGATCAAAGCCAGAGTTTTTGCATGGCATAAATTGAACCCCACAATTCAAGGGCGGTTTCTTGCTGCGATCAAAGGAGAACAATCATGAGAGTTCTGGTGTTTTACGCTACGGTTGAAGGCCAAACTCGGAAAATTGCCGAAACCATTGCCAGGCAAGCCGAGAAAGATGGGAATGAAGTCATCGTGACCGATGCCAATCAAATGGGCTTTGTTGGCGCCGGGACCTATGACGCGACCATCATGTGCGCACCGGTTCACATGCATCGTTATTCCTCTCCATTTGTTCATTTTGCGCATGAGTGGAAGGACGCACTCAATTCCCGGCCATCTGCATTTGTTTCGGTTTCACTCGCCATAGCGAGCAATAATGCCGAGGAACGGCAGGAAGCGGAAGAAATTGCCTCCGAATTGTTGCAATCGACCGGCTGGGAACCGCGAACCGTGCACCACTGTGCGGGGGCTCTCAAATACACGGAATATGATTTTTTCAAACGTTGGATGATGAAGCGCATCAACAGCAAGGAGGGCGGCCCGACCGATACCAGCAAGGATTATGAAATGACCGACTGGTCCGAGCTAGAAGGATTTGTGACCCAGTTCCTTGCCGATGCAAAAAACCAAATGAAAGCCGCGTGACGGCGTGACGCAACGGCCCGGATCGTCTATCAGGGCCGCATGAATCATCTATTGATTGTGGCGCTGGGCGGAGCCGTGGGTGCATCCCTTCGGCATCTGACCGGATTGGCCGCTCTTCGTCTCATCGGGCCCGGATTTCCTTGGGGAACACTGGCGGTCAATGTCGTCGGCTCGTTTGCCATGGGGGTCTTTATCGAACTGCTTGCGCGCCGCCTCGAAGCTTCGAACGAACTGCGGCTGCTGATTGGCACGGGTTTGCTTGGAGGATTTACCACCTTTTCCGCGTTCTCTCTTGACGCAGTCGTGCTATGGGAACGCGGCGAAGCTGCTTCGGCTGTTGGCTATATTGCCGCCAGCGTGGTCCTGGCAATTGGAGCATTGTTCGCCGGTCTGTCCCTGACACGATCGCTTATCTGATTTCGTTGCGGCCGATTTTCGCGGGCATAAAACATGAGCGTACAACACACAGGCGTCCAGCAGATACCGGTTGACGCCGATGAAACGGGAATGCGGCTTGATCGCTGGTTCAAGGCGCATTATCCGGGTCTTGGATTTGGCCAGTTGCAGAAACTGCTGCGTTCCGGTCAGATCCGCGTCGATGGCGGCCGCGTCAAGTCGGATACCCGTCTGAATTCCGGCCAGACTGTGCGGGTTCCACCCCTGCAAGTCGACCTGAAAGCATCCAAACCGCTGACCGATCGCACCATGCGGGAACGCGGGGATGGTGATGTCCTCTCGCAGATGCTGCTTCATGAGGACGAAAAGGTGTTTGTCTTCAACAAACCGGCGGGACTTGCGGTACAAGGCGGATCGGGACTGACGCGCCATATCGACATGATGCTGGAAAGCTGGCGCAGCAAGAAGGGTGAAAAACCCCGACTCGTCCACCGTCTTGACCGCGAGACTTCGGGGGTGCTCGTCGTTGCCAGAACGCGGCAGGCGGCCGCACGACTGACAAAATCATTTCGCGAGCGCGTGACCAGGAAAACCTACTGGGCTCTGGTCAAGGGCACGCCGCCAAAACGTGAGGCGCGCATATCGACGTGGTTGGTAAAAGATCAAAGCGGCGATGAGGATCGCATGCGTGTTGCCCGCCATGGCGAGGCGAATGCCGATCACTCGGTTTCAAACTACCGGATAATCGAGCAGGCCGGGCAGGGGCTGACCTGGCTGGAAATGGAGCCCT
>JAJFHT010000321.1 GCA_021775495.1 Hyphomicrobiales bacterium | reverse complement strand
TGGATGGATGTCGAAGAGGCCCACCGCTGGGGTCTCGTGAACAAGATCACCGCGGCGGAAGACCTCGATAACGATGTCTGGGATTTGGCCCGCAAGCTTGCAGCCGGCCCGCCGTTGGTCTTTGCCGCGATCAAGGAAGTGGCGAGAGAGGCCGAGGCGTTGGCGTTTCAGGATGCCATGAACTGGATCACCAAACGCAAGTTCCGCACCGTCGATGAACTCTACGATTCAGAGGACAATATGGAAGGTTTCCGCGCCTTCGCAGAAAAACGCGATCCTGTCTGGAAGGGGCGCTGAGTCAGTTCGCCAATGGTGGATCTTTGATGCTGGGAATGCTGCGGGGAGGGCGCGCACGCCTACATGGGCACCGGAAACCGCCGGTGGATATCCTGGATCTCAGTCATCACCGCATCGTCGAGATTCAGGTTGACCGAGTCGATATCGATCTTGAGCTGCTCGAGATTCGTCGCGCCAATGATCACCGAGGCCATGAATGGCCGGGTCAGGCAAAAGGCGAGCGCCATCTGACTTGGATCGAGATCATGTTTCCTGGCAACGGCAACATAAGCATCGACAACCCGGATCGTATGGGAACTGTACCGACCGCCCAGGGTTTCGTTGATCGATCGCCGCGAACCCGCCGGCACCGCCTCGTCCTGATATTTTCCGGACAAAAAACCGGCGGCAAGCGGTGAAAAAGCCAGAAGCCCGACATCCTCATTGTGCGACAGTTCGGCCAGATCCAGATCAAAGATGCGTTGCAGCAGGCTGTATTCATTCTGAATCGATTCCACCCGTGGAAGTCCGTTGGCCGCGGCAATTTCGAGAAATTGCGAGGTTCCCCAGCAGGTTTCGTTGGACAGGCCGATATGGCGGATTTTCCCCTGGTCGATCAGGTCCTGAAGTGTCTGCAGGATTTTCAGGATGTGGTCACGGGTCTCCTCGCGGTTCTGATCGGTCGGGTCATATGTCCAGGATCGGCGGAAATGGTAGTGGCCGCGGTTCGGCCAGTGCAGTTGATAAAGGTCGATATAGTCGGTCTTCAATCTTGTCAGACTGCCGTCGATGGCTTCGCGGATCGAATCGGAGGACAGTGGAGAGCCGTTGCGAATGTTCTGGGCTCCGCCGCCGGCGACTTTGGTTGCCAGCACGATTTCAGCCCGTTTTCCGGACTTCTCAAGCCATGATCCGATATATTCTTCGGTCCGACCGAGATTTTCCGCTGTTGAGGGTGTGGTCGGGTAGGCTTCGGCCGCGTCGATGAAATTAACGCCCTGGTCGATCGCGTAATCCATCTGCTGGTGCGCTTCGGATTCGGAATTCTGTGATCCCCAGGTCATGCTGCCAAGACAGATCCGGCTGACCTGCAACTCTGTCTTGCCGAGTACGCGGTATTTCAATGGGACAGTCCTCGTGTTCTGCGATGGGAGGGTCAATGTGCATGATAAGCATAGTCCGGCTGTTTCTGGCATTGCCGACAGCGTCGTGCAAGGGTTTTCCAGATCATCCGGAACATCGTTGGCGTGCGGCAATCAGTGGAATTTACAGAAATATTTCAATAGGTTGTATCAGAAATCGTGAGCCGGATTTCAGCGCGGGGTGGATGCTCCCTTGGGGCGGTTGTCCGCAAATGAAACGCAATCGTCTCTTTCCGATTGCGCCGGTCGGAAAAGCACTGTATCGGCGATTCTGGGAGTATGCGTAGTCTGAGTTCTTGATCTCAAACGCTCCGGTCCAGAAAGGTGCTCCGGCCATGCAATCGCGCATCGAAATGATGGATATCGGGCGAGGATTCGCCATCCTTGGTATCTTGTGGCTGAACATATTCGTTTTTGCGATGCCGTTCGCGACGCTTTCGATTCCAGGCCTGTGGGGCGAGTACAATCTGCCAAATCTGCTGACTTGGATTTTCACTGGGATTTTTGTCGACGGTGTCATGCGGGCCATGATTTCAATTCTTTTCGGCGCATCGGCCTTGCTGATGCTCCGGAGCGCCGAACGGCAAGGCCTCGGGTTTGACGGTCTCGATCGATATTTCCGCCGGCTGCTTTTGCTGATCGTTATCGGATTTGTTCACAGTTATGTCCTGCTATGGCCCTACGATATTCTTTATTTGTATGGAATTTTCGGACTGCTGATTTTCCCGTTTCGAAATCTTGCCCCCTCCCGGCTTCTGATCATCGCCGGGATAATGTCCTGTTTGTCCGTTTTAATCGGTTCGGAAGGCGCAAGCCCGATGAAAGAAGCGCTTTCGAAAATTGAAAGTTCTTTGAGTGAAGAGGAATTGGAGAATCTGGAACAGGCTGATCCACTCATAGAAAATTTTGACGATATCTTGCCGGATCAGTCGGTTGACGGTCAGGTCGTGAATTCGATCGAGGGCCGGACCAACGAAGTGCAGATTCCCGACTTGTCATCTGACGATACCGAAGTCGTGAAACTCATGGCTCAAATCCAAGAGGAGATTATCCTTCGGCAGATGGATTATCTGACAATTGTACGAAATCTCGCCACGCTTTCCTTCGAGGAACAAACGGTCCAGGTGTTCGAGCAACATTTTCTGGACGTGTTCCCGATGATATTGCTGGGAATGGCACTGCTGAAGCTCGGCTTTCTGGGCGGTGCTCTCAAGGCTGGTGTTTATATGCGGGTGACCCTTTTTGGGCTTGTTGTTGGTTGTCTCCTGGGCAGCATGGCGCACATTCCAATCGGGGCCGGTACGCTCTGGGCAACCGTGTCCGAGCCGATCAGCGAATACGCTTATGACCCACGACGGATAAGCCTGGCACTGGCTTATTTCGGCGCGCTGGCGCTGTTGATGAAAAGTGGGTGGTTTTCAGGAATGCTGGGTTGCCTGTCGGCGTGCGGTAGAATGGCACTCACGCTGTATATCGGGCAGACGGTGGTATGCAACGTCCTGTTCATGGGATTCGGTTTCGGGCTTTTCGGTCAGTTCGAACATTTTGAGATCATGATGATTGGCATCGCGCTGACGCTGCTCCAGCTGATTATTGCCCCTGCTTATTTGCGGTTTCTCCAGCAGGGGCCGATGGAGGCATTGCTTCGTTTATTGATCCGGACACGATCCGACATTCGGTTGCGCGAAGAGACAAGGCCGACAGTTGGAGGGGAGGTCCGGCCAGATGCGTCCGCGTGATCGGTTCGCAGATGGTTTGAGACAAGACTTCGGGTGAGTCCGCTCATGCATTGACACCAATGCCAATGAGCTTGAATGTTTGAAAGGCGCCTTCGAACAAGAATTGGGAAACACGGATCTGCCTCAAAATAAATTTGCCTTCCGAGACGGAAAACGGATGGTTTGCAGGCAAGATGTTTGCCATGCATTGTGCTCGCGCTTTTTCACAGCCTGCTGCCGGGGATGGGAACTGAATTGGAACGAATGATAGAAAAAGGCGCCGTACTGGTCGTCGGTGCGGGCTCGGCAACCGGTTCAGCCATCGCAAAACGATTTGGTCGGGAAGGGCATGCCGTGTGTCTTGCCCGCCGCAACAAGCGGGATCCGGAGGCCGGTGAGGCGATCGCCGCCGAATTCAGGACCGCCGGAATCGATGCTCATTCGTTGACCTGCGATGCGCGGGACGAAGACCAGGTTCGCAACACCGTGGACCGGATCGAAGCCGAAATCGCGCCTTTGGACGTGGTCGTCTTCAATGTCGGCGGCAACGTCCGCTTCGATATCACAGGGACCACCACCCGGATTTTCGAGAAAGTCTGGCAGATGGCGTGCCTGGGAGGATTTCTCACCGGACGAGAAGCAGCCCGTGTCATGCTTCCGCGCAAGAAGGGGACGATCCTGTTCACCGGTGCGACGGCCTCACTGCGCGGCGCCGCCGGATTTTCCGCTTTCGCTTCGGCAAAAGCCGGTTTGCGCATGGTCGCGCAATCCATGGCGCGTGAGCTTGGGCCGAAAGGCATTCATGTCGGGCATGTGGTCATCGATGGCGCGATCGACACCGAATTCATTTCCGAGCGGTTTCCGGAAAAATATGCAACGCGCGAGCGTGACGGAATCCTGAAATCGGAGCAGATCGCCGAAGCCTATTGGTTCCTGCACACGCAGCACCGCAGTGCCTGGACGTTCGAGCTGGACGTCAGGCCCTGGATGGAAAACTGGTAATTGGAGGCCACATCCCATGAGTAAAACTGTTGAAGTCTTTTTCGATTTTGTCAGCACCGCATCCTATCTGACCTATATGCGACTGCCGGAGGCGGTCGCTGAGGTCGGCGGTAAGATCGAGTGGCGGCCGATGCTGCTGGGCGGCGTGTTCAAGGCAACCGGCAATGCGCCGCCGATGAACGTCGCAGCCAAGGGAAAGTGGATGATGTATGACATCCAGCGGTGGACGAAGAAATACGACATCCCGTTCCGGATGAACCCTGCTTTTCCGTTCAACACGGTCATGGTGCTGCGTGGAGCGCTGGCGGCGCAGGATATGGGTGAGGAGGTCTTTGACACCTATATGGAGGCCGTTTTCAAGGCCGTCTGGCAGGACGGGCAGGACATGTCGGACCCGGAAGTGGTGATGGAGGTCCTGCGGTCCGCCGGGCTGCCGGCCGACCAGATCGCCGCTGCCACCCAGGATCAGGCGATCAAGGACAGGCTGAAGGCCAACACGGATGAGGCGGTCAGCCGGGGCGCGTTCGGGGCACCGACATTCTTCATTGGCGACGAAATGCATTGGGGCCAGGACCGCATTCACTGGGTCATCGAGACATTGGCCGCATAACTTCAATCAATCATCGAAACACAGCACACGAGGAAGATATGACCGAAACAAGACAGCGCATCGTGCTTGCCGCGCGGCCGCAGGGCGAACCCAAACCAACGGATTTCCGGCTTGAGGAAACAGAGATTCCGGCCGCCGGCCCGGGCGAGGTCCTGGTTCGCGTGATATGGCAATCACTCGATCCCTATATGCGCGGCCGGATGGATGGTGGAAAATCCTATGCCAATCCCGTTGAAATAGGCGAAACAATGGAAGCCGGTTGCGTCGGCGAAGTATTGGAATCCAATGACCCATCGATTGCAAAGGGTGATTTTGTCGTTGGCCGTCTTGGTTGGCAGACCCATGCCGTCGTGCCGGCGCAGGAACTGCAGAAGATTGATCCGGCTATCGCACCGATCTCGACCGCGGTGGGGGTGCTTGGAATGCCCGGCCTGACTGCCTATGTTGGCCTGCTCGATCATGGCCGCCCGAAAGAAGGTGAGACCCTGGTCGTCTCGGCCGCGACCGGTGCCGTTGGATCCGTGGTTGGGCAATTGGGAAAGATTTACGGACTACGGGTGGTCGGCGTTGCCGGCGGTGCTGAAAAATGTGCCTACGCAATTGACGAACTCGGTTTCGATGCCTGCATTGACCACCGTTCCGCCGAAAATGCCAAGGATTTGCGCACCAAGCTATCGGAAGCCTGCCCGGATGGTGTCGACATTTATTTCGAGAATGTCGGTGGCAAGACCCTGCAGGCGGTCCTTCCGATGATGAATGTGCATGGCCGCATTCCGATCTGTGGCATGATCAGCTGGTATAGCGGCGGATCGGCTGGCGATGCGCCTGAGCCGGACCTGTTCGCAAAAGCCTGGCGCACGATCCTGGTCAACCGGCTCAGCCTCCGCGGCTTCATCATCTTCGATCACTATGATCGCTATCCGGCTTTTGCCAAGGAAGTGTCAGGTTACATCCGCGATGGAAAGATTTCCTATCGCGAATCGATTTCCGAAGGGCTTGCGTCTGCGCCGGAAGCCTTTATCGGCCTGCTGCGCGGTCGGAATTTCGGCAAACAGCTGGTCCGCGTTTCAGACGACCCAACCCGCTCGGGCTGATACCCAGACCCTTTCACAGTCATTTTGAATCGTTTGACTGTGAAAGGGTCCAAACTTTTTTGAAATTGGTTTGAACCTTTTCAGGCGTCGTTGCGACAGACATTCGTAACGCAACGATGAGACCTGCAAAAAGGAACCGCCAATGAACACCCGACTTCTAATCGCAAGCGCGATCGCATTCGGCATACTTGCCGGCCCGTTTGTCCAGTCGGCAAGCGCTGAATCAGGACGCTCGCAAGCCAAGCAGGTTCAGGTCGTCAAACCCAAATCCGGCAATTTCGCTTCAAATGGCGGCGGCACTTCCCAAGGCGGCATGGACGGCTGGCCCCAGACACTCGATGAACTGGAAAACGCCTATAATTGCGGTCCCTATGCGGACAAGGCGTCTTCCAAGAAATGTAAAGACTAACAACCGAAAGGAGCACAGCAATCCTCTGCCACGGGGCTTTCCGTCCCCCCCCGACCTCCCTCTCTCGAAGCCTCGTGGCAGATGGACATTGCCTTTCAGTCAGCGTTGGTTCAACCGATCACGTCAGACGGTCAGATGCCGGCGGATGTCAGCACGATCCAGGTCTGCCGCAATGCCGCTGTGCACGACTTTCCCGCGATCCATGACATAGACCCGATCAGCCAGTTCCCGGCAGAAATCAAGATATTGTTCGACCAGCAGGATCGCCAGCCCGGTCTCATCCCGCAGGTAACGCAGGGCGTTGCCGATATCCTTGATGATGGACGGCTGGATCCCTTCGGTCGGTTCATCCAGCACCAAGG
>JAJFHT010000033.1 GCA_021775495.1 Hyphomicrobiales bacterium | reverse complement strand
AACCGGAACCGGCTTTCGATCGCGAGCACGACCTGAGCCTGGTCATCGACGACTGGCGGCTGAACCAGTCGGGCGCGCTGGATCTTGCCAGTCTCGGATCGCTGATGGACTGGAGCCATGCCGGCCGGCTTGGCAACTGGCTGACCGTCAACGGGAAAAGCCTGCCTAAATTCGTAATGAACGCAGGCGAACATTATCGCCTGCGTCTCATAAATACCGCCAATGCCCGTGTTCTGGAGATCGATCCGGGTAGATTCGATGCCAGAATTCTTGCCTTTGACGGCCAGTCCTTGCCGATGGCTGAGCCGCCCCGATATGCGCCATTGCTTATCGGTCCGGCGCAGCGGGTTGATCTGCTCGTCAAGCCCAAATCCGGCATGAATTTCGCACTTGAGGAACTGTCCGGCGAGGCTTTTGCATTCGCCGAGTTTTCTGTTCGAGAAAACGAACAATCACAAACACCGCCTCCCCGCCTCGATTTGAATTCCATACCGGAACCGGACCTGAAATCAGCCCGATCAGTCGTTCTGGATATGGCTGGCGGCGCCATGGGTGGAGCCGTCGATATCGTCTACAAGGGCAAGCGCCTTGATGGAGAGGGCTACCGAAAGACCGGTCAGGTGTGGGCTTTCAATGGTGTGGCGAACCTGGCTGAGGAACCGCTGTTCAGCGCCGTAAAAGGCGAAACGATCATCATCGAAACTATAAACAACACGGCATTCATGCATGCGATGCACCTGCACGGCCACCATTTCAGGGTAATCGAACGCGGCGGCAGCACGGTTGACGATGGCCAACCGTGGCGTGATACGTTCCTGGTGGGCCCGGATCAAACCACCAAGATCGCGTTCGTCGCAGACAATCCCGGCAAATGGCTGCTGCACTGTCACATGCTCGAACATGCCGCCGCCGGCATGAACACCTGGTTCAAAGTCAACTGAGAGGCATCTGATCTGAAAAACGTTCCCGCCGGCTCGTGTCTCGGATTTGATCTGAGACCCGTCATCCCTTTGGATTGGTGGAGGATCGCGTTTTTTATTGCTCAAGACCAAACTTTGGACCATCGCCGATTCGATTTTTCCGAACCGGTGCCACCATTCTACGCTTCCAGAATGAAAGAGTATCGGCCGCTCGTGCATGGCTCTATGACTGCGAAAGCCCAGTCCTGTCCGAAGCAGATCGCACTGCCAATGGCAGTCACGATTAATCAGTCTGTAATGGAATGCCGATAGGATTCAACGGGACTGGCTATGTGAAGAGGTCGCAATTGTACTCCGTCAGAGCTGCAAAGCCCGTCGATACGGAACAAATCACCGGATTGCTGGACGAGCTTTTTCCGGGCGACCCAAATCGTCCTACAGACACCGAATTCGAGAATCTTGGGAAGCAACACGACCCTTGTATGTTTGTCGCTGCCGATGGCTGCGCAGTCGCCGGTTTCCTTGTCTTGCGCGACCGAATTCTGCGGCTGTGGACCAGTGTTGATTTCATTGGCGTCGATCCGGCTCATGAAAGCATGGGACTGGGAGCGATGTTAACCCGGCAGGCTTTGCTTGCGGCTCATCGACCACTGGTACGTCTGTTTGTTCGACCATCCAATACGCGGGCTCATCGGCTTTACATCCGATGTGGCTTTCGCGAGGTCGCGCGGAGGCGTGAGAACTATCCGGATGGGGAAGACGCCGCAATCATGATGGCTCGAAGTGCACGCTTCTCTCTTTTCGGCCCAAAAAGCACTGTAATCGAGCCGGACAAGATTTCGGCATGATTGTTCCGGCAACTTGAGTTAGAGCGCCTTCGAGCAATGTGCCGGACGGGCGATGCCTGTGACGGAATGTCAAGGGTGGAGACATAAACAGTGTCAAAACCATTGCCGCAAGCACTTATGGTCGGGCGCAAGAATTGATTGAATTCACCACCTATGCCGGGCTGTTTCTGGTTGCTTTCCTTGCCGCCACCTTGCTGCCCGCACAATCCGAAGTTGGATTGGCAGCACTCATTATTTCAGACACACATTCCACCCCGCTCCTCATCCTTGCTGCCACGGCCGGCAATACGCTTGGTTCGGTTGCAAACTGGCTTTTGGGTCGCGGGGTAGACAGATTCCACAAGCGGCCCTGGTTTCCGATCAGACCTGACAAACTGGAATATGCGGTAAACTGGTATCATCGCTATGGCAGGTGGAGCCTTTTGCTGAGTTGGATGCCCGTTATTGGTGATCCGATTACGCTGGCAGCCGGGGTTTTGCGCGAGCCATTGATCAGTTTTCTTGCACTGGTCCTGATTGCAAAACTGTCGCGTTATCTTGTTGTCGCCGCGGTTTCCACGCAATTGATGTAGCTGGTAAGCCTTCTCATCAGGAAATGCATACGGTTTGCGTTGAATCAATGAATGTCAGTGATTGCACCGGTTAATCGAGTCTCGCAGCCGCATCACGCAATCGCATCGCCGGGAGAAATACATGAACCGCCGCATCTTTCTGGCTTCGTCTGCTGCTGCCGCGCTGGCGGCCGGTGCCTACCTCTATTCGCGACAGCCAACCGCATCCAGATCCGAACTGGCATCTCGGCCCAGATTGCTGATGCCACCGCTTCTCGATACCGGCAAAACGGGGCGACTCGATCTAACCGCGCAAACCGGAACCACCGCCTTTGGCGGCACCGGAATGATGGGTCAGTTCGTTGTGAGTTAAAGCGGTTTCTGATCATTTCATCAGGTATTTCACCAGCGCCGCTATCGCCAAAACAACCAGCACACCGATCAGCAGCATTCCTATGCCGCCGAACCACATTCCACCGGACCACATTTCATTGCCGTCCATCATCATGATTGCGCTCCGTTTTCGAGGTGCCGTCGCTGACGCCGGGAAAACCACAGCACCAGCGGTGGAATGATCGCCCACTGCAGCAAAGGGCTGAGCCCGGTACCGAATGGAGGCACCAGCGGCATGAGTTCGGAATAGGTCCAGCGCAGGCTGATATTTGTGTAGAAATATTCAAACCCGACCGTCAATCCGATCCCAACGGCCAGAAACAGCAAGAACTGCAACATAGTGGGATTGAAAATCCACATGCGGGATCGCGCCACCAGACTGGTCATCCAGAACGCCACCAATGCAAATCCGACGTCGCCAAACGTCGCCGACGTGCATAGTTTGATACCGTCCCAATGCTTCATCTCGGCCATTCCGGCGTAGGTTGGCGCCTGCAGAAATTCCCAGACGAAATGCAGCAGGAATGAGAAGACCGCTATGTTGAATTCGGGCAGTTCGGCCAGGCTGCGAGCACGCGCCATGTCTTGGGTGTCAGAAACCATGATCCAAGACTGCCCCTTCCAGCCGGTGGAAGGTCAAGCCGAAAGATCAATATCCCGCTGCGGGCCGGTTGCATCACCTTCCGCCAGGCGGGAAATGCGGGCATGCTCACGAAAACTGGAAAACGCTTCATGGGCAATCAGCCTGTCCGCAAGCCGGGCCGGCAGGCTGATAACCACGCGCTCGCTTGAATCGTCCGGCGATGCCGCGGCTGTTCCTGCCGGAAATCCGGTGATCATGCCGCCGGCGATCGTATCGTTGGTATCGGGATGAATCAGGATGAACGCACCGGTCACACGATTGTCGACGTAACGGTCAAAAATCGCCGTCTCGCCAAAACGCAGCTCGGCGACTGCGATCTGATTAACGGTCAATTGCGTTGCCGGCTGCCAATCACCTCCGGCAAGATCGAGTACGGATTCGGGATTCACCTTCACGCGTTGCCGGCGACCGGAGCTTTTCAGCCAATAATGTTTGCCCGGATCCAGGCCGTCATCGTTCAGCACGATCAGCCTCGCCTGAAACGATTGCCCCCGAAGCGGAGGCTGGGTAGGCGCAGCAAGCATATCACCGCGCGCGATATCAATCTGCCTGTCCAGCGTCAGTGTTACGGCATCACCGGCATTCGCGGCTGCGCGTCGTCCATCAAAGGTGATGATTTGGGAAACCCGTGCGGTGAGCCCGCTGGGCAAAACGGCAATCTCATCACCGAGCGCAACGCTGCCGCCGGCAAGCGTCCCCTGATAGCCACGTATGCCTTCATGCGGACGCACAACGCGCTGCACCGGAAACCGGAACGCGGCCTGCGCCTGTGTCATTGCCGGCGCCGCTTCAAGCGCCTCGACCAGAGTTTGGCCCTGGTACCACGGCATCGTCTTGTCGGCTCGTTGAACGATATTCTCACCACGCAATGCCGAGACCGGAATGGCGACGACGTCATCGACACCATGACCGCGCGCCATGACAGCAAATGCCGCCGCAATCGTTTCAAATCCGGATCGGTCGTAACCGGTCAGATCGATCTTGTTGACCGCAAGAATGAGATGACGGATGCCCATCAGGGCGGCAATGGCAAGGTGCCGGCGTGTCTGCTTCAACACGCCGTATTGCGCATCGACAAGGATCACCGCGACATCAGCGGTGGAGGCTCCGGTTGCCATGTTGCGGGTGTATTGTTCATGCCCCGGTGTATCGGCAACAATGAACGACCGCCGGCCGCTGGAAAAGTACCGGTATGCGACATCAATGGTAATCCCCTGCTCGCGTTCGGCTTGCAGCCCGTCGAGCAGAAGCGCGAAATCCAGCAGTCCGAGGCTGTTTTGCGCCGGCGTCGAGCCGCTTTGCAAGCTCTCGGCCTGATCCTGCTTGACCGCCTTGGTGTCCCACAACAACCGTCCGATCAGGGTCGATTTTCCATCATCAACACTGCCGCAGGTGATGAAACGCAGCGGACGTTCGGTGGTGTCCGATACAGGTTCGGCTACCGGAATTTCGATGCGTGCCAAACTGTTCATCAAAAATACCCTTCCCGCTTTTTCTTTTCCATCGATCCGGATTGATCGCGATCAATGGCGCGACCCTGGCGCTCCGACAGCGTCGCGGTCTCAAGCTCCAAGATGATGTCGTCGAGCGTCGCGGCGTCGGACCGGATCGCCCCGGTCAACGGAAAACACCCAAGCGTGCGGAACCGGATTTTCTCAAGTTGCGGCCGCTCACCGGGCAGCAGTGGAAGGCGTTGGTCTTCCGCCAGAATCAACATGCCATCGCGGGTGACCACCGGCCGCTCCGCTGCAAAATAAAGCGGTACGATCGGAATGTTCTCGGCCCTGATGTATCGCCAGATATCGATTTCGGTCCAATTCGACAGTGGAAACACCCGGACGCTTTCCCCGCTGTGGATCAGGCCATTATAGATCGACCACAGCTCGGGCCGCTGGTTGCGTGGATCCCAGCGATGATCCGGGGTCCGGAACGAATAGATCCGTTCCTTCGAACGTGAGGCTTCTTCATCGCGGCGGGCGCCGCCGATCGAGGCATCATAACCACCTTGGTCGAGAGCCTGGCGCAGCGCCTCAGTCTTCATGATGTCCGTGTAACGCGCCGATCCGTGACTAAACGGCGAAATACCTTCCGCCTTGCCGCGCGGATTGGCGTATTCGATCAGTTCAACCTCATATTCCCGCACCATAAGGTCGCGGAAGGCGATCATCTGGGAAAACTTCCAACCGGTATTAATGTGAAGCAGCGGGAACGGAACCGGCCCTGGGAAAAAAGCCTTGCGCGCCAGATGCAGCAGCACGGCAGAATCCTTGCCGACGGAGTAGAGCAGCACAGGTTTTTCAAATTCCGCCGCCACTTCCCGAAAAATGTGGATCGACTCGTTTTCCAGTGCCCGCAGGTGAGGATTCAATCCGGCAGAGCGGCCTATCGAATTAGCCATGGGCCGCTTCTCCCGGCGATTTCAGGTGGAGGCCACATTCGCGCCGTTCATCCTGTTCCCACCACCAGCGGCCGGCTCGTTCCGGCTCGCCGGGACGGATCGCCCTTGTGCACGGCGCGCAGCCGATGGACGGGTATCCCCGGGCATGCAGCGGATTGACCGGCACATCATGATCCTTGACGTAAGACCGGACCTGTTCGTCACTCCAGTCGGCCAAGGGATTTGCCTTGATCAGACCACGAGCGTCGTCCCAGGCCGCAAATGGGACTTCGGACCGGTTGCCTGACTGACCGCGCCGCAAACCGGTGATCCAAATATCGGCACCTTCCAGTGCACGCGCCAGCGGTTCCAGCTTGCGTATGGCGCAACAGGCGTGGCGGGCCGCCACGCTGTCATAGAAACCATCTCGGCCGTGGCTTTTTACATAGTCGGCAACGGCATCGGCGCCGGGATGAAACTGCTCGATGGCAAAGCCAAAGCGCGCTTCCGTCCGGTCAATCAAGGCCAGGGTTTCGTCAAAAAGCCGGCCCGTTTGGAGGGTGACGATGCGGATTGGCAGGGCGGAACCGGCGATCACGGCGGTCAGCACCTGGTCTTCGATTCCAAGACTGCTGGTGAAAACCACGTTGCGGCCGGTTTGACCAATCAAGGCGAGGCGCTGTTCCAAATCGAGGTGCTGCAATCGCTGCGAGATCGTTTTTGCGGCACTGACGTTCGCATTCTGGCCCATCGATCACTCCTGTGTTGGTCCAATACCAAAACAGTGCACCCGCAGCGACAGGATCACGAGGAACATCATGCCAATCCCGAGCGCTGCCGGGAAATGGATTCTCAAAGCGTTTGTGTTTGGCGGAAAATTCCAGGTGGCCACTCAATCTCGGCAGTGCGGCGGGCTCCAGTCGACCAGCGGTCCGATTGGCACAATGCCCAGCGGATTGCGTTTCTCGCTGGGTGAAAAATATCCCTGCTTGTAGATGTCAAATTTCACCGTCTTGTCGACACCCGGCAACTGGTAGATCTCGCGGGCATAGGGCCACAAATGGCGGTAATCGCTCAACCGTTTCAGATTGCATCTGAAAGCATAGTGATAGGCGACGTCAAACCGGGCCAGCGTCGGAAACAGCCGCAGGTCGGCCTCGGTGAAACGGTCGCCCGCCAGATACCGAGATGCCGCCAGATGCGCATCGGCCCGGTCAAGCGTTTCAAAAACTTCCAAGGCCGCCGACTGGTAGGCATCTTGCGTCGATGCAAAACCGGCACGATAGACACCGTTGTTGACAGTTTGGTAGATCAACTCGTTCCACGAATCGACTTCGGCCCGCAGGTCTTCGGGATAAAGGTCGGGAGCCGCCGGCGCGATTGTGGAAAACGCATCGTTCAGCATACGGACGATGTCGGCGGATTCATTGCTGACCATGGTGCCGGTCTTCTTGTCCCACAGAACCGGCACGGTGATGCGGCCGGTATATCCGTCGACACCGCGTGAATAGATTTCGTGCACCGACTGCACACCGAGAAGCCGGTCGGTATGGTCACCCTCATCGGCAAATACCCAACCCTGATCGGTTCGCCGTGCCAGAGCCACTGAAATGCCGATCATCCCGTCGAGCTTCTTGAGTGTCCGCGCCAGCAACGCACGGTGTGCCCAGGGGCAGTTCCACGCCACGAACAGATGGTAACGGTCCGCCTCGGCCCGGTAGCCTTCGATGCCCGTAGGCCCGGGGCTGCCATCCGCCGTGATCCAGTTCCGGACAACGCTTTTCGAGCGTTGCCATTCACCGCCAGAAGATGTCGGCGTCGGGTCATCTTCGATATGATAGACGCCATCAATCATCACGCCCATTGTCGACCCCGCCTTTGCTGTATCTCGAGTTGTCGTGCCTATTCGCCGTTCTGGAACGTAACGTCGCTGCCGTAAAGTGGAACGGTCGAAATCGACATCTTTGCGGAACCGTCCTGCACCTGCCGGGAATGCGCCAGATAGATCAGGGTCTTGTTGGCCTTGTCGTAGACCCGTTTGACCTCCAGGGATTTCCAGATCAGCGACAGACGCTCTGAAAATACCTCCTCGCCGTCTTCGTCCTTTTCGATATCGCCGATGATGATCGGACCGGTCTGGCGGCAGGCGATGGACGAATTGGACGGATCCTCGAACCAGTTGCCTTTTTGCAGCCTGTCGATCAGGCCGCGGTCGAAATATGCGACATGACAGGTCACGCCCTGCACTTTGGGATCGGCAACCGCCTCGATAATGATATCGTTGCCGAGCCAATCCACTCCGACCTCACCAACCTGATCCGCCAGCACCGGCGACATGGCGGCAAGCGCGATCGCGGTTCCGAGCAGCAGTTTTCGAGCAATTTTCATAACACTCTCCGGGGATTGGTTCGAATTGGTGGCGGCAATGGGTAGATATGCATTAGACTGGGTCGCACAAGTGGATTCGGCAAACCCCATGGACAAAGGGATCGCATATGACCGATGAACCGAAACCGGCCGAAGACGAAGTGAAACATCGCGACGCAATGGAACGCCATACCCGGCCCTCGCTCTGGGGACCTGCATCATGGTGGCGCGCCGGTATTGTCGGATTGGCGCTGGTTGTGATCGTGATGCTGCTGGTGCGCTCTCTTTGATGCGGCGGCGTTGTCCGATGTCCGCGTCGCCTTCGGTCCTCTCGGTGTTTTTCAGCTTGTTGCTGTTGCTGACGGTGACATCCGGCGACATTGCCCGGGCGCAGACGGGCGAGACCGAAGCGGCACCGATTGCCGCCGGCAATGACCATCCAAGCGATGCTGAAATCGACCGCCGCATTGAAGAAATATACGACCAGATCGAAGGCCTGCAGGGCGTATTGGTTACCGTCAAATCCGGTGTCGTGACCTTGCGGGGCCGGGTTCGGGAATTCGCCCTCGCCGACCAGGCTGAAACCATTGCCCGGCGGGTCGAAGGGGTCGTTTCGGTTTCCAATGATGTCGAGGAAGTGACATCGGTCAGCGAACGGCTTGTTCCGGTGATGGAACGCCTGTCACGGCGCGGTCTGCAAGCCGTCAATTACATCCCGCTACTGCTGGTCGCGATTGCCGTCTTCGTTGTGGTTGCGCTGGCTGGCTGGTGGGCCGCTGCGCGGAGCTGGCCGTGGGACAGGATGTCGCCCAACGCTTTCATCGCAGACCTGCTGCGCACCATCGTCCGGCTCATCTTTCTGGGTATCGGGCTGGTTCTGGCCCTCGACATTCTCGGCGCGACGGCACTGCTGACAACTATTCTGGGCGCCGCCGGCATCGTCGGTCTGGCGCTTGGGTTTGCCGTTCGCGATACCGTCGAGAATTACATTGCCAGCATATTGCTCAGCATCCGCCAGCCGTTCCGGCCAAAGGATTATGTCAGCATTGACGACAAGGCCGGGCTGGTGATCCGCTTGACCTCTCGCGCAACGGTTCTGATGAGCCTGGAAGGCAATCACATCCGGATTCCCAATGCGACGGTCTACAAGGGAACCATCACCAATTATTCGCGCAATCCCGAGCGCCGCTTTTCGTTCGAACTCGGGCTTGACCCGGACTGCAATCTGCAGACGGCCCGGCAATTGGGCATGGAGACGATTGCTGGATTGGATTTCGTTCTCGACGATCCCCCCGTCGGATCCTGGATCACGGATATCGGTGATTCTTCCGTGGTCATGTGGTTCGGTGCCTGGATCAACCAGACCGAAACAAACATCTCGACCGCACGGTCCGAAGCCATCCGGTTGACCAAGCTGGCGCTTGAAAACAATGGGATAACATTGCCGGAACCGACCTACCGGCTGCGCGTCGACGAAGCTGAAGCGGTTGCTCAGGTCAAGCCGTCGAAAAGAGGCAAGACGGCAAAACCGGAGCCGCTTCAACCAGCGGAAACCACAGCAGTTGCCGACACGTCGGCAGATGATGCCGTTACCAAGAAGGTCGACGAGGATCGCGCCCTTTCGGACCAGGAGAACCTTCTCAACGACGAAGCGCCGAGCGAACTCGATTAGACCCCTTCCTGGTTGCCGGGCCTCGACCGGTTGCGTTATTCGGCGGCACCGCCTTCCGAGCTTGCAAATTGATCATAAGCCTGCATGGCCTCAGCGCCGTAGACCGTTGATGGACCGCCGCCCATAAGAATTGCCACGCCGATCATTTCGGCAACTTCTTCACGGATTGCTCCCGCGTTCAGAACCGCCTTCGCATGGGCTGCAATACACCCATCACAACGAACGGTGATGGCAATGCCGAAGGCAATGAGCTCTTTTGTCTTCTTCGACAAGGCACCATCTTGCGTCGCTGAACCTACCAGTTCGCCAAAAGCCTTGGCAGGGCCAGGAATGCGCTTGGCCAACTGACCAAAACCGGAATGGTATTCGCCTGCAATTGCTGAATAGTCTTTCATAAACCTGCTCCTGCATGATTGCTCCGGAGCCTGTTTAGTAAGATGGGCAGAAACCGTTTTGACCGGGGTCAATTGGTGGCTTTGCACGCTCAGGTCAGCTTAGCGCTATTGCTGCCTCTCTATTTCCTGCCCCCAGGGCACTCTCGGCCCATGCCCATCTCCTGTTGGCAGACCGCTCTTGGCGGCAATCCGGACATCGGGTCTATGTACTTTCGGCCCATAGCCGACCTTGAGCACGGTCTTCGAATGCTGCAGTCGCAACCCGCATTTCTGCCATTCGCTGCGGGTGCAAAGACTGCGGACAAACAACATTGCACACTGCGGACCAAAACGACCGCTTTATTTAGCGAGACTCCATGGCATTACCGGCCAGCACAGCGGGCAATTCTTTTTTCAGGAAATCAAGGAATGCTTCAAATACCGGCAAGAGGCCTCGCTGAGATGGCATGAGCAAGCTGATCTGTGGACGACCCGCTGTCCAACTCGGCAAGATACGCACGAGAGATCCGGCCTCCACCTCCGGCCGGCATACATAGGATGGCAGGGCGACAATTCCCAAGGAAAGTGCCGCCGCACGTTTAAGGGTCGTCATATCATCGCTGGCCAATCGAACCTCGCAAGGCACCGAAGCGGTTTGACCATCACAATCGGCGAGCAGCCATTGATGCGTTTCTCTTGGGCGGCCAAGGACCAAAGCTGGGTGATTTGTCAGCGCTGCAGGCTCATCTGACCTGTCTAGATTGTCGTGGTACGCGGGAGAGCAGAACAAGTGCCACTCCACACGCGCCAGCCGCACCTGTATCAGACTTGAGTCCGGTAACGTGTCCATGTGTCCACGGATTGCGACGTCGATCCCGCGCCTCACCAAATCCTCCATCTGGTTCGAGGCCTGTTGCACTACCGTTACCCGTGGATTGTCTTGCAAAAAACGAGGCAGGATTTGATCAAGGGCAAATTGCGCCATCCCCACAGAGCATGACACGGTGACGGAGCCTTCGATATTGTTGGTTTTGCGTCGGACGGCCGTTTCGGCGATCTCAAACCGGGTCAAAGCGTCCTGCGCGTGGCGATAGTATTCTTCGCCAATCTCCGTCGTGGTCACGATACGCGATGTGCGCTGCAAGAGGCGCACGCCCAGGTCATCCTCAAGCTGCTTCACGCGGCGGCTGAGCCGAGATTTCGGGATGTTCAGCGCCCTTGACGCGGCGGAAAAGCCCCCCTTTTCAACGACCTGCACGAAGTAGAACGCGTCATTTAAGTCCATGCCGTACTCTCCCTAATTGTTCCAGAAATAGAACGATAAGTTCTGATATTGACCGATTTTCTTTCGATTGTCTCACCCATATTGTCAATGCAACAGAAACGAGAGAGCGACATGAACACGCAACTTATCGACAAACTCGCAGGAGTCCCCTGTGAGACTCACGCGCAGAGTGACGGCAGGACCATCGCAATTGGCGGTGGGTTCTCGGCCAAAAGCTACCGGCACTCGGAATTCCAGGGGCTGATGGATCCTCTGATCATGGTCGATCACTTCGTCATGACAAAGCCCACGTTCGGGACGCATGCCCATGCCGGATTGTCGGCGGTGACGGTCATGTTCGAGGATAGCGAAGGCGCTTTCCGCAATCGCGACTCCCTGGGGAACGACATCGATTTGGCGCCCGGCGATCTCTATTGTTTCAAAGCCGCAAGAGGGGCAATTCATAATGAAGAGCCACGTCCTGGCGCAAGAACCCACGCTTTGCAGGTCTTCGTCAACTTGCCTGCGGAAAAGCGGCATGACGCGCCCGCCGCCTTCCACCTCGCTGCCAAGGATATCCCGAATTTGTCCGGCGACCGCGCCAACGCGCGGCTCGTGCTCGGCGAAAGCAAAGGTGTCACAGGGGCGCCAGCGCCTGACGTCCCGCTGACGCTCCTTGATATCGACATTCAGGCCGGAGGTCAGTTCGCGCACCAAGGTGAAAGCGGCCAACACGCATGGATTCTCGCCATCAAAGGGGCGTCCACCGTGACATGGAACGCGGCTTCAACCGACCTGCAACCCGGTACAGCCATCGCATTGGCGGGTGCCATAGACATTTCGATTTCTTCGGAACTTGGCGCGCACGTCGTTCTGTTCCGGGGGCATCCCCTACGCCAAGCATTTGTCCAAAGAGGCCCATTTGCGATGGGCAACGCAGCAGAGCTTGACGCAGTCGAAGCCGACTATCGTGCTGGTCGGCTCGGATCAATTGACTGAAGACCGACCTCAAAAAGGAGAATTCAATGACCAATTCCTACAATCCAGACCCATTGACCCGCGACAATGCCGCCTTGGTGCTTGTCGATAATCAGGTGGGCCTGATGACCGGCGTCCGCGACTATTCCATCGCGGACCTCAAGCACAATATCGTCGGATTGGCCAAAGCCGCCAAGGCTCTTGGTTTGCCAATTGTCACAACGACAACGTCGTCAGAGACGCTTTGGGGGCCCGCCATTCCAGAGCTGACAGAGGCTTTGCCTGGGCAGAAATTCATCGACCGGACGACGGTAAATGCCTGGGATGATCCAAGGGTTGAAGAGGCCGTTCGGGCGACCGGCAGGACTAAACTGATTTTCGCGGGTCTCTCGTTGGAAGTATGTGCGGCGTTTCCAGCGATGCGCGCAGCGCGCGAAGGGTTTGAAGCCTATGTCGCTGTGGATGCATGCGGAACCTTCAACATGACCAAGCGCGAGACGGCTCTTGTCCGTTTGGCGCAAGCCGGTGTTGTGGTCGCAGATGGCGCAAGCCTCATGATCGAAGTTCTTGCGGACAATGCGAGCGCAGAGGCCGGGGATGTGTACGCAGCGCTTGGCATGGATTGGTCGATACTTGTCGGCCAAGTGCGCAGCAGCGCCGCTTAGCTTTAGGAGGCAAAACGAACATGACCGACCAACCTATCCTTGTTATCGGCGCCACCGGTAAAACCGGATCGCGCGTCGCCACGAAGCTTGAGGCAAATGGACTGCCCGTCCGACACGGCGCGCGGCGTTCTGAAACACCTTTCGATTGGGAAGACCCAACCACGTGGGAACCTGTTCTGCGCGGCGTTTCCAAAGCCTATGTCACCTATTTCCCTGACTTGGCCTTCCCCGGAGCGATCGAAAAGCTGGAGGCGTTCGCCATGGCAGCAGTGGAAAGCGGGCTGAAGCAAATGGTGTTGCTCTCGGGCCGCGGAGAGCATTTCGCCAGCATGGGCGAAGAGGTCATCCGCAACTCAGGCCTCGGATTTACCATCGTTCGCTCGGCTTGGTTTGCGCAGAACTTTTCGGAAGGCTACCTCCGCGATCCCATTCTGGGCGGCGTACTCCCAATGCCGGGTGGCAACATTGCTGAGCCGATCATCGACATTGATGACATCGCGGATGTCGTCGTCGCTGCGCTAACCGAAGAGGGCCATCTGGGTGAGCGGTATGAAGTCACCGGCCCGCGTCTGATGACCTTTGCCGAGATGGCCGCAGCGCTGTCCACCACCTTGGGCCGCACAATCCGGCATGTGCCGATCACATTCGAAGACTTCCACGCCAATGTTGCCGCCTCGGGCGATACGTTTGTGGCCGATGTTTTCACCGCGATCGCGCGCGAAACGCTGGATGGCCGCAATGCACACACAACCGACGGCGTTGAGCGGGCCTTGGGCCGCAAGCCACGCGACTTCGCAGAATTTGCGCAGACCGCAATGGCCGCAGGTGCCTGGTCTACCGCGGCATGAACCCACCACGACATTGGACAGGTGGCGGAAATCTCCTGTCCAAATCGCAATGAGGAGCGGCAGACATGTCCACCGTTTTCTTCTTTCTCATCCAATTCGCAATTCTCGCCTATGCCATTATTGGCGGCGTCTTCCTAGCTTTCTCTGACTTCATCATGCGCTCATTGGCGCTTACCGGCGGCCATGGTGGCGTTGAAGCGATGCAAGTAATCAACCGTGAGGTGTTTCGCTGGGTCTTCATGGCGCTGTTTCTTGGGATGGCGGCCGTATCTTTGGCCATTGCGTGCTACGGCGCATTTGTCCTGTCCGGTCCAGCAGGGACGCTGATCATGCTCGCCGGCGTGGTGTATCTTATCGGTTGCTTCGGCGTCACTGTTTTCTTCAACGTCCCGATGAACGAGGCTTTGGCCGGAATGGAGATGTCGCGCGAGACCACACGAGACTATTGGTTCCAGACCTATGTCCCTCGTTGGACCTTTTGGAACTCAGTGCGAACAATCGCCTGCGCGACCTCAGCTGCACTGCTGCTTGTCGGGCTCATCTGGATGACCCAGAACCAAGCACAATCTGTTTGATGCAAGTTGTTTGAAGCTTTTGAAAACTGGCAAAGGAAGGGCCGTATACACGGGCGGCCCTTTGCGGCCGTTCAGTGGCCTTCGTGGCGAAGGCCGCAATAGCCGCCATAAGCCAACTGGCGGTTGTGTGCCATTTGCGACTCTGGACAGCATCAGGCGGACGGGGACTTTTGCCCCTTAGCAGAGATCTAAACTCGCTACCTTCGGTCCACAATTTCCCTGATTGTTGCCGCCAGTACGAGGGGAATAATAGGGTGGACGGAAATTCTCTCGCGTCCGCGTTCAGAATCAATCCTGTCAAGCAATCGGATGTTTGATCGACACCCACCCTGCCGGGCAGTCCGGCGCTCGAAATCCCGCAAGATCTGTAACGTCATGAGAAGTGGGTTTTGTCAGCGCTGGCGGCGTATGCGCATCCGGCGGACACGTATCTGGCGCGTCGTAGTGGGTCTTTTTGTCCCGTACGTCTGTGAGTGCAGCTCAAACCGAGTGCCGGTTCTGTCGTTTACCTTCGCGCCGCTGCCGTTATTGCTGGGATAGGCTATGGAACACAGCAATGTTGCGTAGTCGAGGCATTCGGACGCTGACTGCGTGGTGTGGTTTGTACACCAGGTAGCATTGTTTTCGATACAGCTATAGTTCGCGGCGTTCGCAACAGAGGCGCCAACCACCAGAAGACCTGAAGCTACGACAAATTTCACAGATGCTTTTCTCAGTGTCATGAGTCTAACCCTTTCGATTTGCTCTGCACCCCTTCAGAAGGGTGGTCATGCGTATGGGTCGCCTCTCGAGCAAGAAAGGTTCAATCATTGACGAAAAAACTTTAGCGCAGTACGGAGCCGCGAAAAATCACCCGGTGCACGGTTTTTTTTGTCACGCCGAAATGCAGACTTCCGTTTAGGGTCAGCTTGAGCCAGTCCGGGCATCCGAAAACTGGCAGCTTTCTGGGGCATAGCTGCCGGATTCTAACGGCTGCAATGGGGATCTTCCTGACTTGAATTCACACCGCAACGAAATTCCGTACTCCGCCCAAAACAACTTATTCGCTAAGGTTCGACAGCGCCCACTCCATCTCGCATATTCGTCTATCGTCCAGTGCAAGATTCACAAAATTTGAGCCTGCCGGCCACTTTCATGCAAATGCCCGTACTTTCCCCAAGGCACACTCCTCAATCCATTGCCTGCGCCGTTGTTTCGGCGCAAGATCGTTCGGCGAGAACGCTCGGTCCACCGGAATAAACGTTTCGCCCGACGGGAGGATATGCCGGGATGAAACATCCCTCACACCATGCACGCCTGACACCGGACAAGATCGCCTATCGGATGGCCGGTTCGGGACAGTCGCTGACCTATGCGGAACTTGATGCCCGCTCCAACCAAGGCGCGCATGCCCTGCAGAAACTGGGTGTGGCTGCCGGCGACAATATAGCGTTTTTCATGGAAAACCGGCTCGAGTTCCTGGAACTGTGCTGGGCGGCTCAGCG
>JAJFHT010000320.1 GCA_021775495.1 Hyphomicrobiales bacterium | reverse complement strand
CCTTGGTGGAACATGCGGCCCGTCGGAAACTCCGGAGATCGGAGTGATGGATATTCAGCTCACAGAGGAAGGCGCTACCGGCATCCTGTTCGATGATTTGCCGGCAACCTTTCCCAGCCTTCAATGGCATAGTGCCGAAGTAAAACAAATGCCGGCCGGCGCCAAATGTCTCGCCACCTCACCTGCCTGTACCGTACAGGCCATGCAGTGGGGCCCGCGCGCTTTCTCCGCACAATTTCATATCGAGGTCGAGAACGACACCGTCGACAACTGGGCCGGTATTCCAGAATATGCCGGTGCGCTTCAAAAGGCGCTTGGGCCCGAGGGAGCCCGACAATTGAAGGCAGATTGCGCGGCTCATATGGCCGATTTCAACCGTATGGCCGAGCGTCTTTACATCAACTGGTTGCAGACATCGGCGCAGGCGTGATGATGCCTTCCGGCATACACGCCCATGCGTGATCGGCGCTACGATATTCTGTTCGAACCGGTGCGCATCGGTCCGGTAACAGCCCCCAACAGGTTTTATCAGGTACCCCACTGCACCGGCATGGGACACCGCTATCCACGAGCCGAGGCCAGATTGCGGGGCATCAAGGCAGAAGGCGGATGGGGTGTTGTTTCCACCCAGGAGACCGAGATTCACCCGACCTCCGATTTGACACCGGCCAATGAGGGGCGGCTGTGGGAAGCAAGCGATATTCCCGCGATGCGCCTGATGACTGACGCCGTGCATGAACATGGCAGCCTCGCCGCCGTCCAACTTGTGCACAACGGCCTCCATTCCAGCAACCGCTACAGCCGGTGCACACCGCTGGCACCCTCATCGGCCATCATTATCAGCGATGACCCTGTACAGGCCCGGGCAATGGACACGTCCGACATTGCACGGTTTCGCCGCTGGCATGCGGATGCGGCCCTTCGTGCCAAGGCAGCCGGATTTGACATTGTCTATGTCTATGCCGGGCACGATATGAGCTTGCTTCAGCATTTTCTGCTGGAACGCCACAATCACCGCAGCGATGAATATGGCGGCTCGTTTGAAAACCGCTTGCGGTTGTTTCGGGAAGTAATTGCGGACACGAGAGAAGCCGTCGGGAACACTTGCGCCATCGCCGTGCGTTTGGCGGTCGACGAACTGCTGGGAGCCGAGGGCATCCGCCACGATGTCGAGGCCCGGGACATCATAGAAGCGCTGGCTGACGAGCCCGATCTGTGGGATGTCAACCTGTCCGACTGGTCGAACGACAGCCAAAGCTCACGTTTCTCGGTCGAAGGCTTTCAGGAACCTTACACAAGATTTGTGAAATCGGTGACCAGCAAACCGGTCGTTGGTGTCGGGCGTTACACATCTCCCGACGCGATGGTCCGGGTGATCGGCAAAGGTATCCTGGATTTCATCGGAGCGGCCCGCCCATCGATCGCCGACCCGTTTCTGCCGAAAAAGATCGAGGCAGGCAGGATTGAAGACATTCGCGAATGCATCGGCTGCAATATCTGCGTGTCAGGCGACAACACCAACGTGCCGATGCGCTGCACGCAAAACCCGACCATTGGAGAGGAATGGCGGCGCAATTGGCATCCTGAAATTATCCCGACACTCAAATCGCCCGAATCCCATCTGATCGTCGGCGGGGGCCCGGCAGGACTGGAAGCCGCCAGGGCCCTCACTCAACGCGGCGGAGATGTCGTTCTTGCCGATGCGCGCAGTGAATGGGGTGGACGCGTCACGCAGGAAAGCCGGTTGCCGGGTCTTGCCGAATGGGCGCGCGTCAGGGATCACCGATTGTGGCAATTGCAGCAGGTGCAAAACGCTGAACTCTATCTGGAAAGTCGCCTTACCGCCGCCGACATACTCGAATACGGCATTGCCAACATTGCCATAGCGACGGGTGCTGTCTGGCGTGACGACGGAGTCGGCAGAGTTCACCGAAAACCATTGCCCTTCCTGGTCAAAGAAAAGATTCTCACACCCGACGACCTGATGGGTGACGGCGTCGATGCCATCGGGTCGGATGGATCGGTTGTCATTTTCGACGACGATCGTTTCTACATGGCAAGCGTTCTGGCAGAGCATGTCGTCTCGGCGGGCCACAAGGTGACCTTTGTCACCCCCTCACCGGTCGTTGCTCCCTGGTCCGACAACACGTTGGAGCAGCAACGGATTCAAAAGCGCCTGATCGAACTTGGCGTTGAAATTGTCCCGTCAAACCAGCTCGCCGGCATGTCACATGACAGTCTGACGCTCGCCTGCACTTATTCCGGCCGGACGAGAGAAATTGCCTGCGGGCAGCTTGTGCTTGTCACTTCCAGAGCGCCGCGGGACACGCTCTGGCACGAATTGCATGCACTGCAAGCGGAGCGGAAAGAAGCCGGAATAAAATCCGTCACCCGGATCGGCGACTGCCTCGCTCCCGGTTTGATCGCGGCGGCCTGTTACTCAGGCCACTTGTATGCGAGAGCGGCCGGAGAAACATGTGCCGCTGCTCCGCTTCGGGAAGATATGGCAAACCTGGAATAGGCAAGTTCGTGGCACGGAAGAAAGGTCGTTCAACAGCGCACCGTTGAACCGATCAACCGGATCACAATTTCAGTCTGTCATGCCAATCGGCAATGCTCTCATCCGGATATTCGACAAACTCCTTGTCGCCGGGTGCAATCGAGTTCGCCACCCAGGCCTTCCTGCTGCCCAGCATGAGATGCGTGCGCTCCGGCGGAACCGGCAATTCGGTGTCTATTGCGCTGGCATGGGGATGCAGCAGTTCTGGCCACCGCGGGTCCCATAACCACAACGCGCTCCCGCAGGTTTTGCAGAAGCTTCGCGCGGCCGGGCTGACATTTTCTTCACCCGTGTCAGCGTCGATGATCCGGGCGTTGTATGTTTGAATATTCTCATCACCTTCGATGGTCAGGCTTTCGAATGACGCGCTGATATTGACTGCGCACCCCCCGGCGCCCGCCGTTTTTCGGCAGATTTCACAATAGCAGAGATTGAAGGGGTATGGATGGTCGGATTCGACCCAAAAATGCACTTTGCCGCAATGGCAGGACCCTTTCAGCAGCATAATTTGGCCTCCGATGATTGCCGTAGGATACACCGCTGGTAACACAGACGAGATGCAAACAGAGCGTCGAAACATCTATGTCGCGATAAAACAAACCACGACTACAGCTCGATCACGTTGCCGCCGCCCGCGTCAGCGACAGTCTTGCCGTTTCCAGATGTTCCTTCATCAGTGTCGCCGCGCGTTCAGGTTCCCGTGTTCTGATCGCGTTCAAAATCTGCCGATGCTGCTTGTTGTATTGCGCAATGATCGATTCATCGAGTGTAATCGCCCGCATATGCGCCCACTGCTCCTGATTGCGCACCGAATTGATCTGCGAGATGATCCAGATCAGCAGCGAATTGCTGGTCGTCTGAGCCAATAGCGTATGAAACCTCGTATCGGCGTGGGAGAAGACCACCGGATCAGACACGCTTGCCTCCATTTCAGACAGCAGATCCTCCGCTTTTCTGAAATCATCCGGCGTTGCGTGCAGCACGGCAAGCCGGCAGATATGTGGTTCGAGCGCGAAACGGGAATCGATCAGTTCAAGTGGTCTCGCATTGGATATGACTGCGTTGGCGCGTTCGGCCGGGTCGTAGATCACATAGGTTCCGCTTCCGGCCCGAATCTCGACCAGTCCCTCGCTGTCCAGTTGGTTCAGCGCCTCGCGTACCGTGCCGCGGGCAACACCATATTTCTCGGCCAGGATCCGTTCGGCCGGCAATCTGTCCTTGGATGCCAGCACACCCTTGGTGATTTCACGGCGCAAGATCCCGGCAATTTCGGTGGCACCAGGTTTTTTCCCCATTTGATTCACAGTTCAGTCTTTCTAAATTGTACCAATCTTATACCAAATAGATCAAAAACCAGTGATTTTTTCATAATTGGCCCAAAATAGGTTGTATTTTGGATCAAGACGTAACAGAGTTTGGTGATTGACGATACAGGACGGCCAGCCGTCGAAGATGAGACCACCAAGCGATTAGGCAGATATATGGCACTTCCTGAACATGTCGACTATGTGGTGATAGGCGCGGGCATTCATGGCTTGTCCGCTGCATGGAGACTCGCCGAGCGTCTCGTCGAAAAGGGTAAAACCGCCGACGGCCGCGTTGTTGTTCTGGACAAGTCCGGAATTGCTTCCGGCGCTACCGGCATCGCCTGCGGTGTCGTCCGCAACAATTATTTCCAGCCCGCCATGCGCAATCTCATGGCCCATTCGGTCGGCGTCTGGGAGAGCGATCCGGAAGCCTTCAGCTATCACCCGGTCGGCTACATGCAGATCTCCTGCGAAGCGATGCGCAAGGATGTTGCCCAGATCTACGCCGAACAAAAAGCCATTGGCTATGAGAGCGAGTTCATCGAAGGGGCCAATGCCTCGACCAGCTATATGCGCGGTTTTTTCAGCGACTGGCAGGCGCAGGGCATCACATCCGTGCTGCATGAAAAACGCGGTGGCTATGCCAACAACACCAAGTCGATGTACGGCCTTGCCAAAAAGGTCGAGGATCTTGGTGTACGCATCATCAGCGGGATCGAGGTCAAGGGCTTCAAGACCGAAAACGGCTCCGCCGCTGTTCAGGCCGTGGAAACCGACAAGGGAGACATCTCCTGCCAACACGTGATTGTCGGAGCCGGCCCGTGGGTCCGCGATTTCTGGAACATGCTTGATCTGCCTCAGACGATCGATGTCCACAGCCCGAACGGTGAGGTCCATAAGGACGTCGACATGTGGCGCTTCTGGCAGCTCGAAGAGGGCGTTTTGCAGGTCGACCCCGAAATGATGATGACTAACGACGGCAAGATGCCGCCGGTCATCCATGTCGACACCGACGCGCCGTTGATGTCCGACGAAGACGGCAGCCTCATCACGGACCAGATGTGGGGTATTTACTACAAGCCCGACTGGCATTTTGGCGGCATCCAGGGCGGAGCCGCTCCTTACAAGGTGGAGACACCGGCGCAGCAGGTGGCAATCGATCCTTATGGTCCGTCCAGCCCCGAATTCGTATCGGGACCTGAATTTGCCCATATGTGGGTATCGGCGCTGGCCCATTGCCAGAAACGTTTTGAGGGCACGATGCCGAAATACCACCGCGAACCTTCGGGCGGCATCGGCTGTTTCACGCCGGACAGCTTTCCCGTCTTCGATCATTTCAATGAGAATGTCGCCGTGATTGCCGACAGCAACCATGGCTACAAGATGCTCGGCGTTGGCCGGCTTGTTGCCGACGAAGTGATGGGGCAGGAGCAGGACCTGCTGAAGCCCTTCCGTCTCAACCGGTTCGAAACCGGCGAATTGCATCCAACATCTAACAGTCCGTTTCCATGGAGCTGATCAACAGAAATCTGTAACGGCACATGGAACGGGGCTTCAGACTCCGGCGCCGGACAAAGGGAGGAATATCGTGGCGAAGACCGATCTTGAAAAATTTGTGGCGGCACCAGGCCGTGACCAGTTGGTGAAAGACGTGCGCAAGAAAATTGACGCACTCGGAATTGAATATCTCTATCTTCAGTTCGTTTCAGTCACCGGCAAGATCATGGGCAAGGGCATCCCGGCCGATCATTGGGAAAGCGTTGCTCAAAAGGGCTTCCAGCTGGTTTACGGCGCCACCGTCAACCTGTTCACCAATCGTCACGGTGAATATCTCGGTTACGGACCGGAAGCGGCCGAACTCGTCGGCATTCCCGAGCCGGAAACCATGATGCAATTGCCCTGGGACAAGCGCATTGCGCGGTTTTACTGCACCCTCTTCCGCAACCGCGAGGAAAAAGAAGATCCGGGCGGTTTCCTGACGTCAGATTGCCGCGGCAATCTGCGCCGTCTGCACCAGGATTTCACAAAGAAACACAATGGACTTCAGCTCCGTGTGGGCACCGAGCCCGAGATGATGTGGCTGAAAAGGGACGAGAACGGCAAACCGGCCGGCGGCTTTTCCAAACCTTATTGTTACCATATCGACCAGTTCGAGAGCCTGCGTCCGGTCTACATGAAGGTGATGGAATATTCACGCGCCATGGGCCTCGACATGATCCAGGGCGACCA
>JAJFHT010000319.1 GCA_021775495.1 Hyphomicrobiales bacterium | reverse complement strand
ATCCACCACTTCATCCTGACTGCCGAAATATTCCTTCAACCCGTCCATGCCCGGCTCGCGGTAGCCATGCTCCATCGGTTCGTCCGGCCAGGGTTGCTCCATCGTGCGGATGCTGAGCTCGGGTCCGCAGGCAGCTTCAATCTTTTCGCAAAACACTTCCGGCAGCATGAACCGGTCGCCGATGATCGCCACTTTTTTCATCGGTCGTCTCCTCGGTGCTCGGCTATCTTTTTCCATATCGGCCGCAAGGCTTCCGGAGCCAATGCGTATGCTGGATAGATATTGTCGTAGTGTCCCGCCAGGATTTCATCCGGTTGTTCCGGTTCACCCAGATAGGGGGAAACCCATTCTGCCGCACAGGCGTCCATATCACGATACCCCCCAACAGCCACCGCGGCCATCATGGCGGCACCTGCAGCTCCCGCTTCTTCGCGTTGCGATGTCCGCACCCGGGTGCCCATGGCGGCACCGAATATTCGACGAATTTCGGTGCTCCTCGATGCTCCGCCGGTCAACCGGATTTCCTCTGGCCGGCTGCCCATGGCCTGGTAGCAATCCCGTGCCGCCAGCGCCAGGCCATCCACGACACCGCGCATCAGATCACCAAATCTGTGGTCAGTCGAAAGACCGATAAAACCCGCTCGCGCGTCGGCATTTATGAAAGGTCCGCGTTCTCCAGCTTCGGACACATAGGGTTGAAAGAGGATGCCGGAGGATCGAGACTCGCCAAGCAACGAATCGACCATTGGAACCAGTTCGGAACGAGATTTCGACAGTCCCTGCGAGGCAAGCAGGCCGACGGCCACGTCGAGCAACCAATCAATGTTCAGCGTCGAAGCCATGTTCGACTGCATCTGTGCATACACGCCCGGTGCCGGCATCGCCATCGTGTATCCAGTGCGCTCTGCATTGAGAACCACATGGTCTGCCGACGGCACCAACCGCATGTGCATTCCGGTGGACCCGATGATCGTGCAACCCAGTGCGGCAGACTTCTCATAAAGACCGGCTCCAAGCGCGGTACAGACGACATCAACATATCCAAGCGCTACGGGCGTTCCCTGAACAAGGCCGGTGGCAGTGGCTGCTTCCTGGCTCAGTCCGGTGGTTTGAAGGGTTCCGTCGACAATCGGAGGCATCACATGGCGATGTTCCTGCAGTCCCAGCATGGCAACCACGTCATCGCTGTAGTCGCGGTAACGGAAATCACCGAAAGTGAACACGCCTTCAGACGGGTCGGTCGCCCGTTCACCGGACAATTTGAAATAGAGCCAGTCCTTGCAATGAAATGCCGTTGAACTTCGGTTCAGGAGTTCCGGCGCATGCCGCTTCATCCACATCAATTGCGGGCCCTGCTGACAGGCTGCCAGGCCAGTCGCAGTCTTTTCGAACCGAGGTTTGTCTTCCGGAGCTGCCCGAAATTCATCGACGATGGACGAAGCACGCGCGTCCAGCCAGAGCAGAGCAGGCGCCACCGGTTCACCTTCACTGTCTATTAGCCAGGTGCCGTCTCCCTGACCGGTCACGGCGACTGCCAGACAGCGATTGGCCAGATCCGGCACCTTGTCGGCCAGCCCCTTCAGCGTCGTAACGGTATCGCCCCAGGTACGCGTGATATCCTGTTCGGCATACGACGCCCCGGGTGTCTCATAGGTGTTGGGAACCGAGTAACTGTCGACCTGCTTTCCGGTCAGGCTGAAAGCGACTGCCTTTATCACCGAAGTTCCCGCATCTATTCCGACGATCAGATCCTTTTTCACGACGCCAGCTCCGTACCATGCGCGATGGCTTCACCGCTCGCACGATCGAATATGTGCAGGCTCGAAGGCTCGAGATCGATTTTGATTTCCTGCCCGGGCTTCACTTCGGCACGGTCATGTTCAACCAGCACTAGCATGCCACCGGCAAACTCCGCGGCAATATGGCTTTGATCACCAAGCCATTGATTCACGGCGACCTTGGTTCGGATGCCCTTCTTGTCCGTACGGCGCACGGCATAGGGGCGCACGCCGATCATCACATGCTGCCGGCTGAGCATCGCCTCACAAATCTCATCGGAAAATGAGCCGGCCGCGTATTGCAGCGACATCTCGTTTTTGAACTGCAGGCTGATTGTGCCTTTTTCAGCGGATACCTCCGCCTCGAAAACATTCATCGGAGGCTCACCGACAAATGTTCCGGTGAACAGATTGGAGGGTTTGTCGCGGAGAACCTCGGGGCTGTCGAACTGCTGTAGAACCCCGTCTTCCATGACAGCGATGCGGTCAGCCAACGCATTTGCCTCGGTTTGATCATGGGTCACCAGAATGGCCGTCAGGCCGCGTTCCTTGATGAAATGCTTGATGCGTCCGCGCAGCAGCGCGCGCAGCTGCGGTTCCAACTGTCCCATCGGTTCATCAAGAAGATGCAGGTCGGCATCGCGAACCAGAGCCCGACCAAGCGACGCACGCTGCTGCTGTCCGCCCGAGATCGAACTCGGGTAGCGATCGAGAATATCACCGATTTCCAGCATGTCCGAGATTTCGCTGACCCTCGCCGCAATATCCCCGGCAGACAGGTTTGTCGATTTCAGCGCAAAGGAAATATTGTCACGCACGGTCAGGGGCGGATAAAGCGAATAGCCTTCAAACGCCATGGCAACATTTCGCTTCGCCGGGGCAAGCCTGCTGATGTCCCGGTCTGCCAGCATTATCGAACCGCGAGAGACCTCTTCAAAACCCGCGATCATTCGCAGCGTCGAGGTCTTGCCGCATCCTGACGATCCCAGTAACGCGACAATCTCACCCTTGGCGAAATCCATCGAGACATCTCGCACGGCATGAACACCATGGCCGATCGGACCGTAGAACTTGTCGACATTTCGCAAAGACAGGGCAGTTTCGGTCATGCCGCTTCACCCTCCGTTTCGAGATCCTGGCCGCCCTTGCCAGCCCGCGTTCCGTCCGATTTGGCGAACAGCAGGGCCGCTTCTCCGTCAATGCTGATGTACGCCTTGCCGGATGCCGGTCCCGGTGTACCGGCGGGCCGGGAGATCAGGATTTCCCGACCTCCGGCGGTTTTCGCCAGAGTGACCGTCTTTTCGTTGAGTGGTGTCTCGGCCTCGACATCGACGGGTATCGCAGCTTTCGATTTCGCACTGACAAAACCGATGGCTTCGGGACGAATTCCCATTACCATCTCCTGCCCGGCAATCGCGGGATCACGATTGCCAAGCCGGACGGGAACCCCCGATATCTGTGCCGCGAGGCCCTTTGAACCGGCAGCCGGTGTCACTTCGAGCAGATTGATGATCGGGTCGCCAAACAGACTGGCTATATCGATGTTGGCCGGATCGAGGTAGATGTCAGCCGGTGTCCCGATCTGCTCGATACGACCGTTCGACATGACGGCAATTCGGTCGCCAAGAGCCATCGCTTCCTTGTAGTCCTGGGTCACATAGATGACCGTTGCATTCTGTTCAGCCAGCAGGCGTGGCAGTTCCAGACGCATCTCGAAGCGCAGTTTCGCGTCAACATTTCGCAAGGGATCGTCAAGCAGGAGGATCGGCGGCGCTCCGGCCAGAGCCCGTGCCAGAGCGGTTCGCTGTTTCTGTCCGTTGGACAGCTCTCGCGGCGCATGGCCTAACACATGATCTATCTTGAGAAGTCTGGCAACAGCCTCGACGCCTGCGCGGATGGCGCCAGGAGTGGCCCTTTGGGCCTCCAACGGGCTGGCTATGTTCTCGAAGGCCGACATGTGCGGAAACAAAGCAAAGTTCTGAAAGGCCATTCCGATGCCGCGATCCTCGGCTTCGGTATCAGTCATGTCTTCACCGCCGATCAGGACCTGTCCCTGGTCCGGCTCGATGACACCGGCGACGAGCCGCAGCAAAACGGTCTTTCCCGCCCCGGAAGGGCCGAACAGCACCAGAGTTTCTCCCTCGGCGACACTGAGCGACACGTCATCTAAAACGGTTTCACCCTTGTAGCGTTTCGCAATATTTTTCAGTTCCAGCGACGCCATGCCCTATCCCTTCACCGCGCCAAGCGAGAGACCCTCGACCAGGTATTTCTGCGCATAGAGTGCCAGCGCAAGCGTCGGTGCGATCGACAGGACGATTCCGGCTGCGATCTGGCCATATTGGATTCCCGAGGCCGTAATGAAGGCCAGCGCACCGACCGTCACCGGTTGTTTGTCGGCTGATGCCAAGACCAGCGCAAAGATGAAATTGTTCCAGGCAAAAATGAACGCCAGCAATCCGGCAGCGGCGATACCCGGGCCTGCCAAAGGCAGCGCGATCTTGCGGAACGTGGCGAACCATGAGTGACCGGCGATCCGGTAGGCGTATTCGATATCTGGCGATATGTCCTCGAAATAACCGCGCACGATCCACAGGATGAGCGGCAGGCAGATCAGCTGGTACACCCAGATAAGGCCGATATAGGTGTCGGCGAGTCCGATCTGCTGGAAGTAGAGGGCCAGCGGCAGCAGCACCAGCAGCGGTGGCGCAAAGCGGAACGACAGCAGTGTAAATGCGATGTCTTCCGATCCGCGGAATTTGTGCCGGGCAAATGCGTAGGCCGCGGGAACACCCAACAGCATGGCAACCGCAACGGACGCCACCGACAGGAAGACCGAGTTGAACAGGTTGCGCATGAAGTTGATTTCCAGCGATGCCGCAGAGGTCTCCAGCTTGCCGGTGATCAGCGCCTGATAGTTGGTGAGGGTCGGCTCGAAAACCACTGATGGCGGCACCCTTAGGATTGTCTCATTCGTCTGGAACGACATCAGAAAAATCCACAGGATCGGAAACATGAAAAAGATGACGACAAGCGTAAGGGCTATTGCACGGAGCGTTTTTTCGAGTGGAGATGTGTATTCCATGATCCTACGCCTCGCCGCGGGCGCGTTCGCGAAGACGCAGCCAGTTTTTGATGAAAATATTTGAGATGAAGAATGTTATGGCCCACAGGATCATCAGCAGCGCGGCCGATCGGCCGACATTCGTCGATTGGAAGAAGTTCAGATAGGCTTCGACCTGGAATACGGTCAGCGTGTCGCCGGGACCGCCCTGGGTCATGGCGTATATAATGTCGAATTGCTGGATGGATTCAAGCAACCGGAACAGCGTCGCCGTCAGGATATAGGGGGTCAGCATTGGCAAGGTGATGCGCCAGAATTGCTGGATACGCGGCACGCCATCAAGCGCTGCGGCCTCGAAAGGCTGCTTGGGAAGCGACCTGAGACCAGCCAGCAGCAAGATCATCATGAAAGGTGTATAAACCCAGATATCCACCAGGATAACGGTGAAAAGCGCGCTGCTCGACGAAGCTCCCCAGCGGAAATCATCGATGCCCACAAGCGTCAGAAAATAACTCAGAATGCCAAAGCCGGGATTGGTCATCAGCTTCCACATCAGAGCCGCCAGCGCCGGCGCGGTCATCAATGGCATCAAAAGCATGATCGAAACGAAATTGTTAATCGTGGAGCGCTTCTGCAGCAGCAGGGCGATCGCCAGACCAAGCAGCAATTCCAATACAACCGTCAGCCCGGCATAAAGTAGCGACACCTTGAGAGTGTTCCAGAAGCTCGGATCGGAGAAGAAATTGAGGTAGTTCTCGCCCCAGTTCATCTTGCGGGCCCAGGGCTGGCTGAGGCGGTATCGCTGGAGCGAGTAGAACACAGCTGTAAAAAACGGAATCAGTATGCCGATGCACACGAGAAGCGCCGGCAGGCTCAGCACGTAGGGCAAGGCCCTTTTACTGATCCTGAAACGACGAGGCGCCCTGCCCGGGGTTGTCGCCATTGTCATGCCTGACACTCCATCTTTCACTCACTGCGCCGGGAACAGACATCTTTGCATGACTGTCCAGCGAAGCCGAACCCATCAATCGGCTTCCGTGGAAATATCTGTATAAAAAGGGATCGGACAGGGCCCGCCGCTCCGGAGAACGGCGAGCCCACGGGAGAACCTAACCGAGACCGGCATCCTTCAACTGCCGGTCAACGCTGGCCGCAAGCTGATCGAGACCTTCATCTACCGGCACCTCCTTGGCGACCATTTTCTGCAGCGTCGCCGCCCACTCAGTGGTCAGATCGAAGAACAGCGGCTGTGCCGTGAAGTGGATCTTCGCACCCGGAGCGGAGAGGTCGTGCATTTCGACATATCCGGGATAGCTCTTGTTGAGCCGCTCGCGGAACATGTCGTCCGCCCAGACCGATTTGCGAACCGGATTGACGAAGTCCATTTGTGTCGCGCCGAACAGACCGTGCTCGGGACCGGACGCCCATTGCATGAAGTACCAGGCGGCATCCTTGTCCTTGGAAAATTTGGACATGGCCAGCGACCAGATCCAGATATTCGGCGTCGGTCCGCTGGCTTCCGGATTGGCGGCAAACGGCGCATAGGCCAGCTTGCCGGCCATCTTGTTGTCGCCGCCGTTCATGAAGTAACCGAGAATGTCGGCGTCATAGATCATTGCCGACTTGCCCGCGCCAAGGTCGGTTCCGACCTGGTACCAGGTATGGGTCGCCCAATCCTTGGCACCCGAATCCCGGATCATCGTGACCCACTTGTTGTGGAAATCCTTCGATACATCCGTGTTCATTGCGGCCGACAGTTTTCCGTCGTTCACATTGAGGTCTTTCTGACCGAAATTGGCGTAGCCGGACAGGAAACCCGGATGGATCGTCGCCCAGGAGCGAGACCCGCGCACACCGATACCGTAGACGCCGTTTCCGGTGAGCTTGGCGGCGGCCGCAACCATTTCGTCAATGTTCTTGGGGACGGCAACGCCCGCCGCGTCCAGCATTTCGGCGTTGTAAGCAAGGTTGTTCTGCTCGTAACCCCACGGAATACACCACTGCTTGGCGTCGGCGGAACCAAGTTCGCCACCCGGCTTGCCGTTCCACGCACAGGAGGAACGAACGCCTTCCAGCATGTCATTCCAGTTGTAGTTCGGATTGGTCTTGCTCGGGTCGTTGATCCATTCATTGAGATCCTCGATCCAGCCTGCAGGACCATAGGTCCAAGTCATGTAGGCGCCGGTCATGAACGCATCATATTCGGTCGAACCCGAGGAGAGCGCTGCCGTTACCTTGTCGAAATAGACGTCTTCCGGGAAAACGTCATAGGTCACTTCCATGCCCGTCATTTTCTTGAAATTGTCGAGATTGGCGATCATTGCGTCGGTATAGGGATGCTTGTTCAAGAGCAGTTTGATCGACTTGCCCTTGTGCGCCTGCCAATCGAAATCGGCTGCTAGTGCATCTGTCGCCGCGGCATTCAGCAAAACGCCCGCCGTCGATGCTGTGAGTCCAAGTGCTCCAAGACCCTTGATGAGGCCACGGCGATTCACCTGACCTCTGACAAAAGCTTCGATAAGATCCTTTTCCTTGTCGTACATGACAAATACCTCCCACAATCATAGACCATCGCGACAGCGTCGTGACGGTTATGAGTTACGAAACGAGCGCGCGTGCCGTACGCTCATCGGTTATGAGCCCGCTCAAGTAACGGCTCTTCAGGACAGACCTAATGGCACGGGTCTTCATGGTGCCACCGGCTACGGCGACTATTCTTGTTCCTTTGAAATCTCCCGGCTTGAGGGCCATCGTGCGGTCCGAAAGCGCGGTCTCCACCAGTTCGCCATCTTCATCGAAAAAGTGGCTGAAAATTTCACCGACGCCACCGGCTTTCTGCACGTCATCAATTTCCGACGGCTCAACCATCCCGGTTTCCACCAGTGAAGCGCCGAGTTCCGTCGAGCCAATTCCGGCGATCTTCAGTGTGCTGCTCCGCGCCAGTTCCAGGACATCCGAAATGCCGCGCTGACCAAGCAGAATTTCCCGGTCCTCCGGTGTATTCGCGAAAAATGGCACCGGCATCACAAAAGCCTGCGCCCCGGTGCGTTCGGCAAGACGGTGAATCACGTCATGCGGATTGGCTGAGAACTTCCTTGAAAAACCACCCAGCAACGAGACAAAATCCGTGTTCGGGGACGGAGTACGCGGCAGGTTGTCGACGCAGGCCGCCAGCGTTCTGCCGTGGCCAATTCCGATAAGCCGCTCCTCTCCGCGCTCAATCTCCCGCCTCAGGAACTGCGCGCCGGCAATGCCCAACGCCCGTAACGGAAGATCCTCGGCATCAAATTCGGGCACGACTTCGCAATAACTCAGCCCGAACTGTTCGGCGATCTGCGCCTCCAGCGCGACACATTCGGAAACGTCACCATCGATATAGACCTTAACCAACCCTTCCTGATTGGCGCGGGTGATCAGCCGGTGAGCCTTCAGGCTGGACAGCCCGAGCTTTCGAGCAACTTCCGACTGGGTGAAGCCGCCGGCGTAATGCAGCCAGGCCGCACGAACCGCCATGCTTGCATCATCCTTTGCCGCAGGTCTGGCGGTTGCCATCAATCAACATCTCGCAATTGATAAATCTTTCAGTGTTTGAAAAATATTTCATATACAGCGCATAGCGTCAAGACGCATGCGTGGAAAAAGCTGCGGACAAGCGGCTTTCAGGCCTGAAACAAAGTTGCGTCAGACTGTTAGCAGGTTCGAAAAGTGAGGCGCAAAAACTCAACGACTGCACGGAGTTGCGGCCGAAGGCTTATCTGTTGATTCAGATTATTCAGTCGGGATTCGGCTCATTGAGGAACTGCAACCGCATGGGTGTCGAATTCCGCCGGTGAGATGATCTCGAGCAGTTCCATGTCGTCGGAGTGGCGGACTTCCCGGTGGCGGATACCGGGAGGTTGCAGGACACAAGAGCCCTCGCGCAGGATGTGCTCGCCCTGCCCTTCATATTCAAACACCACCCAGCCC
>JAJFHT010000318.1 GCA_021775495.1 Hyphomicrobiales bacterium | reverse complement strand
CGGACATAATCACAAATAAACGCTTCTGACATCAGGCTGCCTTTTCCTTCTTTGCGCCGCCATGGGCTGCTTTCGTTCGGGCTTTCAGATCACGCAGCACCTTCAGTTCATTTGCCGTCGGCGGCGGTGTTACGTCCATATCATCGGCATAGCGAACGGCCCAGCCGCAAGTCGCCTGCACATCCTCACGCGAAACCCCGGGATGCAGCGAGCTGACAACAAATTCCTTGCTGACCGGGTCGGTATTCCAGACCGCCAGATCGGTGATCAGCAGGCTCGGACCCTTGGTCGTGATCCCCAGTTTTTCCCGTGCATCACCACCGTCGCCATGTCCAAAGGATGTGAAGAAATCGATCTTCTCCACCATGGTGCGCAATGATTGCTTGCAGGTGATGAAAATTTCACCGCAGGAACTGGCGATCTCCGGCGCGCCGCCACCACCCGGCATACGTGTCTTCGGATGATCGTAATCGCCGATGACAGTGGTATTGATGTTTCCGAACCTGTCCAGTTGCGCTGCTCCCAGAAACCCGATCGTCACCCGGCCGCCCTGCAGCCAGTAGCGAAACATCTCCGGAACGGACACCGTAGTGACGGCAGTTTCGCACAACTCCCCGTCACCGATCGACAACGGCAGCACGTCGGGCGCCGTCCCGATGGTGCCCGATTCGTAGATCAGCGTGATGTCCGGCGCATGCGACAAGCGCGCCACATTGCAGGCCGCCGACGGTGCGCCGATGCCGACAAAACAGACATCATCGTTCTTGAGCGCCCGCGCCGCTGCAATGGTCATCATTTCATCGGGAGTGAAATCCAGCTTGCTCATGCCGCGCTCTCCATCTCAGCCACACGTTTGGCAAAGATTTCCGGCTTTGCCTCCAGCACATGTTCCTGCATCCATGCCTGGAACCGCTCGCGATCGGCGGAAATGCCGTCCCATTCGAGGTAAGTGGCATTGTCGCGAATATAGTATCCATGCGCATAGGATGGATGCGCCCCGCCGGGCAGATGACAGATGGACGTCACCGTCCAGCCCGGCAGCACGCATGCATTCGGGTGCACATCGTCAAAATCCTCGACCACTTCTTCCACGGTAACCACGGAGCGCTTCGCCGCCAGCACCGCCTCTTTCTGAACACCGACAATGCCTTCGATCAGAACATCGCCACGACGATTGGCCTTCTGGGCATGAATGAAAGTGACATCCGGACGCAACGCCGGAACCGCAGCGAGTTCCTCACCGGTAAACGGGCAGGTGACCGACCTTATGTTCGGATTGACCCGTTTCAGTTCGGCGCCAAGATAGCCGCGAAATACGGCAAAGGGCAATCCGGCAGCGCCGGCCTCATAAGCATTGGCCATACCCGCATGCGAATGTTCCTCGATTTCGATCTGCCGGGGCCAGCCGTTTTCCACGGCGTCGCGAACGCGGCGCAACAAGCCGACGCCGGGATTGCCGACATAGGAAAAGATCATCTTCTTCACCCGCCCCATACCGACCAGTTGGTCATAGGCAAGATCGGGTGTCAGCCTCATCAAGGTCAGATCCGTATGTCCCTGGCGAATGACCTCATGAACGGCCGCATAAGGAATTAGGTGGGTGAATCCTTCAAAGGCGACGGTATCGCCATCGTTCAGATTAGCGCTCACCGCCTCCGACAAAGAAACAAAATTGGCCATTGCACAGGACCTCGACAGGTTCACTTTGTTCGTATTGCGAACATTTGTATCTTATGTTTAACTATCTGCCGAAATCGATCACCCAAGTCAACCGTTGTGGAGGATGCATGGTGGAACAGATGCGCACTGACAGCGCCGGAGCCCGCGAGCATGTTACCTCGCTGGAACGTGGATTGCGGGTCATGGAAATTCTCAGCGCACATCCGAACGGATTGACATTGAGTGAAGTTGCCCGCGAAGCCGATCTGACGCGTGCCGGCGCCCGGCGGTTCCTGCACACTCTGGTCACCACCGGCTATGCGGCACAGGCCGAACGGCGGTTTCGTCTCACTCCGCGTCTTTTGTCGATGGCCCGGACCTTTGTCGGCGGCGATTCGCTGTGGCGATTTGCCGAACCGTTCATGCAGGAGGTATCCGACCGGTTGAACGAGTCCTGCTCGGCGGCAGTGCTCAGTGGCGAGGATGCCGTCTATGTCGCCCGTGTTGCCGGCCAGCGCATCATGAGTGTCGGGCTTCAGGTCGGTACACGCCTGCCGGCCTACTGCACATCCATGGGCCGAGTTTTGCTCACCGGACTGGGTGATCCGGAATTACGGAATTTTCTTGCAAATGCCGCGCTTGAGAAGAGAACGCCGAAGACCGTCACGGATACCGGTCAGCTGTTCCGGATCATCAGGACTGCCGGCCGGAACGGGTTTTCGATTGTCGATGAAGAGCTGGAAACCGGCCTCTGCTCGATCGCCGTTCCGGTCCGCGATACGACCGGTAAAATTGTTGCGGCGGTGAATGTCTCGACGCAGGCAGGCCGCCGCACCCATGAGGAATTGGAGAACGAGGTTCTTCCGATCCTGAGCACGGCGACCAGCCGCATCGAAACCTATTTTGCCGTTCAGTGAGCAACCACGTGGACGGTTTCGGCCCTGGACGTCATATATTTTTCAGCACCGATGACCGCGACAACCACCGCGGTCCCGGCAATCGCTGCGAAACCCAATGTTGAAAACAGATGGGCGTCGAAGATCAGCAATGCCGCGCTGACGATCACCCAGGCCGCATCTCCAATGATGCTGGTGCGCGCCAGTTCCGCCGAAAACACCGCTCGCCGGGCCAGGTGAAAGTGAAACAGCGCCCACGGGATCAGGCCGAGACCAAGAGCCAGAACCACCCATTGCGGGATCGCCTCACCCATCATGTTGGATATCGGGCCGGACAGTACCGTCAGGAAGACGACGGAGCCGGAAGAAAAAATGGCATCTGCGAAACACACTTTCGCAAAACCGGACATGGTATTCTGTGACTTCTGGTTCATGATCAGGTTCCTTTCCTGTTGTCATGCCCCCATTGTCTGCACTCACGTCATGGGTTCAATTACCTCCAAGGTAATGGCCGTCATGCAATGCGCATGCGAAAACGCTTTTCAGAGGCTACCGGACGGTTGAGAGCGAGGGACAGATGATTGGAGAAATGTTGAAGGAATGGCGGCAGGCGCGCGGTTTCAGCCAGCTTGCCCTGGCGCTTGATGCTGACATTTCGTCACGGCATCTTTCATTCCTGGAAACCGGACGATCGAAGCCCAGCCCGGATATGGTACTGCGCCTGTCTGCGGCGCTCAACATGCCGCTTCGCGAACGCAACACCATGCTCGTCGCGGCCGGCTTTGCGCCCTGCTACGGGGATTCAGGGATCGATGCGGAGGAACTGGACGCGATCCGCAAAGCTGTTGCACTGATCCTGAAATCCCACAGCCCCTACCCTGCCGTCGCCTTGAACGCAGCTTATGAGATTGTTGATGCCAATGATGGTTTCCGCACGCTCTTTGCACTCGCCGGCCTGTCTCATTCCGGCGACGCTTCCCGCCTCACCGATCTGGTCTTCGAGGACGGTCCGAACCGGAACCTGGTTGAAAACTGGAACGAAACGGTGGTCCAACTGGTTGTTCGCATGCGCAACGAGATCCGTCTGCATGGCCCCACTTCGCCGCTGGCCCCGGTCCTGCAGCGCGCATTGTCCCAGCCCGGCGTCAAGGATGCATTGGCTGGACATCACGGCGTCCAGCCCGCGCCGTTCATACCGCTGATCCTCAATCTCGGCGGTCAACGCAGCAGCTGGATATCCACCATGACAACCTTCGGCGCGCCGCAGGACGCCTTTGTCGAAGAACTGACCATCGAGCAATTCCATCCGGCCGACGAGGCAACCGAACAGCTGGTCAGACAGTTGGCGGCTTCCTGACACGGCGGCAACGCGGTTCTGACTTTACCTCCACGGGATAGTTTACCCCGCAACGCTCCGGATCGCATCGGCAAGTTCTCTTGTGCCAACGACGGCGGAATTGGTGTTGTTGATCGTGATTCGATTGACATCGGCCGGCACTGCCCGATCTGCACGTTTCAAACGCCGCACAATATCCTCCCGCGACTCCCGGCCACGTGAGACCAGTCGCTCCGCCAAAACATCAACCGGTGCGGTGACTTCGACAACAACAAGGCGGTATTTTATGCTTGCCTCAGCGATCACCGAGCGCGAGCCGTTGAACACAACACAAACACCTTCGTGCAGTTTGTGGTCAATCTCCGAAGAGATCCCGTAGCTCAGGCCGTGCGCCGACCAGTGAAGCGCGAATTGTCCAGAGTTGAGACCGTCAGTGAATTCCCGCTCTGTCAGTGTGTCGTGATCTTCGGCCTGCTGATCGGCAATCCTGGTAATCATCCGGCGGGGAAAATAGATCGACGGGGTGCCCGAAAAAATTGCTTTCACGCCCGAGATCAGCGTGTCCTTTCCTCCCCCGGATGGCCCAACCACCATCACCAGAGCACCAGGCCCAATCAGTTCCGGAATGTCAGCCATGGTTTGCAACCGACAACTCGCGCTGCAACCGTGCCGCTTTTTCCAGGCAAGCGTATCCGATCACGAAACACGCTCTCCCTCGCGCCACACAGCCCGCACCACCGGTATCGGGCCATCAGTCAGCTTGATGCGAACAAGATCGGCCCGCCTGCCGACTTCAATCGCGCCTCGGTCATCCAGGCCGACGATTTCTGCCGGAACCTTTGAAACCATTCCGATAGCTTCTGGCAAGGAAATGCGTTCCAGCTGTTCGGACAAAAGGAATACGGCCTGCACCAGGCTCACCGGCACATAGTCGGAAGACAGGATGTCGAGCGTTCCGTGCTGTGCAAGCTCTGCCGCAGAAACATTGCCGGAGTGGGATTTGCCGCGAACCACGTTTGGCGATCCCATCAGGATCTTCATGCCGTGGTCATGAGCAGCGCGTGCCGCCTCTCTGGTGGTTGGGAACTCTGCAATCACAACGCCGTCACGGATGGCTTCGCCAACATGATCTTCAGTCGCATCATCGTGACTTGCCATGCGCACATCGCGAGCCTTGCAGGCATCGGCTATCCACCGGCGATTAGCGTCAGACCATTTTTCTGCACTTTCCTGGAGTTTCTTCAACCGGGTAAAATAAACTTCGTCGGAATGCCCGGTTCTCGCCTGGTTGAACTCCCGGTGTTTTTCCAGGCTAACGAACTGCCGTTGACCAGGCGTGTGATCCATCAAAGAGGCAAGGCGAACGCGTTGATCGCCATCGAACAAAAGAAAGCCGTCGCGGGCGTTTTCCGAGGAGACTTCACAACGCAAATGAATGAAGTGTTCCGCCCGTAAAATCTGTTCCCGCTCGCCGCGATGTATGGCGTCTCCGAGAATACGCATATCCTCAATCGACACCTTTGAACCAGGTTCGATCCCGATGCGCAGCGCATCGAGCACGGTGGTGATCCCGGCAGTTGCAACCTGCGCATCATGAGCAAGCAGCGCGGACAGCGGATCCCACAGGACGCCCGGCCTTGGCGCATAGTGATTCTCAAGATGATCGGTGTGCAACTCGACCAGACCGGGAATCAGATAATCGCCGCCAAAATCGTCGCCGACGATACTTGCCCCTTCGCCGATATCGGCAATCCTGCCATCGGTAACATGTATCGAACCGCAGATTACGGTGTCAGGCAACACGATACGGGCATTGGAAAACACCTGTTCTGACATTATGCGGCACCTTCGAGTGCAAAACTGTCGAGTATCCGGAAAGGCGCGCCGGGTTGGTCTTCGACAAAAATTCCGAGCCTGTCGATGGAAAGCGGAGCGCCATCGAACGGCTTGAAATGCTGCTTCATTGCCGCAACAAAAACATCTTTCTGACCGTCGGGTATCCGGTCTGTCAGCGTCACGTGGAAGCGAAATTCTTCCATGGCATGGGCGTAGCCCCACCGCTCCAACAGTTCGATCTGCCGATCAGTGAGGTTGCCACGTCTTTGTTTTTCCATAGTCTCATCGTTCAAACCGCCGCGCCAGGGCTCGAAATGCATAACAATGTCTTTTTCCAACGCATTCAGTGGAGGAAATGGTTCCACAGGAACGATTGCATAAATGTTCGAAAACGACTGGATCTCGACTTTCGGCAGAACCACCGCCGGGGTTGTTTTGCAGAACTCCGCAACCGCCCGCACGTAATCGGCCTCGCTGACATGACCGGCAAGTGGCGCCGGTGCTTTCAGCGTCGCATGAAACCCGTAACGCCGGGCATTCAGCGTTCGTTCGGCAATCTGCCACGGTGTCAGACCATTGATCCCAGGTTGTGCAAAAAACCTGTCATTGTAGGCATCGCGCCCGAGCCATCTGGAGCCTGCATCGTTGAACGAACTGCCCGCTTCAGGGACATAATAGAGTGCATAGCGCATAACCTGGATGCTCCTGGAATTGCAACTGTAATGATGGCGCGTGATTTCCGTCGCAGGTAATACGCCAAATTGCGACTGACTGCACGGCCTGCCAAACCGGACGTGACGCATCGACTTGGGATCAGGTGTCGCGTATCCGATCTTGGTATCGCAACATGCCGATGTCGATACCCAAACGCGCGAAATGGCTTTTCAGGACTGCTTTCGCCCGCCCGCCAGCGTGATCACTCCGACAATGATCACTCCGGTCAGGATGAGCCGGAACCCGGCGCTGAGGCCAAACGTGTTGAGCATCGTTACCAGCAGGAACATAAACAAAGCCGCACCCCATAGTCCTGGCAGGTTTGAAAATCCCCCGGCGACTGATGTCCCGCCGATGACGACAACGGCAATCGATGCAAGCAGATATTCCGCACCCATATTGAGCGATGCGCCGCCGGAGAATCCGGATAGCAGATAACCGCACAGACCCGCCAGCACGGCCGATAGAAGATATGTGGCGAATCGAATGAAGCCGACAGAAATACCTGCCAGTTCCGCGGCCCGCTGGTTCTGGCCGATGGCCGTCACCGATCGGCCGTAAACGGTTCTGTGCAGCACCACGCCCATCAATACGGCAAGCCCGACAACGCAGATCGCCAGCAGCGGAACACCAGCAATCCTGTATGTGGTAAACTCTGCAAGCATTGGCGGGGGTTTGATCTTGATGCCGCGGCCATAAGCGATCGCAGCGGACTGAACGAGAAAACTAGAAGACAGGGTTGCGATGATCGGAGGGATGCGCAACGCCCGGATCAGTCCGAAATTGAATGTGCCCACGGCAGCCCCACAGCCGAGTGCGATCACCAGACCGGGAAGGACCATTGCGTCCTGGGTATCCATGATCTTCATCGACACGGCCCCGGCAAATGTCATGGTTGCAGGGATCGACAGGTCGACATTGCCCGGCCCGAGCGTGATGACGTACATCTGGCCGATGCCGACAATAACAGAAAAGGTCGCAAAGGATAATGCAGCCGAAAGGATCTGCGCGGAGCCCTGCCCTTGCGTAAATATGATCGTCGCAAGCCAGACCAGAAAGGCTGCCAGAAAGGCCCAGATCCACGGCAGCCGGCTTACGGCTTGAAGACGGTTTTGCGCCGATTCCATCACTTTGCCTCTGCCCGGTTGATCAGAATCCTGAGGGCAAGAACAATTATAAGAATGCCACCCTGCGCGCCAATCTGCCAGTCGGGGGATATCCGTAGAAATGACAGAAAGGAGCCGGCAAGCGTCAGCGTCGTCGCACCGATAACGGCGCCAATCGGCGATATCCTGCCGCCGACGAATTCACCGCCACCAAGGATTGCTCCGGCGATCGACAGCAGGGTGTAGCGCAGTGCGATATTGGCGTCGGCGGATGTCGTCAGTCCGATCAGCGCAAGACCGCTGAAGATACCGAACACGCCGGCCAGAGCATACATTGTCACTTTCGCACGCAGCAGCGACCACCCCGCACGCTCGACGGATCGGGCATTGCCGCCGACGCCACGCAGAACCGCTCCGTATGCCGACCGCATCAGGATTATGTGTACTATCAATGCAACCCCCACCGATGCGTATATCGTGAAGGGAAGCATGGGTGTTTTCCATGTCATGATCGCCCGTATCCAGTCCGGCGCCTTGCCGCCGGGTGTCGGCAGCACCAGAAGAGCCAGTCCCAGCCAGACAAAAGACATACCCAATGTCACAACGATCGACGGCAGATTGCGCAGATGGATCAGCGCACCCAGCGCGGCGTAGGCGGCCACGCAGGCCAGCAGCATCAGTACACCGAGCGCGGGCGTATCCCGCAGGAAGGTTGCACCGATACAAGCGACAAATCCGACATAGGCGCCGATGCCCAGATCGAGATCGTTCACCGTCATCATGCACATCTGTGCCAGCGTGGCGAAAGCGATCGGAAGCGCCAGGTTGAGCAGCAGGTTCAGTCCCAGATAGCTCATCGCCCGAGGCTGCAGGTAGAAAATTGCCAGCAGCAGCACGGTAAGCGAAATCGCAGGCAGCAGGTTCCGCAACAGGCGTGGTGTCATCAGAGACGACATGTTTCAGCCGCCCTCGAAGGAAGCGTGGAGCACTTTCTGCTCCGACAGCTCATTGCGCGGCAGGCTGGCGACAATCTGGTTTTCTCGAAACACATAGACATGGTCGCAATGTTCAAGTTCGTTCATCTCGGTGGTGTACCAGAGGAATGTCCGGCCTTTTGCCGCCTCGTTCCTGAGGATCGCATAGACCTCCTGCTTTGTACCGATATCGACACCCCGCATGGGGTCGTCCATCAGGATGATTTGAGCATCCGACCCGAGCGCCCGCGCAAACAGCGCCTTTTGCTGATTACCGCCTGAAAGAGACAGGATATTGTTGTCGAGATCCGGGGTTTGTATGCCTATGCGGCCACGCCAGTCCTCGGCGAGCCGTCGTTCTTCGTCGCCATTGATGATTCCGAAGCGAACGAAGCGCCGGAGCGATGAAACGGTCATGTTCAGCGCGATCGACCAGATTGGAAAAACACCGTCGACCTGACGGTCACCGGCCACCAGCGCCATCGACCCTGCACCGCTCCTGTCCCGGGGCGCATTTCGAAAGATGTCGACAAGCATTTCTGTCTGACCATGGCCGCTCAATCCTGCGAGCCCGACGATCTCGCCATGATGAGCTTCCAGTTTCATGCCTTCATGAAAACCGGACGACACAATCGGAACGGACTGTCCGGTGCGGGCGTCGGACATGGTTACCTTCACACCCGTTTGCTCGTCGACGACGCTGCCCATTGCTTCGACCAGGGAATGCCGGTCAAACCGCGCGGTCTCGCGCTCATCGACAACCTTGCCATCCTGCATCACCACAATACGGTCGGCCGTGGTCAGAATTTCATTAAGCAGATGCGAAATCAGAATGCAGGAACCGCCGGCGGAAACAAAAGCTCGGACATGGGACAACAACTGCTCGGACATATGCGCGTCCAGCGACGACGTCGGTTCGTCGAGAATGACCAGTCGTGGCCCGCCATCTTTCCCCGTAAAGGCTCTTGCTATTTCTACCATCTGGCGTTTGGCGATCGGCAGTTCATCGACATAGTCATTTGCATCAATGCCGCTGCCGGGAAACACTTCTTCCAGCTTTGAAAAGATCATTTCCTCGGCCCTTTTCCGCCAGCCGGCGCCTCGGATCTCGGGATGCATGATGCGGGTGTTTTCTATCACCGTCAGGTTTGGGCACAGTGACAGTTCCTGAAAGACAGTTCGGACACCGGCACTGTGCGCCTGGCCGATGGAATAGGTCCAATCGGACGTTGCTGCGTCAAGGCTAATCGACCCGGTGTCGGGAGACAGCGAACCGGCAAGTATGTGCATCAGGGTGGATTTTCCGGCGCCATTGTGGCCGACGATACCCAGGGCCTCTCCGCCGCGAACCGTGAGGTCAACGCCCTGCAATGCATGGACGGCGCCAAAACTCTTTTTGACGCCGTCCAATTCAATGATGATGTTTTGCGAACCTGACATTGACCATTCACACGGGAGTATTCAACGCCAGGCCCAAACCCGAATTCGGGTTATTTCCCCATGATGACCTTCTTGGCTTCATCGAGAGAGTATTCGACATTTGCCACACCGCCAACTTCAGTACCGGCCAGTTTTTCTTCCAGATCGTGCTGGTCGACCCGCAAAAACGGAACGGTCAGGTCTTTCGGCACTTCCGCGCCATCCAGAACCTGCTGAGCCACCCAGAAGGCAAGTGTCGAGACACCGGGCGCAATAGACACGGACATGGTCTTGTAACCATTGGCGTCCTTTTGCTCCTTCCACCATTTCAACTCGTCCTGGCGGTTGCCCATGATGATCAGCGGGGTGGGCCGTCCGGCAGCCTTGAAGGCCTGAGCCGCGCCGTATCCGTCACCGCCCTGGGTGACAACCGCCGCAATTTCCGGAAGTGATGGGAGGATGCCCGCCACCGCTTTCTGTGAAACGTCCTGAGCCCAGTCGCCGTGGACCGAGCCGACTATCTTGAATTGAGGATTCTCTTTTGCCCCTTCGTGAATGCCGGCACTGATTTCATCATCGACAAAGACACCAGCCAAGCCGCGAATTTCCAGCAGATTGCCGCCTTCCGGCATGTTTTTCGCCAGATAGATGACCTCTTCCTTGCCCATCTGCTTGAAATTGACCGCAATGCGCCAGGCGCAGGGTTCGGTCACGATGCCGTCGAAGGAAACGACAGTAATTCCGGCGTCACAGGCCTCTTTCACGGCGCCGTTCAGCGCATCCGGAGAAGCCGCATTGATGACAATTGCATCATACCCCTGAAGGATCATGTTCTGAATCTGTGCCGCCTGTTCGGTGACCTGGTTTTCAGCTGTCGTGAATGCATCTGCCGCCGCAACGACGCCAGCTTTGACGGCAGCATCACCGTTTTTGGTCCAGCTTTTCAGCATCGCCTGACGCCAGGAGTTTCCGGCGTAGTTGTTTGACAGGGCAATTTTCTTGCCTGAGGTGTCGGCAACGGATGGCTGCAAGGCGGCAGCCAGCGCCAGTGCCGTTCCAGCGGCCAGTGTAATCCATTTCGCAGTGGTCATTTATTCCTCCCGCTTGATACCGAACCCTAAACCGTCTCCATCAGCCTGATCGGCGACCATTCGCCGGTCTCGGAATTCCGGAGTTCCTCACGTCGGTATTCTGTCTACGAGATGAAATCTAGCTGGCGGCAACCCCCCGGTATGCCGCAAATCAGGTTTTAATCATGCGCGTTTGCGCTGCCCAAATTACGGGTACCCGCACTGAAAATGAACTTTGCAGCGGATCCTGATGTGGCGGTGCCCTGCAAAACGTTTGCAGCGTCGATCAGACCGCCTTGTTTGCCTGCCCCCTCAGCCAGCCTTCCAGTTCTTCTTCGGCCGCCGATAGACCATCGGCATTAAGCAGGCCTCTGGACAGGGCAATTGCCACCGCTCGGGTGCGCGAATTGTAGACCGGCCCGAAGGACGACAATGAAGAGGTTTGTTCGATTCCCAACTTGTCATAGAGATGTTTGAGGCGGCTTTGCACGCCGCGTGTCGACATTTTGCGCCGCGCCGCGATGGCCTTGTCGGTCATCCCCAGTGCAATATCGACCAACACCTCGAATTCGCTGTCGCTCAATCCCTCGAGGTTGTTCTCGGTACGCTGCTGCACACCGCGAACCTCGCGATCGATGATGCACTGATCTTCGCGAAACACGCCGCGCACGGCCAGCTCGAGCCGTTCCTCACTCGCCGTCTTGAGAAGATATCCGTATACCGCGCCATTCGGCACGATACGCGATATGCCCCTGACATAGGCTTCATCGGCATAATTCGACCAGAAAAGAATGCGCATTTCAGGTTTGCCGCGCCAAATCACCGTTGCGGTTTCAACACCATTTGCTCGCGGCATCTGCAGGTCCATGATTATGCCGTCAATGGGATTGGCCTTGACGATATCAAGCGCCTCCTGCCCATCCGTGGCTTCATAAATCGTATCGTCCTCCTGCAGCGTCCCCTCAAGGGTTGATCGCAGAAACGAGCGATGGAACGGATCGTCTTCTGCAACGAGGATATTCATTGAACGCTCCGTAGATTTTCCGCGTGCTCGGTCTCCTGATGACCGGCCACTGTGAAGTCGGTGCCGGCGGCACCGTTCAGATGCAATTCGTCAAGCGGAAGCCGGACCACGATCTGCGTATTCCGGTCCTTGCCACCGTCTTCAAAGAACAGTTCCGCCGAAATCAATGCCGCTCTGACCCGCATGTTGTCGATGCCTCCAGTTGATTGATCCCATCCCTTTTGCGGTCCGGACCCGTCATCGGCAACGCTGATTTCCACCACCTTGCCGACCTGCCCGATGCGCACGTCAATCCGGCTACAAAATCCATGTTTGATCGCATTGTTCACCGCCTCCTGAACAATTCGGAAAATCGCGATTCTGACCGGCTCCGGACCGCGGTCGAGAATACCATTGGTGGTATCGACAACCGATGTCTGGATCGGAGAAGGATTTCCCGCCACCGATCTCTCCAACTGTGCCTCTACCGCCTGTTGTAACCCGAACAATTCAAGGATTCCCGGTTTTGCATCCTCGATGATCCGCCTCAGTTCACGCGTGCACTGCGCCAGATCCTCTTCGAGACCGGATAATTGCTGACCGGACAGGTCCTTTTTGCGCGCCAGCCGACCGAGTTGCCGATAAATACGTGTCAGGTCCGCGAGGGTCTGATCATGCAACTCCATTCCAAGCCGCCGGCGCTCCCGCTCCATGCCTTCGGTCAGTCGCAGTGCACCCTGTCGCAGTGCTTCGGCGCGGCCCCGGGCCGCGCCCTCGGCAAGTGCCGATTTTTCCGCCTGCTGACCTCGGATCAACGCGAAGAAATAGGGAGCAATCAGGTCGGCGATATTCTGAGCCGTGACCAGGTCGGCTTCGGAATAAACATCGCACCGGTGACTGGAGATATTGAGCGAACCATAAATAATCCCGTGCACTTGGAGGGGAACATGAATTCGGCTGTGCAGCCGGGCATCATAAATCGGTGAATCAAATGCGCCGTCGAAATGGAATTGCGGATCTTTCCATGCATCTCCGGTGATGATGCTGGCAATCTCACCGCGCAACAGATCCCTGATCGGGCTGTTGTCGATCGGTTGGGCTTCACCCGCCTCCCCCCAACTCGTCGACACGCCGACCTCAACCGCAACATGATGATCCCTGTTATCCGGCTCGATGATCGCGACATCCATATGGTCATGTGGCAACAGGTTCTTCACCTCACCGGCGATCTGCAGCAACACATCCTTGAAATCGAGTTGGCCGGCGACGGCCCGGGCAATGGCCAGGTATCTGCCGAGATTGGGGTCTGTTCTGTCCCGCATTTTTGTCTGCCTGCTTGAAGCGCCAAGTAAATCACATTTGCAGGGTTTACCGAAACGCAAGATTGCCGAGATTGCGTATCGACCCGCTATCGGCACCGCGTATATCCGCATCGCCCCCTGCACGTACCTGCAACAGGATGTCGACAATCATTGCAGACGAACAGGTGATCTTGAATCAGTGTAGCTGCCGACAGAAAACTGATCCAAGACTTACAAGGACCCGATAACATGACCGAGAACCTGGTTGTCCACGACAAACGATTCTCGGCCCTGACACTTCCCAATGTTTTCCTCGAAAAGCATCACGGCGGCATGAAATGGGCAGAAGGTCCGGCCTATTTTCCACATGGAGATTTCCTTCTGTGGAGCGACATTCCCAACAACCGTATGCTGCAATGGGCAGAAGGCCTGGGTACCCGCGTTTTCAGAACCGAAGCCAACAACAGCAATGGCAACACCCGGGACCTTGAGGGCCGGCTTGTCACCTGCGAACACCTGACACGGCGGGTAACCCGGACCGAGCATGACGGAACGATCACGGTGGTTGCCGATTCCCATGACGGGAAGCGGCTGAATTCCCCCAACGATGTGATCGTCAAATCAGACGGAACCATCTGGTTCACCGATCCGCCTTACGGAATATTGAGCGACTATGAAGGCAGGAAGGCCGATCAGGAGCAAAAGGGGTGTTTCGTCTTTCGTTTCGATCCGGCCGATGGCGGACTTACAGTTGTCGCCGACGATTTCGTGAAACCCAACGGGTTGGCATTCTCACCGGACGAAACGTACCTGTGCATTTCAGACACGGGTAAGTCGCATGACGCCGATGGTCCGCATCACATCCGGATGTTCGATGTCACTGATGACAACCTTTTGCGCAATACGCGCGTTTTCGCCGAAATCAATCCCGGTGTTTCCGATGGATTTCGCTACGACATACAGGGCAATCTGTGGACCAGCGCCGGCAATGGTGTGCAGTGTTTCTCAAGTTCCGGTGACATGCTTGGCGAAATCCTGACCGGTGAAACGGTTGCAAATGTGACTTTCGGCGGCCCCAAGAACAATCGACTGTTCATCACCGCAACCACGTCGCTCTTTTCCATGTATGTTGCGGTTCCCGGCGCGAAATAGCTGCGCGCGGAACCTGTTTCCGTCACCTGAAAAACGTCGCACTTTGCCATCGCAGCCAGGAATCACTACATCTCGCTCCTGAAGTGAACCTGCGATCCGGAGAACGGGCACATGAGCGAACAGAATACAGCTGACCTGCGGGTCGATATCGTTTCAGATGTCGTGTGCCCATGGTGCATCGTCGGCTACAAACAGCTGGAAAAAGCGCTGGAGCTGTCCGGCCTTTCGGCCGAAATTGTCTGGCATCCGTTTGAACTGAATCCGCAAATGCGTGCCGCGGGCCAGAATCTACGCGAACATATTTCCGAGAAATACGGCACCACCGCCGAACAAAGCGCACAGGCACGTGACCGTCTGTCCGCGCTCGGAACTGAGCTTGGTTTCCCATTCAACTATGGCGACGACATGCGGATGTACAATACCTTCCGCGCCCACCAATTGCTGCATTGGGCGGGTGCTGAGGGCCGCCAGCACGATCTCAAAATGCAATTGTTCAGCACATTCTTCACGCACCAGCGCAATGTCGACGATCCGGATATTCTCGCTGATGCCGCGGAGGCAATCGGACTCGAGCGCAATGAGGCATTGGCAGTGCTGGCAGACGGCCGTCATGCCGATCAGGTTCGGCAGGAAGAACAGTTCTGGACGTCACGCGGCATTCAGGGTGTGCCGGCAATGATTTTCAACCAGCGCCATATGGTCGGCGGGGCGCAGGGTGTGGACAATTATTCCTCGGTTCTGCGGCAGCTCACCGAAGGGCGTGCCGCTTGATTTCGACCGACAGGCAATTCTGGGTACGCGAATTTTGTGACCAGGAACCCGCGATAGGCATCGGTTGTTGTCTCGCCGAAGTAGTCACCCGTTTCCGCCGGGAAAGTTGACAGGTTGCCGGCAATCGGGGTCTTCACAACAAACCGGATGGGAGAGGACCGTGGACTTCAAGAATAATTGTCAGAAGCTGATGGATCGGTATGTAAGCTGCTATTGCACGGGCGATGCGGCAGGTTGTGCAGCAGCGTATTCGCTGGAAGCTGAATTATATTCTCCCTTCGGGCCGCCCGCGATAGGGCGTGCTGCCATTGAAGCGTTACACGACGATTGGGTCAAAGAAGACGCGGAAGCAAAAGAAATCAAAGTTGTGAGTGCAGGATGTAGTGGTGACCTTGGATGGTGCATCGCCGGCTTCAACGAAGGAACAACCGGTAGCGGTTCGTCGGTGAACATCCTTGCCAGGCAATCGGACGGCAGCTGGTTGATTACGCATTGCAGTCTCAATGAAGGCTGAGGGGTATCACGTTCGAGCGGTCAGGTGAAGTAGCGCGGGATGGGTGTAATTCGGGGTTCGGCGAACCGATAGCGATCAAAATGGCAATCGAGCAGATCCAGTAAAATCTATTAGTCGACCTTCTTCGCCGCATCGCCCAATCCGCGGACAATATGATCAAAAGCGATCCTGATGCGCCGGCTTGTTTGCAACTCACGATGGGTGACGAGCCAGATTGGAAACTGCAGCGAGGGAAGACTCGGTAGCACTTTCTCAACTCCTGGCTGAGTTTCGCAGAGAACCTCGGGCAGCATCGAGATTCCATAGCCGGATTTTACAAGTTCCCAAACGACAACACCGCTCTGACTGGACATCACGAAGTTTTCGGGTCGGAGCGGAACACCTTGATTATGCAGCGGCGCAATCAAACGCTCCGGGTCCGGGTTGCCTACGAACGCGTGATCGGCCACATCGCGCGGTGTGCGCGGCCGGCCAGCGCGTTCGAGATAGTCGGTCGAGGCATACAAGCTGGCGCGGAAGTCGCCAACATGGCGCGCGATGAGATCCGGTTGGTTCGGGCGCACATGGCGAATGGCAATATCTGCCTCACGCTTTAACAGGTTCTGGATGTCGTTAGAGGACACGATGTGCATTCTGATGCCGGGAGCGCTCTGCCGTATCGGTGCGAGGATGCCGGGCAATATTGCCGCAGCCAGAAGGTCGGTCGCTGTGATGGTCACCTCGCCCGATACTTCCTGTGAGTGCCCCGAAGCAACCATCGAAATCAGGGTCGCCGCTTCTCCCATGGCCTGCACATGATCCAGAAGGTCCCGGCCTACTTCTGTCAGCGACGGGCCCTTTACGCTGCGCTCGACAAGAGTGACTCCAAGCTTGCCTTCCAGTTCTGATATCTGTCGGCCAATTGTCGGCTGAGTGGTTTTGAGCGCCCTTGCTGCACCACTAAACGATCCCTCCTCTGCGGTCGCAAGAAACGCCCGCACCTGATTCCAGTCGAAGGAAATCGCCTCCCAGTTCATGCATGAGCGTATAGCAGATGTAGAATTTTAGGCAATCCACTGTTCCTCAGCGCATAGCTATATCGTCTGCAACATCTGAAGAGGTGACCTATGCAGACCGCAATTTCCGCACGTTCCTCGGAGTTCTTCTGGGACCGTATCGCCGCAAAATACGCACAAAACCAATTGTCGGCACTTCAGCTAAGGCCGAATGAACCCGTTACTCGTCGCCCGCCTCCCGGGCTGACGGGATCAAGCATCAACGCGAAATAGGACCTAAGACAATGCAAAGCCAATTTTACACACCCGACCCACGCACTCTTCTTTCAGTGCTTTGGGTCTTCTTCCTCATGAACATCATCTTTCGAGACATCCACCAGTTCTTGTCGCCTGGCTATATGGATTGGGTCATCGCCGGTGAGATGTTCGGCCAGCAAATAACCGACAAATTGCTTCTCTATGGAGGCATTGCAGTCGAAGTGATGATTGCCATGGTGCTACTTCCGCACGTCCTGCCTTGGCGAGTGCTTCGGATCATCAACACCGCTGCCGGGCTCTTTACCTCCGCGCTGATCCTCTACACGCCACCGATTGACCCCGATGACGTGTTCTTTCTGGTGGTCGGCCTCTCAACCTTGATGGTCATTCTCTGGGCTGGTTGGACGCGTTTCACCCCTGAACACGACTATTCGACAAATCGTGTTTCAAACCAGGCTGGACCATAAGCGGTTTGCGACCGGATCAGGCCGCTAGCGCCTGGCAGCCTGACCACCGCCCACGCACATCACATGCATCAGGAAAGACTATCCGATGAAATCAATCAGCAACCGCGAATGGATGTTTCTCGCAATCATTTTTGTTTACTCGTTCGTGCCGACCTTTGCCGGCTTGTTGAGGATCGCGGAACTTGCAGGCGGACCGGCGCTGGTGCCGGAAAATCCGCGGGCACTCGCCGTGCCCCTGCCGATCGTCTTGCATATTCTGGGCAGCTTCGTGTTTTGCCTGTTCGGTGCAATGCAATTCGCACCAAGCGTGAGGCGCCTCTATCCCGACCTGCATCGCAGGATGGGCCGCTTGGTCGCAGCGGCGGGATGCGTGAGTGCACTTACCGGACTCTGGATGACCCATTTCTTTGTGTTCCCACAGGAACTGCAAGGACCCTTGCTGTATTGGGTTCGCATCGTTCTGAGCCTCTCGATGCTTGGCCTAATTCTGTGGGCTGTTATTGCCATCAGATTGAGAAACATCGCACGACATAGCGCCGCAATGATCCGCGCCTACGCAATTGGCCAGGGCGCGTCCACACAAGCGGTGTTTGGTATCAGCGTGATGGTTCTGTTCGGGACAGAACTCATGGGACCACTGCGAGACATCTTGATGCTGGCGGCATGGGGACTAAATCTGCTGATCGCAGAGGCTCTCATTGCCATGCAAATGCGCGAACATAGCCGATCTGAGGCAACCGCCTGACGCAGGTGTAAATCAAAAACAATCAACTCACCTGTCACCGGAGATCTGCCGTGCGGGGCGGGCATCTGCGCGTCAACACGCACCGAGGCAAAGCTGCCTGAGTCTTGGCCGGTCGATCCACATGCAAATACTCAATTCACCTCCCAAAGGACCAAACTGATGAATTCCATATACTCGACGGGCGATCACGGAGATGTTGCCGCGCTCTACGACCGGTTAGCCCCCAAATATGACAAACTTCACCGTCGCTGGTTGAAGCATGCAGGGGGCGAAGCACAAGCTGCTCTGGAAGCCAGCGTTCGAGCCATCGTTACGCCTGACAAAAATCTGCTTGACGCCGGCAGCGGCACCGGCGCGTTTGCCCGCGCATTAATCTCTGAGGGAATGTCGCCGGCATGCGTAACCCTGCTTGACCCGTCTGAGGCGATGTTGGCACGCTGCGCCGACATACCTGCGTTGAAGGTGAACGGACGCCTGGAGTCCCTGCCATTCGCTGATGGACAGTTCGATATCGTGACCTGCGCATGGGCGCTTGAAACCGTCGCTCGGCCCGAGGTGGCGCTCGGTGAACTCTGCCGAGTGGTTCGGCCCGGATGTACGCTCTGCATCACATTCTGCGCAAACATGTCCGCTCGGACAGCAGCCGATTGGCTCATGCGCCAATCTATCATTTGGCGCGGCAGGGGTCGGTTTCTGTCTCGCGAACACGTGGTTCGCATGCCTGAAAGATCGGGTAAATTCGAAGTTCGTTCAGTTCCAAGCCTGGGCCCCGCAGCGACGTTGATCGCCCGCCGGATCGCTTAGCAGGTTCTGCGGCTGCGATGGGATCCTCTCCCTGTGGCCAAAGAGCGGGCGCATAGCTTGATATGACCATTCGAAAGCTTTTGGAGTTAGTGAGCCCTGGCCCTATCCGGCAATCTTGATCAGTTCCATCACCGCGGCGATCACATTGTCGACCGCCACTGCGGCCAGGATCATTCCCATCACGCGGCTGACAATGGCGGCACCGCCGACCTTGATCACTTTCAGGATCGGATTCGCCAACAGCATCATGACATAGGCGACTGCGATGACAGCGAGCATGACGGACGCCGTCATGGCCTGTTCGGGGATGCTGAAGCGGTTGTTGTCGGTCAGAACCACGATCGCCAGCATCGCGCCGGGTGACGCCAGAGAGGGAACCGCGAGCGGGAAGACAGCAGGAGAATCCTTTTCAGCCTGGCCTGCCTCCTCGGTCTCTGCCTGTGGTTTGGATTCGCCGAAAATCATCGTCAACGCGAACAGAAACAGCACCAGTCCACCGGCAATCTGGAACGCCGGGAGACTGATGCCCAACGCATCGATCAGAAACTGTCCGGCGACCAGAAAGAACATCAGAACGCCGGCGGCAATGAGAGCGGCCTGCAGGGCAACCAGCGGGCGTTTTGAAGCCTCTGTTCCCGCAGTGACTGCAACAAAAACCGGTATGGTGCCGATCGGATCGATCACCACCCACAGCGTTACGAATTGCTCGAATAAAGCCTGCATGTTCTGTGCTCTCGACAGCTGTGGAATACCGGATCAGCCGAGAACAGTTGAACGCCAAATAATTAAGAATTAACGGCGAAGCGCTTGCGTCGATCCGAAAGGCCGCGCAATCGGATCAAAGCGGCGTCTCAAATCGACACACTATATAGGGTGCCTGGTGCCAAATGTGGCACCAACTGGGCACTAAACGGTCAGTCCAGCGCGACACCCACTTCCCTCGTATTGCGCCAGCACACACGCGCCTTGTGCTTGGTTTCCTCGCCGGAAATCAGCAGATCGAATGCACCCGGCACCGCGAATGTATCTCCAAGCGCGATCTTCACACCGCCATCGCTGGCATTGCGAACGATCCCCTCAAGTGCCCCGTAGCCATTGTTGAACGAAATCTTCGCACCCTTCAACACGCGCTGGCGCGGTCCGTCTCGCCGTTCCGAAATTGGATTTGAAACCGTATCCATGGAGCCCAGTCTCCTATTCTGGCTTGTTTCCTATCAACCGATACCAAGCCAGAATCATGCCAATTCGTTTGTTTCACTTTGGGACAATGCGGCATCCTGTTATGTCCGTGTTCAAACGGCTTGCCGTTGCCTGAAGAATCGATCTTTCGTTCGATTGTGTATATTTCACCCGAAACCCCGCCGGAGCTTCGTGATGGAACAGCTTTTCGAAAACAAACATCCTGTCTGGATCGATCAGCAAACCTGCTCTCTCGATGAATTTCGCGAGATCGTGGAAACCGAAACCCGGGACAGCAACGTCCCGCACGCCGACAGGATCGCCTCGAATATCCCGATCTACGATGCTGGGAAAATCCGCGCATTGCAGAGCGATCATTCGTCAACCAACGCACTGATGGCCGAGTGGAATCATGTCTTCCGCGATGGGCCCGGCATTGTTGTCGTTCAAAACACATATGATGATCTGGCCCTGGTTGATAATGTCACCGCGATTTTGAGCGACATCATTGCGGCGGAGGAAAAAAGCAAGGCCGGCAGCGGCGATCATTTTGCACCGGCCGGCGCCAACAGCCGCATCTGGAACGCCCATGAGAAACTTTGCATGGCGGCACCGGAACTGTTTGTCAGATACAACGCAAATCCGATCATCCCATTGGTCAGCCGGGCCTGGCTTGGTCCGTTTTTTCAGGTCACCACGCAGGTCAATGTCGTCCGCCCTGGCGGCAAGGCGCAGACCTGCCACCGCGATTATCACATGGGGTTTCAGCCATCGGATCAGCTTTCGGCCTACCCGGCCCACGTCCATGCGCTTTCCGCGGCATTGACCCTGCAAGGTGCAATCGCCCACAGCGACATGCCGCTCGATTCGGGTCCGACCAAACTGTTGCCCTTCTCGCAAAAATACCTGCCTGGATATTTTGCCGCCCAACTGCCGGAATTTTGCGACTATTTCGCGGACCATTGCGTCCAACTGCCGCTCGAAAAAGGCGATGCGCTGTTTTTCAATCCGGCGGTTTTCCATGCGGCGGGCGAGAACCGGACCACCGACATCCACCGGTTCGCCAATCTGATGCAGATCGGCTCGGGCTATGGACGATCGATTGAAATCGTCGATCGGGCGCGCATGTGC
>JAJFHT010000317.1 GCA_021775495.1 Hyphomicrobiales bacterium | reverse complement strand
GAAGAACAACCGCGTCGCTGCCCTTGTAAAGCCGGTGGGCGGACACTTCGAGTGACGAAATATCGGTGATTTCGAGACGGTCACCGGCGCTGGTGCTGATATCGTCAATCGTGTCCTGGCCATCACCGGAGGCAAAGCGGTAAATGTCGGCTCCGTCATCCCCGATCATCCAGTCTTTGCCCTTACCGCCCCGTAGAATGTCGGCGGATTCGAAGCCACGGATGCGTTCGTCTCCGTCCGTGTTCCATGACTGGAGAACTGCGGCCCGCATTTCTGCAATGCCCCACTCAGTGCCATCGGCGAATTCGATGACGTCGATGCCCTTTCCTGTTGGATCGAGCGTGTCGGTCAAATGGAGACGGTCCGTCAGGCCGGAAAACCGCAGGACCAGATCATCGCCATTGGCCGGACTGCGACGCGCCCAGACCAGGTCGCTGGAATTGATATCGGCCAAAATGAGCCTGTCGCCGATCGAGGAGCCGCTATCCGTTATCCGGTCATCACCGTCGCCCGCCAGATAGGTGTAGGTGTCATCCCCTTCGTTGCCAACAAGAAGATCAATACCCTTGCCACCGCGCAGCAGATCATCGGCGACGCTGCCGATGATCTGGTCGTCTCCATCGGTTTCCTCGCCAAGAACGAGGGCTGCCTCGATATCAGCAAGCTGGAACGTCTCTCCCCCGTCAACAAGAAGGATCTGTTCGACCTTGGAAGATGCAAAGCTTGCGAGGCCGTTGACGACAGTGATGCTGTCGCCCGCGTCCGCCAGCCGAATGATCAGGTCGACACCATCACGCCCCTGGCGTTCAAATGACACTTCGGCAGTTGCGTATCCCGCTATCTCTATCCGGTCGGTATCCGAGCCGCTTTCCCGGATGACATCGGCGCCATCGCCGCGTGTGTACAGATAGGTGTCGTCACCAAGGGCTCCGATGAGCAGATCGTCGCCCTGCAGACCCTCTAACGCTTCGGCATCATTGGTGCCTTCGAGACGATCGTCGCCCAGCGTCGCCAGATTGCGGGATGCGAGGGTTTCAAACTGATCGCTGGTCCATGTCGTGCCATCGTCGAACACCACCTCGTCAAGGCCGCGGAAGGAGCTTGTGATATAGGAATTGCGGACCACAACCTGCCCGTTGTCTCCTGCATCAGGCGCCGATTCGACGAACTCCAAAAGCAGGTCGTTTGCACCGGACAGGCGGACGATTACCTGATCCGGTGTGATGCCGTGAAGTTCAAGCCGGTTGGTCGCGCGTGAATCGAACTGATTGTCCTCAATCAGGTCGAATCCGTCCCCGCGCGTGTAGACATAGGTGTCGGACCCTTCGCCGCCGCGCATCGTGTCATTGCCGCCAAGCCCGATCAGAAGGTCGTCACTGTCTCCGCCAATCAGGACATCGTCGAATTCAGTGCTTTGGCTGAGCAGAACCCGCTCGGTGATGTCGGCGGTCTCGTAAACCGTACCGTCATCGAACTCTATTCGCTCAATGCCGGTATCCTCGATCGAACCGCTATCCAACTGCCCGTGGATGATAATGGAACCGCCGTCCGCCGCTCCGGGGGCGGACTCGGAAATGATCAGTTCAACGCCTTCGATGATTTTGCCGAAGGACACGCTTGTCGGATCAATACCGACAAGCCGAAGTGTGTCCGTCTCGTTGGAAAAAGCCGAAGTGGGGACATCAACGATTATGTCGGATCCGTCGCCACGGTTGTAGATATAGGTATCGGATCCATTTTTTCCGATCGCTACATCATCGCCGAGACCTGCCTCGAATACTTCATCGAGATCGGACCCTCTGATGAGGTCGCCGCCATCTGTCGCGGCACTGGCCACAATCGCGACGATGGCTGCGGTAACGGCCACTTCCGATCCGTCCGAAAAACGCAGCAATTCGAGTGTCGATACGCTACCGGGATAGGTCGCGAACTGGTTTACCAGGGTAACCGAGCCAGCAATGATTCCGCGCGCGCCGTCCTCAACGATCGTTATGACCAGATCGTCTCCGCTTCGGCCAAAAGCGACATCCGATTGCAGCAGATCCTGAAAATGTACCAGGTCTGGACCGTATGGCTCCGGCGCGCTGTAGTCGGCATAAATATAGTTGCCGTTCTCGATGATGGTGTCATGTCCGTCGCCGTTGCGATAGATGTACGTATCACCCACCTGACCGGTCTCTATCAGGTCGTTTCCCGGCCCTGCTTCGTAAGTCGCGGCGGGCCCGGCATTTACGATCAGGTCATCACCGGTACTGATGCGCCCGGCAATCCAGGCCGTCGCGATCGCGTTCCGATCCCAAACAGTGCCGTCGCCAAACGTAACCTGTTGCACCGTGATTTCATCTGAGCCCGTCGCACTGTATCCATCCAGCACACGTACGGAACCTCCATCACCGGCGCCCGGTGCGCTTTCAGCAATCTCGAATATGAGATCGTCGCCGTGCCGGAGAACGGTCACGTTCGTCGGCAGCACATCGGTGAAATCCAGCAGCAATGTGCTGTTGAAGGATTCGAGTTTTACGACATCATCGCCGTCGCCGCGGGCATAGACGAGCGTGTTCTGACCTTCGCCCGCCAATATGACATCATTCCCGGTGCCCGGCTCAAACGCATCGTTTCTATCTGTTCCGGCGATGATATCGTCACCGGCGGTTTGCTGAGAACTGATCGGATCATAGAGATCGGCCTCGTTCCAGATCGTGCCGTCATCGAAACCGAGCGTGACACCTGCCCAGGCGGAGCTCGACGAGAAATAGCGTTCAAGCAGGATCGAGCCGGCATCCGAACCATCGACTGCGCGTGGTGCAATCGAGATCACAAGATCGTCAAACCGGCGGTCGGTGCTGATCTCGGCCGGGGTGATTGCGATAAGCTGCAGGGTTCCCGCGGGACTTCCGTCCGAAGAACTGTCGGAATAGATATCCGCGCCATCACCACGGTTGTAAATATAGGTGTCGTTGCCGCCGTTCCCCGACGCGTCATCATCACCTTTGCCCAGTTCGATGACATCGGCTGCTTCGGATCCGGAGTACTGATCCGCACCATCGGTAGGGACGAATGTCGATACCGAAACCCTTGCGGCAACGTCGGCAAGTTCCCAAACGGCGCCATCGGCCAGCTGGATTTGCTCGATACCGCTCGGATCGACAAAACCCTCGCCAGTATCTTCGGGATCGCGCATCCGCACGATGAAACTGCCGCCGTCCGCAGCGCCTGGCGCACTTTCAGCATATTCGAATTGATAGGTGAGGTACTGGAGATTTGCGATGCCAGAAATGTCGGCGACGCCGATATTGGTGAGGATCAGGACATCGACTTCCAATGCGTCGTCGTCATATCCCCAGTCGAGAAAATAGTCGACGCCGTCGCCGCGGGAATAGGTATAGGTGTCGTTTCCATCCTGGCCGTCAAACCGCGTCCAGTTGGGTGAGTTTGCTGGCGCGTCGTCTCCGGCAGTACCGGTCCAGATCTCAATAGGCGGCACCGCCATCAACACGTTGAGCGCCGCATCATCCAGTTCCGTGCCATCGTCCAGAACGATCTTGCCGAAACTGATATTCGCCGAACCCGAATCATAGTCAATCGAGGCAAATTGGCTGGTGGCGAACTGAATCTGATCGCTGCTTCCTGCAATTGTGAGCGCGGCTCGGCCGGTCAGAGGATTCCAGTCAATCGCAATATCGGTTTCGAGGACGCCGTGCAGATTGAGGATATTCGGGGTACCGCCGGCGGAGTCGACGATCAAATCGCGACCATCCCCCGGACTGAACTCGTAGATATCCCCGCCGCCGCCGCCGACCACGATGTCGTCTCCGGGGCCGCCTGTCAGTGTGTCGTCTCCATCGAGGCCATCAATCGTGTCGTTCCCGCTCAGGGCATCGATGGTGTCAGGACCATCCGTGCCTTCGAGCCGGTCATTTCCCGTTGTCGGCAAAGGACTGGCAAGCGCGACCATCTCCTCGTGGGTGAGGGTTACCCCGTCGGAGAAAGTGAAAGCCTCAATCCGGTAACGTGTGGATGAGGAGTAGAAATTCTGGACTTGTACGGAGCCGTCCTGACCGGGAAAAGTGATCAGTAGATGATTGCTGTTTTGGCGATCTTCAGCTGCGACAAATTCGGTCGAAGCGATTCCAACGAATTCGATCGTGTCCGTCGTTCCCGTCTCGAACGAAGAGTAATCCTGAATGCGGTCGTGGCCATCTCCGATTTCATATCGATAGATGTCCGATCCGCGTGCGCCCAGTATCAGTTCATCAGCGGCCGTACTCTCAAACGTTTCGGCAGCTGAACTTCCGCTGATCGTCACAGGTCCAGCAGATACCGGCACCGGACGTGCCTCGGTTTCATCGGCAATATCGGAAGAATTCCAGACGGTTCCGTCGGCAAACTCGATGCGGTTCAAAACGCTTGACCCGGTTTCGAACCGGATCGAATCGCGCGCGCCGGGCACGGCCAATGTGATCGATCCGTCGCCGAATATGTCTCCCAAAAGCCGGATATCTGCAGGGTTCAAATCAGTCAGACGCAGTGTATCTGCCCTCGATCCCAAGACCGTATCCCGGCCATCGCCGAGTGCAAACACCAGAATGTCGCTTCCGCCAAGAGTGTCGATGGCGTCCTGTCCCGGCCCGGCCTGAATGACATCGCCGAAGGAATCAAAACCGGAAACATCGTCATTGCCAGTGCTTACCGGGATTGACGAACTGGCAAATCCGTCAATCGTCGCGCGGTTCCACACCGTGCCGTCGACAAAAGCGATCTGGTAAAACTCGTGTTCGCTGGAACTTCCCTGGTCGAGCGTTACGCGGTCGTCTGTGCCGTCAAACGTCAGGACAACCGACCCCTTGCGCACCGAATGCTGCGTTACCGTGACGTCCTCGGGGAAATAATCGAATATCTGGAGCACGTTCGCACCGGAATTGCTCTCAATCAGAATATCCTGACCGTCGCCCCGGGTGAATGTGTAGATATCATTGCCATTCAGACCGGCAGTACGGTCATTTCCGGGACTTCCCGGCAAGATGTCCGGCCCAGGAGAGCCGTTGGTATCGTCATCGCCGATGGTCCCGACAAAGAGATCCGCGAGCATCTCTGCACGCGAGATCACACTGCCATCGGAAAATACAATCTCCTCGATCCAGCCGCCTGTCGAACCTGAAAGTCCGCCTCGAATTGTGATGCTGTCACTGCTGCCGGCAAACTCGATCAGCAGGTCATCGAGATCACGCGGGGACTGCGAAAAGATGAGATCGGCGGGTGTGTAACCACGAAGATCGATTCGGTCTGCGGAGCTGGATGAGTAGCCTTCGTCGGAAATGACATCGCGGCCATCACCACGATTGAACACATAGGTGTCGTTGCCGCGTTCGCCTGTCAGCAGATCATCGCCACCTTCGCCAACCAGCGTGTCATCGGCATCCGTGCCCGTGAGGATTTCATTGCGGTCCGCCTGCCTCTGGCTTTCGAGGGCAAGAAGCACATTGTCGAGTGTCCAGTCGGTTCCGTCTTCGAACAGGAAGCGGGTGATGCGCGAGGATGTTAGATCGAAGCCGTCGATTACGGTGATCTCGTCGCCGCCGGAGAACCTCAGAATAAGATCGTCACTGCGATCGTCGTGTCTGACAATGGTCAGATCCGATGGCCCATAACCATTGATGACCAGCGTATTTGTTTCGATGGAAGAGCCGGTGTCGTCGATAACGTCGCGGCCATCGCCCTGTGAGTAGATATATGTATCGTTGCCCCGGTCGCCGTCGAGGAAATCCGAACCTGCCAAACCCTCGAAGGTTTCGTCGGCTGTCGAGCCCAGCAAGACGTCATCGTAAGGCGTCCCCTGACCGACAACCGCTGCGAACAGGTCCTCCCGTGTCCATTCCGTGCCGTCTCCGAAACCGACAATCTCGATGCCACCGGAGATAAACCGCAGAAGGATTTCATCCTCACTGCCCTCAAATGAAAGGACGAGTTCATCTCGATCTTCGACGGGTTTGGTGAGTTTCACATCTTCCGGACGGTAGCCACGAATTTCCAGCCTGTCGGTTCCAAGCGTATCGGCTATGACATCGCGGCCATCACCGCGATTGAAGAAATAAATATCGTCGCCGGCTCCACCCTGGGCATCGTCGTTTCCAAGACCGCCTTCGATCAGGTCGGCAAGGCTCGAACCGGTGATTGCGTTGTCGAGGTCGGACTGCTGGGCGCGAATCGCTGCAGCAACCAGATCGTCCCGCGACCACTCGGTCTCGTTGGCAAACTGAATCCTCTGCAGGTTCGAATTGGTCAATGCGCCGCGGATGGTGACCTGTTCGCCCGTGCCCGGAAAGGCGATGACCACATCGTCACCGTCAAGATCGATTTTGCGAACCACCGCATTGTCTGACGACTGGTCAACAAATTTCAGCGTGCTGGTTCCACCCTGACCACGTGTGTCGATGATGTCACTGCCGTCGCCGACGCGAAAAATGAAACTGGCATCACGCCCTGCAATCACAAGGTCATCGCCAGCTCCCATTTCAATGTCGAGCGGGATACCGACACGCGCGTCGATAACGTCGTCGCCGGATGTGGACTGATCACGCACCAGCAGTTTGGTGACATCGTCGCTGGTTATGGTCGTGCCGTCTTCGAAGACAAAACTCTCGATCCGGTTTTCCGGCTGGCCAATGATCCCGTCAATGATGATCAGCGTGTCATCGTTTCCCGCGACACGAACGAGCAGACTGCCGGCCTCGTCTGAAAATGTGATCATCGGCGCACTGATGCCGGTGCCAAAAACGATCTGGTCTATGCCCCCGGTATCGAAGACCGAATCCGCACCTGACCCAAGTCCGAATGCATAGGTATCGTCTCCCAGTCCGCCCTCAAGTGCATCGGATCCGGCAAGCCCATCAAGCAGGTCGTTGCGATCATCAAAGCCCCGGACAATATCGTCATCCCCGGTCCCCGTTGTCAGTCCGTTGCGGATATCTTCCAGGTTCCACTCGGTGCCATCGGCAAAAACGAACAGCTCGACCTGCTGCGTCGACAGCCCGTTGACGATCGTCAGACGATCTTCGCCATTTCCAAGGTCGATGATCAGATTGTCCAGATCGCGGATCAGGCGCACGCTGTCCGGATCGACCAGGGTTCCGAAAACAACCCGGTCTATGGCGCCGGCAATCGGATCCGTCCGCTCCCGGATTTCATCAAGGTCATAGGCGGCTCCGAAGCCATAGGTGTCACCTGCTCGGCCGCCAACCAGAACATCGTCACCCTGCCGTCCGTCGAGAACGTTTGGATTGTCGACCGAGCCTTCAATGAAATCATCACCACGGCTGCCGCCGGTTATCGCCAACAGCTCTTCCACGTCAGAAATGTGAAAGCGCGTTCCGTCCTGATACTCGAACCACTCGACGCCCTCGGATATCGAGGCGAACTGATTGCGAATGCGCAGCGTATCCGTGCGGTCGACAATCGAGATGACGAGATCGTCGCCGTCCTTCGTATAGACCGCATTGGCAACAGTAATATCGTCGCCGAACAGGACCCGGTCATCGGTTTCCTTGTTACGACCGTCGCGATCCTGCCAGACAACGCGTTTTTGCGTATCGACTATGACATCTGCACCATAACCGACATCAAACAGGTAGGTGTCACCATCCGAGCCGCCGATCAGTTCATCATCGCCGGCCCGGCCGTCAAGCGTTTCTGAAAAGTCACTGCCGATCAGTGTTTCGTTGTTCGCGGTCCCGACCACGTCAACCTGATCGGGATTGAGGGCGTGAAAATCGACAGTTATATCGGAGAATTTGAAGGTCTCGACGGCGTTTTTCTGAGCACCGAATCGATTGTACTGATCCTCCAGAATCAGTCTCTCGCCGGTATCGAGAACGGTGAAAATCAGATCTTCGCCATCCCGGTCGATGGCCACATCGCCAAAGGCAATGTCCTGCATTTCAAGACTGTCGCCCTGGCCCGATGAACCGGTATCGAAAACCGTATCGGTGCCGTAGCCGCGGGCGAAGATGTATGTATCGGCAGCCAGACCACCCTCGAGGCGATCATTGCCAAGGCCGCCGTCAAGGCGATCGGATATGTCAAATCCGTAGATCGTATCGTCGCCATCGGTGGCGGCAAGATCGACATAGTGCTGGGCCAGCTTGGCAAAGTCCCATGACGTGCCGTCAGCGAAATCCAACCGCTCAATCATGTCGGTGAATCCGAGGATCAGCTGGGAACGATACTGGTTCTGCAGGATGAGGCTGTCGGTCGTGCCCTTGACCCGCATTGAGACGGTTGAACTGTCGGCATCACGTTCAAAAACAAAATCGGACCACCGCAGATCGTCGGTGAACTTAACGACATCATAATTGCTGGAAAACAGATCATTGTGCCCGTCCTGTACGACATCGCTGCCGTAATCGCGGCCGTAGATATATGTGTCATTCTGGGCGCGCCCGATCAGCAGATCATCGCCGGCGCCACCGTCGAGAATATCGGCATTGTGGAAACCGTAAATGACATCCTCGCCGGATGTCTTCGCATCCTCCAGGATCCGGACCATGATTTCGGAGTCGGTCAGGAACGAGCCGTCCTCGAACGCCACCCTCTCGATCGCATCGCCGAAGAGCAGGCCGATCAGGGGTATGTTGAACCACTTGAACTGGCCCTCGATGGATAGACTGTCACCGGTTTCCGCGCCAAATTCGTCAAGCACGACCATCCGCATGTCATTGCTTTCACCGTTGCGCTCAAATCGAAGACGGTCTGCGGTGATGTTTCCGGTGACCTGGACAAAATCCATCTTGGTCAGTGGATCATCGGTCGGCCGATCGTTCTGATCGATGATGCGATCATGTCCATCTCCCTCATGGAAGATATAGACATCGCCGTCGCGCCCGCCCCTCAGAACATCATTGCCTTTTCCACCCTGGAGAACGTCCCGGCTTTGCGTGCCGATAACCACGTCGTCGCTGTCCAGCGGATGACTGGCGGCAAACGCCGTGTCGTACCAGTTCCACAATTCACCATCGGCAAAGATGATCGCGCCGACACCCGTATCGTCGGCAAAGTTGTTTCCGAACAACGGGTCAATCAAATCACCGAGGAAATGGTCGCGGATACGCAGAGTGTCCCCGGTGGCCGTGACCTCGAACAACAGGTCGAGGCCATCCACGGTGACATAGACATCATCAGAGGTCAGGGCAGTAAATCTGAGTTCGTCCCCCTGTGGGGGTGCAATCAGAGCTTCCTCCAGGTCGTAGATTACATCATGACCGAAATTCTGGCCGACGAGATAGACATCCTTTCCGTGTCCGCCGCGATAGGTCTGGTCGCCGGCGGACAGGTAGATCCAGTCATCGCTGGATGTGCCGTCGACGGTTACAGCATCGGCGGTGTGATCGATGAGGCGGTCCTGCTCCAGACCCAGTGCATTCATGATGCCGGCCAGGTCGAGATCGATGGGGTTGTTTTCAAAGGCCGGAATCAGGTTCTGAGCAATGAAGACCTGGTCCTTGCGTAGTGTCGCCGCGAAGAAATTCTTCGCCTGATTGAGGGCGAAATCGGGATAAACAACTTCAAGGATTTCATGCCATGCCTGAAGATATTCGGTTGCCTCAACTTCGCCCGCTGGCGTTGCCGCCAATATGGCATCGAAAACCGGCGTCAGCTCAAAATCCGTCGCACCTTCAAACCGATCAGCATCGACAAGGTAATTCAGCCCTTCGGCGAACGCCGACAGCCCGGTCTGCAACGCCAGACGCACAGAGAAAGCGCGACTGATGGTGATGTAACTGTCCATCACCAGACCCATCAGTTCAATTGCGGTATCGATCAGGGTCGGATCGTAGCTGCCGGATTCACCAAGATCGACACCATCATCGGCTCGGAACGAACCAACGGAATAGGACAACATGCCGGTGTCGGCATCGGTCTGCGCGGCCATGATCTGCGGTTGAAAATCAACACCATAGAGAGATGTGGCGAAATGCAGCTGGCCGGCCGTCAGCAGTTCAACGCGATAGGCGCTGTCATCGGTTGAATTGACTTCATCAAGCGTGTCGAAGTCGATCTCGTAATTGCGCAGATTGTATTCGCCCGGGCGGCCAAGCTTGTCCTGTAGTTCGAGGGCACGATCCAGATTGCGTGACCAGACATGAAACTTGCCGTCGATATCCTCTATCTCAACCGAATAATCGACGACTTGCCCGTCGATTATGTTGATGCCGATTTCGTCGACAGCAGGAGTGGCGTAGGGATTGAAACCAAACTGCTCGAAGCGCCACAGCTTTCCTTCCGGCGGGACCATTGCCAGGATATCGGCCACCGTCGGAGCCGCAATGACAACACCGTCCGCATCGGTGATCGAATCGCCACTCGCCAAAGCCCAGGACCCATCCGGATTCTGGATGCCGTAGTCCAGAACGACGGCACGGTCGCTGACGATCTCAACAAGATAAGGCGCAGATTCGCGGAACTGGACCTGCTCGGCCCTCGTCTGCGGCGAAAAGACCTGCTCGACCTGCCAGATCTGATCCGCGGCGATCGCCTGGTCCAGCACGTTCTGCATATCCGGCCGGTCGATGACCATGCCGTCGGCATCCAGCACGGGATTGCCGCTGGACAGTTCGAAAAATCCACCCAGATCGTCTTCCACGTAGATCGCATGGTCGACAAGCGTCGTTCCCTCGGCACCTTCCTGGAGCAATACCGGGGTCAATTCCCGGGTCAATTCCAGCGATTGCGACCATTGACCGAAGATCGGCGTGGCCTTGTCCCGCAGATCCGCGAGATCGGG
>JAJFHT010000316.1 GCA_021775495.1 Hyphomicrobiales bacterium | reverse complement strand
AGCCAATTCAACAAATCCCTATCACGCACTGACAGATCGCAACGTGGTCCGGTTTTGACAGTTGGCACGAAACTGAGGCCCGTCAGGCACCTGCTGGGACCGGTGCCGCCTCTTCCAACAGACCCTTGGCTTTGAGGGTGGACCAGAATTCGCCCGGGATCGGCGTGCTGAACCAGTTGACGATCTGTTCCAGCTCGCCCCTGTCGCGCGGTCCCGGAATGACCGACGTCACCAGGTCGTTGCCAAGCGGGAACTGCAGCGCGGCCGCAGCCAACGGGACCGAAAATGCATCAGCAACGGCACCCAGCGCGCGCGCCTTGTCGACAATTTCGGCAGGTGCCTTGTCGTAGTTCCACATCTCGCGCCCGGCGAGGATACCGGAGTTGAATGGCCCGCCGCAGATGATCGTGGTGCCCGCCGCGCGGCAGGCGGGAAACAGGGTGTCCAACGGCGTCTGCTCGAGAACCGTGTAGCGGCCGGCCAGAAGAAACACGTCCCAGTCGCCGATCCCGAGCGCGTCCATGCAGACCTGGTTTTCGTTGACGCCCAATCCGATCGCCTTGACGTTCCCTGCTCTGCGCAACTCGTCCATCGCGCGATAACCGCCTTCGGCCAGGTCCCTGAAGTGGCGGGTATTTTCCTCACCATGCTGGAAGGCGCCGATGTCATGAGCCAACAGGATATCGATGCGCTCGAGCCCAAGGCGTTGAAGATTGTCCTCATAGGCCCGCATGATCCCGTCGTAACCGTAATCGTACACGACGTGGAACGGCAGTGGATCGATCATGCCGTAGTCCATCGGGTTTTCCACGGCTCCCGGCACCAGGAGCCGTCCGACCTTGTCGGAAAGCACGTAGTCGGTGCCGCGCAGCAAATCGCCCATGACGCGTTCGGAACGGCCAAATCCGTACCAGGGCGCGGTGTCGAAATAGCCGACCCCGGCGTCCCTGGCGGCCTGGATCAGCTCCGCGGCCTGCCTGTAATCCAGATCCACGAAATTGCCGCCGAGCGGTGCACCACCAAGCCCGAGGGTGTTGATCATAAATCCGCTTCGTCCGATCTGCCGTTTTTCCATTCCGTCGCCTTTGCCGTTGATGGCTCTTGAGACCACACTCAAAGGCTGGCTTCAAGATAGACGCAGGTTCGCAGGCCGATATTTGCCCCTGAGCAGGGTGCCGCTTCGCTAACTCAGACTCTCACCCCAGCAGAATCGCAATCTGATCCTTCAGATGCATGCGGGTCTTGCGCATCTCCTCCTCACGAAACTGATCGCAGGGTTCCACATTGGTCTCGGCCCGGTGAATGGCTCGGTTCACCTCATGGTATTCTTCAGACAGCTTGCGAAAATGCGCGTTGGTCTCCTTCAACTGATGGAGCCGGTCATGCTTGTCCGGAAATTCCTCGGCCAATTCATGTGGGGTATGAGTCATCTGAAGCCTCCTCTTGAATATGATGATCAAACCCTAGCCCCCGCTCGGCCTACGGTTCGTTGATATGGGTCAATTCGGCTTCAAGGATCGAAGAATGTCTGCAGCAATTTCGAACGATTTCAGCCGCGCGTCGTGATCGTGGATCTGGCCGGTGAGGATGACCTCATCGGGTGCATAGCGCTCGATGAAGCCCAGCAATTCACGCGCGACTGTCGCTGGCGAGCCGGCGGCGGAACAGGCGAGCGCCTGATCGACCATCGCCAGGACCGCTGGTTCCAGATGGGATCCAATGTCCTCGACCGGTCCAGGCAGTTGGCCCGGCCGACCGCTGCGCAGATTGGCGAAGGCCTGCTGCATCGACGATTTCAGGTAACGCCCCTCCGCATCGCTCTCCGCCGCAAACACGTTGAGGGCCAGCATGAAATGGGGCTTTTCTAGATACTCGGAGGGACGAAACGTGTTGCGGTAGACCGCGATGGCGTCGTCAAGAGCCGCCGGCGCGAAATGCGAGGCAAATGCGTAGGGAAGACCGATTTGCGCCGCCAGTTGCGCGCCGTAAAGGCTTGAGCCCAGAATCCACACCGGCACCTTTGTGCCGGCGCCGGGCACGGCGCGCACGCCCTGTTGCTCATCGCCGAAATAGCCGATCAGTTCCAGAACATCGCGCGGAAATCCATCACCGCTGTCCAGTCCCCGCCGCAGTGCCCTTGCCGTTGCCATGTCGGTCCCCGGAGCCCGGCCGAGGCCGAGATCGATGCGGTCCGGATAAAGTGTTGCCAGCGTGCCGAACTGTTCCGCAATGACCAGAGGGGCATGGTTCGGCAGCATGATACCGCCCGCCCCGACACGGATGGTCGACGTGCCGGCCGCAACATAGCCGATGAGCACGGACGTCGCGGCGCTGGCAATGCCCGGCATGTTGTGGTGTTCGGCGAGCCAGTAACGATTGTAACCCCAACGTTCCGTGTTGCGGGCAAGGTCGAGCGTGTTGCGCAATGCGTCTGTAGCCACAGAGCCTTCGGCAATCGGAGCGAGATCAAGAACTGAGAAGGGTAGCATTCCGCACTCCGGGGATTTTTATCTGAAAAGTAATTTCGACCGCAAATTACGGCCAAATGCCTGCAACACAATAGAATCCAGCTGATCTGGCATCATCGCGTTTGTATCAATCAAGTATCAATTGTTTCAATATGTTATCCACCTTGAACCTTTTCCATTGGCGGCACGACCCACGGTTCCGAGCGTCCATCATGGCCCTCGTTCAACAATGGAGAATACAGTTATGAACACAAGAACCAACCTGTCCCGCCTGTCCCTGGCAACCCTTTTTGGTGTCGTGGCTCTCGGCCTGACGTCCTTTGCGTCAACCGCCAATGCCGGCACCCATTCAACGGGTAATGGCGGCGCCGTTTGCAAGGGCATCGGCTCCTGTCTTGTCCTGGAACTGGACTGCAAAGGCACCTACACCGATGCGACCGATCCCAACGGCACAGTCTACGGCCATTGTACACAGACGGCCCAGGTCAAGCCAGGTTTCAAAAACAAGGTGAAGGCCGTCGGCCCGAAACGGATGCGCAAATTCAACCGCTGAGCGGTTGCGACTCAGGCGAGAGGTTGCTGGTAAGCGCTTCTCGCCCGTATCCTTCGAAACGCCGAACCATCAGAGTTGTCTCCGGAAAATCCTGCGCCACCTGTGAGCGCGGGATTTTTCACTGTGGATGATTGTTACCATCGCCTTCAGTTGTCGGCCTGCTGTATAGGATCGGCCGACTCGAAAACTGTTGGGCAGATATTCCCGGGAGAACACTTTTGACCATCGACATCGTCGAAGAAACCATGCTTTCCGACAATTGGTGCGTGCTGAAGCGCTACAGATTTCGCGAAAACGGCACTCAAAAGGGCGGCGATGTGCTCACCCGCGAGGTCTATGACCGTGGCAATGGTGCCTGCATCCTGCTGTTTGATCCGGAGCGCTGTGAGATTGTTCTGACGAGGCAGTTTCGATTGCCGTGTTATCTGAACGGACACCATGGGATGTTGATCGAAGCCGCCGCCGGTGTTCTGGATGAGGACGACCCTAAGGGATGTGCGGCGCGCGAGTGCGAAGAGGAAACCGGATACCGGCCGGGACAGCTGGAAAAAGTCTGCGACATCTTCACCAGCCCGGGCTCCGTGACGGAATGCCTGCATCTTTTTTATGCGGAAGTGCGTTCGGCGCAACGCGTGTCAGATGGAGGCGGTGTGGAAGAAGAAGGGGAAGACATAGAGGTCCTGCACCTTCACCCCGATGCGGCCCTGGAGATGGTTCGAACCGGCGAAATCTGCGATGCAAAGACAGTGGTTCTGATCCAATGGTTCATGTTGAACAAATGGAAGCCGCGTGGATTGCCTGGAACGCAATCCTGACGACCGTTCCCTTCAGTCGGCACAATCAGCGGAAAATTCTTTTTAATTCATATTGTTAGCGGAACCTACGCGACTTCGCATCCCCACGGATGACGCATCGAAAAGTTGAAAGTATAGACAGCTTCACATCTGCCGCGTGCCGACGGTTTTACGGGTTTTTTGCTGTTTGAAATCTGACAACAGGCTCATCCATACTCTCGAAACCCTGTTTTCAATTCGAGTATATTCCGGGCTGTTTTGTGTTACTATTTCAATCCAGTTGTCGTGAATCTCCGGAACTCTGGCCCATGGCTTTCGAACAGGATCTGTTTATCAGCTACGCGCATATCGACAATGAACCGATCCCCCCTTTTGAGGGCTGGATCAGCCGTTTTCATGAGACCCTCGAAGCCTTTGTCAGCATGCGCTTGGGCGGCAGGGTCAATATCTGGCGGGATGGCAAACTCAACGGCAATGACGTGTTTTCCGACGAGATCATCGACCAGTTTCAAAAGACCGCAATTCTCGTCTCCATTCTGAGCCCACGCTATGTGCAGTCCGAGTGGTGCTCGAGAGAGATGCGCGAATTCTGCGAAGTCGCAAACCGGTCTCTCGGCGTGGTGGTGAACAACCAGTCCAGGGTTTTCAAGGTGATCAAGACGCCCGTCGACGGGGAGGAAACCCTCCCCGAAATCGCCCGACAGATTCTGGGTTACGAATTCTACACGATGGAAAAGGGCAAAGCGCCGCTTGAGCTGGACCCGGCATATGGCGACAAGTTCGCACAAGCCTACAACCGCAAGATCGGACAGCTCGCCTGGGACATCAAGGAGCTTCTGGAAAAACTCCGATCCGCGAACGTTCCGGCCAGCGAGCAGCAGGAAGACCGATCTCAACTGAACAGGGTCTACCTGGCCGAATGCAGCTACAACCGCGCGCAGGAAAGAGAAAAGATCGAATCCGAGCTGAAAGCGTTTGGCTATCAGGTTGTTCCTACCACGATGATCCCCAAGGACGAAGACGCGCATAGAGCAGCGGTTCGAGAGCTGCTTGCAGATTGCGATCTCTCCATTCATCTGATCGGCGACAGTTATGGTGCGGTGCCTGATGGCCCGAGCCGAAAGTCGGGAGTGGTCATTCAGAATGAGATTGCGGCTGAATTCAGCAACACCAACGGGCTCAAACGCCTGATCTGGCTTCCCGAAACCACGGAACCGGATGATCAACTGCAAAGCGACTTTGTCGAGGCGCTGCACTCGGATGAAAACACCCAGTTCGGCGCAGATCTGATCACTGGCGACTTCGAACATTTCAAGACGGCGATACACTCCTCTCTAAAAGCCCTCACTCAGCAGGACAAACCGGTGGAAGAGGGCATCACGTCCGACAAGCTGGTTTATCTGATCTGCAATCAGGCCGACCGCAAGCAAACGGTGGCTTTGCGAAAATGGTTGCGGCAGAACGATATTGAGGTTGAAACACCCGCCTTCGAGGGTGATGCCGAAGCCGTTCGGAAAGGCAACGAAACCCTGCTGGCAAGATGCACCGGCCTGATCGTCTACTACGGTACCGGAAGCGAGGCGTGGAAACGCAGCATCGATGATGATCTGAAAAAGATATTCGCCTATCGGAAAGGCAGGGAACTTAAGGCCAGGATCACCTATCTGGCGGATCCGCCGACGGCCGACAAGGAAGATCTGATCGACATGGAAGAGCCGAACCTCATCACAGGTTACGGAGATTTTGACAGGAGCAAATTGTCGGAATTTCTCGACAGGTTGACCGCCAAGACGGAGCCCTCATGAACGGGCAGCATGCGGAGATCAATACCAACCCGTTTCCCGGGCTGAGACCTTTCACCGAATTCGAGACCCATCTGTTCTTTGGCCGCGAGCGCCAGGTCGATACCATGATCGATACGCTCGAAGACGGCCGGTTTCTTGCGGTTATCGGCACGTCGGGAAGCGGCAAATCCTCGCTGGTCAATTGCGGGCTGGTTCCGGCCCTTCACCGCGGCCTGATGGCCGGCGCCGGAAACTCCTGGCGCGTCGCAAAGATGCGCCCGGGGGTCGATCCGATCGGTAATCTTGCCGAAGCCTTGTGTCGCGATCGTGTGCTGTTTGAAGATTTCAAGCAGAGCGGTCCGCCATTGCATCGCATTGTCGAAACCAATCTGAGAATGAGCAAACTCGGGCTTGTGGATGTCGTCGAACAGGCCCGACTCGATTCCAATACCAATCTGGTGGTGGTTGTCGATCAGTTCGAGGAACTGTTCCGCTACAGCAATCTGTCTGGCACCGGCAAACATTCCCGTTCGGACGTCAACGCGGATGCCATAGCGTTCGTCAATCTGTTGTTGCAGGCTATTTCACAGACCGATCAGCCGATTTATGTCGTGCTGACAATGCGCTCGGATTTCCTCGGCGACTGCGCAAAATTTCATGGGCTGCCGGAAGCCATAAACGCCAGCCAGTTTCTGGTTCCGCGGCTGACACGGGATGAACGCAGGGCGGCGATTGTTGGCCCGGTGCAGGTGGCTGAAGCAAAGATTGACCCCGTCCTGGTCACCCGCCTGGTCAATGATGCAAGTGACAATCCCGATCAGCTCTCGGTGCTCCAGCATGCCTTGAACCGAACCTGGGCCTACTGGCAAAACCGTTGCGCCAAAGCCGGCTCAATCGGACTTGAACATTACAAAGCGGTGGGCACGATCGCCGATGCATTGAATGATCATGCCGAACGGGCTTTTTCGGAACTAGAGACCGAGCTGGACAAGGGAATTTGCGAACGGGTTTTCAAGGCACTGACCGACAAGGCAACCGACTCGCGCGGAATTCGCCGGCCCACGCGGTTCGATCATCTGATTGCAATCGCAGACACCACCGACACGGACCTGACAAGAGTGCTGCAGGTGTTTCGCAAACCGAGCCGGTCCTTCCTGATGCCGCCTGATGGCGATGTGCTGGAAGACAAGACCGTGATCGATATCTCGCATGAAAGCCTCATGCGGGGCTGGCGGCGATTGAAACAATGGTCGGAAGCCGAAGCTCATTCGGCGCAACTTTACCAGCGGGTCGCGGTGTCAGCCGCGCTGTACAACAAAAGCGAGGCTGCGCTGTTGCGCGACCCGGACCTGCAACTGGCGGTCAATTGGCGAGACCAGCCCAATCCGGTTGAGGCATGGGCGCAACAATATGGTGGCCGTTACGGCGAAACCAGGGCGTTTCT
>JAJFHT010000315.1 GCA_021775495.1 Hyphomicrobiales bacterium | reverse complement strand
TTCAACCCTGGCAATATGGGCGATCGCTTCGGCAGAACCGTTCTGCGCCGCCTGGCGCAATCCTGAAATGATGTCCGAATTTTTTGACGCATCACAGGTTGCCGCAACAATGACCACCGGTTCAGGCTTCTTTTCCGGCTTCTCTTCCTCTTCCGGCGGAACAATGCGTTCAACCATGTCACCAATTGGCAGGCGGTAGCGAATGGCATCGCACACATTCTTGACGGAGAACGAACCACTCGGTTTCACCCGTTTGTCCCTCACCGCTGCCATGAACTTGTCGCAAAGTCCACGCGACTGCGCTTCCCTCTGCTTGTCCTTTCCGGTCCACCAGTCATGCGCCCGATCGAGCGCCCTGACTTGCCGGTCGAGACAGTTGCTACCCCTTGCCCCGGCCGGAAGCGGATTTTTTGTCGGCGAGACCCATTCGCCGCCGGCACAGGCCAGCGACCAGGCTCCATAGGCGATCGCAACGGCAGGGTACTTTTCAGTCAACGCAGCGAGAACCGAAGATTCGGCGAGATTGCGGGCCAGATTGCCCGCCTGCTCGATCAGCGACGCCGCCTCCTCGTCGCTGATGTCGGGGTCCATAATCCGCGAACGCAGATCGAACAGTTCTGCAAGCTGTGAAGCAGCCAGCGCAACCTCTGCGGTCGCCGCGGCCTTGCCAAGCGCATCCATTGCCGACGATGCGGCGCTCAGAGCACGCCGCGCCTTGCCGATATCTGCGGCGTCATCAAGCTTCCCGCCGATCCTGGCCAGATCGTCAAGGCTGGCCCGTGCCATGTCATCGGCAAGTCCCGCACCGGGTGGCAATCGCCCAGCGCGCCGGCTGGCCGCCAGAACATCGTCGACCAGGCCGGGATTGCCATTGGCCCGGATACGCGACAGCACACCCGCCCGCCTGCCGGGCGGCAGACCTTCGACAATGCGCGCGATGTCATCGGCGGCGTTCGGATTGAAACCGGGGTTCTTCTTCGAAACCTGTCCCATGGTCTCGGCCAGATCCTCCAGCGCTGAAAGCCGGGATGAATCCGCCACAGCATTGGCGCGGCGCACATTGCCCGAATTGGCCGCTGAGCGATTTGAGCCGGCTTTTGATATCGACACACCGCGGTTGCGTGGCGGCAGTCCTTCCTGCGCGCGCAGAAAATCGTCAAGCGACTCCAGTCGGGATGTGTATTTCTGCTCCTGCGCCATCGCCTGGAACAATTCGGCGCGATGCACCGGATCGTTGAGATAGGACGGTCCCTCGGAAAGAATCCTCTCGACGGTGCGGCCTTTCTTGTCGGCGAAGGCCCGCATTTCATTCATGTAGCCGTCGACATGCTGGGGGCCGATCTTGCCACCTTTTTTCGACCTGCTGATCGCCTCATATTCGGCGGCATAGCGGTTCTTGTAAGCGTCATTGTTCATGCGCGCGATTTCGCGAAATTCTTCGGGATCGGTGATGAATTCGGGATCGGCCATGAAATCGACGTCGAGCTTGTTGTGCCAGTCGGTGCGTTTCTGCGGTACGCCATTTTTTTTCATGTACTGGTTGACGCGGCGATTGTAGTCGGCCTGCATCTTGGCGATCTGGTCCTTGCTCTTGACCTGGGTGATGTAGTCGGAATCCGTTCCGGGAACATATGTCTGGGAGGAAGGGTCCTGGATGCGGAACTTGGCATCGGCGGCGTCGGCCGCCTCCTTGGCGATCGACTGGCTTTTGACGTCATAGGCGCCCTGAGCCTTCTGATAGAGTTCGTCAGCAATCTCCCCGTTTTGCCCGGCCGCATTGATTTCACGGTTTTTGGAGAACAAAAGCGCCATGTCTGTATCGCTGGCAGTTTTGTTACCCATGCGGGTTAACGCTTCACGGACATCCGGCGTCAGCGCGCTCTGTGCCAATACAGGGGCTGCCGGTGCGACCAGAAGGACCGCCATGATGAACAGTGCTGCGGCAAAACGGATCAAGCGATACAGGCCTGCCGCACTGCGCAGCGCGGAATTGCCAACTTGCGAAATAGTGTCTGTCATGACGGCTCTCGCTTGACCCTGTTTCAATTCAATCCAATGTCGCCAGATCACTCAGGTCATCGTTTCCTGGAGACGACGAAGCGTCATTGTTCCGGGACGTGGAAATCGCTGAACCTGAGCCCGATGCGGGCGCACTCGAGAAAGTCGATTTGCGCAGGGCTTTGACCAGGTCCATTGACGGTTCACCGCTGGGATCAAGCCCGGCCTGCCGCTGATATCTGGAAATCGCGTCCCTGGTCTTCCTGCCGATTTTGCCATCTGCCGGCCCCGGCTCAAATCCGCGATCGGAAAGAAGACGTTGAATTTCGGCAAGGTCGTAAAGCGGTTCTCCGAGTTTTTTCAGTCGTTTGACAGCCCGCTTGTCGGATTTGGCGGCCAGACGAAACAGGCGCAGTGCCTCGCTTCTGTCCTCAAGTACGCCGACCCCGTCCAGATACATCAGCCCGAGATTGTAGGTGCCGCTTGCATTGCCTTTGTCAGCTGCACGCCGAAACAGGCTGACTGCTTTTGCAATATCCTTGCTGCGACCGCCCTTGCCATGTTTGTACATATAGCCGAGGCCTGAGAGCGCTTTCATATGACCGGCGTCGGCGGCTTTTTCATACCAGTCGGCTGCACGTTGCATGTCCTTTTGCACGCCGCGACCAACCTGGTAACGAATGCCGAGATTGGTCATGGCCGGCGCGATGCCCTGGGCAGCAGCTTTCCTGTACCAATGAACGGCCTGCTCGTCATTCTTGGCGACGCCGGCGCCCAGGCCATAAAGATACGCCGTCCAGAACTGGCCCATCGAATGGTTCAATTCCGCCGACTTCATCATGTAGCTAAAAGCCAGGTCCTTGTTCTTTTCGACACCGCTGCCTTCATAGTATTGCCCGCCAAGCGTGTAGTACGCCGTGCCGCTTCCAAGTTCGCCGGCGCGCTTGAGCCAATTGCGGTTCTCGCCAAAATCCTTCTTTACGACGTCCCCTCGCCTGAACGCATGTGCAAGATGGCGCATCGCGTCACGGTCACCGTTCTGCGCACCATTCCAGGTTTGCTCCAGCCAATCACCGATGGACAGTTCAATCGTCTTTTCAATTTCGCCGCGAATGACCGTGAGTTTGACCGTACCTCCAGGTCTTGAATTCTGCATCAGTTTTGCAAACTGCAATTTTGTCGAAACGATCTTTCCATTGAACGTTGAAACCACATCACCATCGACAAGGGCGCTCTGCCTGGCGGTTCCGAAATCATGGATTTTCAAGATACGGACACCGGATATTTTTTCTGAAGCGGCGATATCATCAAATTCAATACCCACATGTCCGGCAGCTTTCAGAGCGGTTGGGCGAGGCGGATCATTTTTTCCCACCGCAGTGGCCGGGGTGCTGCCAGGTGAAGGGCTAGCCGACAGCACGGCTTCACTCTGCGCAGTGCCTTGTTCCGGCTGTTCGCGGCGCAATCCGTTCAACCGCACTTTCGCCAAAGCAGAGAACACGCCATCTGGAAACGCCGCCAGAAAGAGCTCCAGCTCTTCGGTGTTCTTGGTGTCTTTCACGCTTTCCCAGAAGGTGATTTCGGCGGCTGCATTGTCGGCAACCAGGATGGTTCCACGGGCCTTACCAGCTGCCGCCGGCACGACGCCGTAAACCGCCGCTCCGGCGCCCGCCAGCATTATAACGGTCAATATGATCGACCTCATGCCCATTTGCCCTCCTGCGCCAGGAAGCTGCTCCCGGCCCAAATGCCGCCCTGACCACAAGCGAACCATGTTCCCGGCTTCATTTCAACAAATGGCAGCGAGTTTAACAGCCGCCGCCTCCGCCACCGCCGCCTCCCTCGCCACCACCGGACCCGTAAACCCGTCTGTAGACGGGGATTTCCATCCGGCGGGTTGCCACCATATTCAGCTTGCCTTCCAACTGCTGCAGACGCTCTGTTTTGCCAGAATAACAACTGGTGAAATGAGCCTGGAGACGCTGCTGATTGGAGAGCTTCTTCGGAATGACCCTGACGCGCGAGTTATGGCGGTCCGCAGTTATTGGGATGCGTTCTTCATCAAGACGGGCCTGCAGCGTCGTCTTTTGTTGTGGCGGCGTAGTACAGCCTGTGACGGCCAGTCCCATCAGAACAGTCGTCGCCACCACAATAAGCGATTTCGTTGTCGTGGAACCGAAACCATTGCCATCGCTCGTTCCACTACGGCAGGGACTGCCGGAGATGCCTGAATGTGTAATCATTGACCTAATTCCCCGTTGTGGCGCATTGCAGAAATCTGCAACTCAATACCCAATGCAAAGGAAATAGCGTCCGGGACAGGCCAATGCCTATCGGCAGTCATGCGCAGAAAACTAGGTATGGATGCCTAGGGTCAGGATGTTGTCGGCGCACATCCCGGGCTCCCTGTTCGCGTGGAGGAACGAATTGACAAGAAGGCCAATCGATTGAACCATGGCCAGTGAACAGGAGCAGCACCGTCAGCCGGGGTCCATTCAATAGCATGCCGATCAGGGCCAAGATTCTACTGCAGGTGTTGTGCCTATGGCTGTTCGCACCCACCGGATTGCCGGCACATATCGAGGCTCGTGCATCCGATGCTGAATCTCGACCATCGCTGGAAACCAATCAGCAGCTGCTTGAAGAGATCAAAAAACCGTCGGACCTCGACATCGGGAATTTGCATGCGGTTTTCGAATTTGTTTTTTCCAGCCTTGCCGACCAGGTGGACGTCTACCCCACTGAAAACTATTACTATTTCAGCTTCTATCTTGACGGTGTCCGGTATTCTGGAAATCTCCGTCTCGCGGCAGCTGATCGCGACAAAAATGTCCTGCATTTTGCCTATTTTGCAGACACCGGCGTCTACGGAGAGAGCGGTGACGTGCACTACAAGATGCTGTCTTCAGCGGATGGAGTTGAGGTCATTCGTCTGAAAGCACTTGAGTATCAGGTCGACCATCTCGGAAAGAAAGTCATTTTCCGATTAAATGATTTATCGCCCGTTGTTCCGCCTGATAGATTGCTGCGCGATGAAGAGATCTATATCGGCCCCGTCTTCGATGAATCCGGCATTGAATTCTTCCTTGTGTTCAACTCCGACCGCCGGATATTTCACTACCTGTTGAACGAGACCGGAAACGTGCCAGACCATTTTCGGCCATCCGGCTTCTCACACCGCATCCTGATCGGTCAGAGGACCGGGTTTGCCTTCTACCAGGATCGCTATCTTGCCCGCAAAACTCTCATCGGCGTCCATGCGGCAAACGTCCGGGCCAATAATTATCTTGACGGTCCGTTCGATCAACTTCCGGAGAATTTCATCGTGTTGGACCGCCTAAAAACTGCGATCGAAGCGTCCGACTCTTCGGTCAAGGGCGAGGTCGACAGGCTTGGGTATTTGCATGGCGGCGCATCGCGTTACCTCATCGACCCTTACATCAGCTACCTGGACCCGCGGGACCTTAAATCTATTGAGGATTGTGCCGGTGATCCGAGCGTCAGCCGCGCGGTGTACCCAAGCTGCTTTGCACCAAGGTCAACAGAACAGTTGCCAGCTAAATGACTTCAGAGTCAATCCAATGTTCCGAGATCACTCAGATCTGAATCGAGTGTTGCCGGCGTCTGGGCCGGGCTGCTCTCGGACGTTCTGGCGGGCGTCTTCTTCAGTTGTTTGGCCGCGATTCTGTTTCTCAGCAAATCCACCTTTCTCAGCGCCTTGACGAGTTCAATTGACGGCTCTCCGGCTCCGACCATACCGAATGTGCGCTGGAAATCCACGATCGCCTCCCGGGTTTTTGCTCCAATGGCACCATCAACAGGACCTGGATCGAACCCCAGCTTACTCAGCAGGTTCTGGATTTCCATTGAGTCATAGAGTGGCACGCCCATTGCTTTCAGACTGATTCTGGCAACGACGGATTTGGTGGCGGCAAGCCGGTAGAGCCTTATGGCTTCGTCGCGGTCCTGCACGACACCGTCACCCCACTCGTATAGCCGGCCCAAATGGTACAAGCCATGGGCATTGCCGCGATCCGCTGCAACCCGGTAAAGCCGCAAGGCTTCCGCCATGTTCTTTTTGCGACCCGCTTCGCCATTCTGATAGATCTCGCCAAGATCGGCGGTGGCGTCGAGATTGCCGGCATTGGCTGCCTTTTCATACCAGTGGGCGGCCTGCACCATGTCCTCTTTGACAATGCCACCCACATCGTACTGAAGACCGAGGCTCCGCATTGCCGCGGCGTTGCCGTTTTCTGCCGCCCGGTGGTACCATTGAAGAGCCGCTTCCTGGTCTTCCTCAATCCCCCACCCATTGGCGTACATTCTGGCGGCCTTTAGCTGACCCTTGGGAGATCCGGCCTGCGCGGACTTCAGCACGTAGAAAAAGGCTTTCTTGCTGTCCTTGTCCACGCCCTTGCCGTCAAGATATTGCAAGCCAAGATCCAAATACGCCAAATCGCTTCCCGATTGTCCGGCACGCTCCAACCAGTTGCGACTCGCGGCAAAGTCCTGCGCAATCAGATCATTTGCGGCATAGGCATTTCCAAGTTGCCGCGCGGCATCGGAGTCGCCCTGATGCGCAGCAGCCCATACCTTGTCGAGCCAGTCGGCGATCGTGATGTCAATACTGGCCCTGGCGCCATTGCGATCGACCTCAAGTTCGACAGATACTCCGGGCGCCCTGCCCTTCATGTAGTTGGAGACCTGTTCGCTGGAGGTGATCGGCCGCCGATCCATACTGGAGGCGATGTCTCCCGGCATCAGCCCGGCGTCCGCCGCCGTTCCAAACCTAAAAACACGTACGGCATTCACACCTGCAAAAACGCCAAGCCGGTAGACATCGTCCCAGTCAGCGCCAATATGCCCAAGGGTTTGCAATGCCGTCGGCATCGGCGGAATTGCGATTTCGCCGGTTTGTCCGCCGGTCTTGTCCGCTACCGGACCTGATTGTGTAGACGGCTTTAGCCGTGCCAGCCGTATTCGCGCCAGCGCTGCAAAGACTCCGTTCGGAAATGTCAGAAGATAGGCTTCAAGTTCCTTCGAGTCGTCAGCATTCTTGACGGATTCCCAGAAGGCGACCTCCGCACCGGTGTCGTGGGCAAGCAGAATTTGGTCCATACGCGGTTCGACAATCCGGCTCCGAGCCGGATCGGCAGACGAGGTGTGGGATATCAGGAGCAGGGCAACCCCGCACGCCAGCACCTGTTTGCCTTTGCCGATCACGATCTTTCCCGCCATCATGTTCAATATCCCCCACCAGGCATTTCGATACAATCGCCACCCGAATTCAACTGACCCTTTTGCCATCATCCAACGGAAAGTGAAGCTGTACAACCGTGCCATCGACGCTGGTGGTCGAGGACCAGTCACCCTGCAACAGACGCACGCGTTGATCGATGATGACCTTGCCGAGCGACGCGCCGATTACCGCTGCATTGTCCGACGATTGCTGCCGAGGGCCATTGTCGGCAATTGTCACATGCACTTCGTTTGCCGAAAAGGTGAAGTCAGCCCGGCACCTGGTTGCTTCGGAATGTTTGGCAATGTTTGAGCAGACTTCCTGGACAATTCTGTAAAGATTGAGTTGCTGCCAGCTTTCCAACTCGACATCACCCATATCTAAATTGACGTCGACGGCTATGTCCCTGGCGTCTGTCAGACTGGAAAACAGCTGCCGAATAGCACGCTTCCAACCGAGGTGATCTATGATGGCCGGATGGAGTTCATGCGAAATCCGGCGAATGTCGCCAACGATGCCGGATGAAAACGCGGCGATCTCATCTATCTCGCTTTTGGCGGCCCTGCTCAGTCCTGAACGCGCAACAAACTGTTTCAATCGAATGGATATGGCCGAAAGGCCCTGCCCGGCCGTGTCATGCAGGTCGGAGGCGATGCGCCTGCGGTCGGCATCCACAGATTCAATCATCTGCCGGCTGGCATTCCGCTGCACCCGATCCAGTTGCTGATGTGCGTCCGCCGCCTCGGTCTGGGCCAGCCGGATGCGGTAGGCCAGGACAAGCGAGAAAAGCAAGGCTTCCATGAAAATCATGACCTCGAGCACATGCACGCGCGGAATGATCAACTCGGCAGCGGACATTGAGCCGGCAAACAACAAGATGTTGCCCGGAATCAGAATCACCAGCAAAGTCGGCAACATCAACCGAGCGCGCCGATCCCCGCCAACACTGAGAACAGCCAGGGCGATCAGTGCATACAGCGTATTCGCAACATTGAGGGTGATCAGCAGAACATGCATTTTCCATGTGGAAAGGAAGAACCATAGCAGGAAGGACACGATGAAGAGCACCGGAAAGATCAGAATGGCTTTCACCCAACGTGAATTACCCCCAGGCTGATCAAGGTAGGCGTACAGGAAGACTGCCGACGTGCCGGAACCAAGCATCATCGTGATATCGAACATGCCGATCGAATATTGTGCCCAGTTTCCCCAAAGATAGGACGACCCCAGACCTGAGATGACCAGACCATTTGCGAATGTGAAAAACACGCTGAAAGCATTGAGGACAAACAATTTGTCGCGAATGATAATCCCCAACGACAGGTTGAAGATCATCATGATGACTGCGGCACCGGCGAGAAAGATGTGCCAGAACAGCTCCCGGCTGTATTCCGTCTCGAACGCCTCGCGTGTTTGAAATTCCGGCGCCATGAATATCGCGGCGATCTGGCTTATCCGGGCGTAGTGGACGCCATTGGTGCCATCGCCAACCGGTAAACTGGCATGAATATCGATTGTTTCACGCTGATCGACTGGCAGCAGTTTTCCGGTCCGCATCGTATCGAAGCCGGTCCCATTGGCACGTTCTGAGTAGAGCGTCACATCTTCGGCAAAGGAGCCGAAACGGATGATCCCTTTTCTGCCGCCGGTCTCCAGCCGCAACCAGATGACCGGGCTGTCCGGTCCGGTCAGAAAACCGCGACCATCGACAGGTTCGAACCCGTCTTTCAACTGTCCGCAACACACATCTTGGATGGTCACGCTTTCCGCCGCGCCGCGCAGAATGGAGATGCCGAGCTGATCGGCTGGTTTTTCGGACGCATCGGCATCCACGGTCCACCAGATCAGCGCGAACAGAATC
>JAJFHT010000314.1 GCA_021775495.1 Hyphomicrobiales bacterium | reverse complement strand
CATAGACCGGAGTATAAATGTAGGGCACCTGCCCCTTGAACAGGTTTGTCAGCGCACCGCGAACCGCGCTGTCGTGCATGCCGATAAAGGCTTCGGTCTTTTCGCCTTTCCACAGTTTCAGTGCCGCGCGCGTTGCATCGGCCGGCGGACCGCCGACATCGGCAAACTGCAATTCCAGCTGACGCCCCAATACACCGCCATTCGCATTGATTTCCTTGGCTGCAAGCATCGCGCAGTTTTGCGATGACGGACCAAAAAGGCCTGCCGGGCCTGATAGCGGGATCAGCACGCCGACTTTCAGCGGTTCAGCCGCAAAAGCGTTTTGCAACGGCGCGGCAGCAACACCTGCCAGCGCTGCCCCCAGCAGTGATGTCTTGACGAATTCTCTTCTGTTCATGCTCAGTTTCCTCCCTTGTATCTATGTGGCCGAAAGGCCCGATGGCCTGGGTGTCGCGTCCAGCAATGGCTCGATCGCCTGAGCAACTGCCAGCAGTCTGAGATCGGCTCCCTCCGGCCCATCAAGCTCCATGCCGACCGGCAAACCATCCGATGTGAGTCCGGCCGGCAGACTGATTCCGGGAATTCCGGCATTGCTCGCGGGATCTGTGTTGCGAATGAATGTCGGAAAGGTCGGTAGTTGCTCGCCGTTTAGTTCCACAGTCTCGTCGTCGCCGATCGGGCGAGCCGGCAACGGAGCAGTGGGAAAGATGGCGGCGTCCAGCCGGTTGGTCGAAAAATAGTCGCGGTAGGTCTGTTGCAATCGCGGGCGTTCAACGTCCATTGCCTGTCTGTAAACCGCTTCGGGCATCGCTTCGCCGCCCATCTGAGAACCAAACACGCCTTTGACATCCGGGCTGCCAATACCGTCGAAAACGTCCTGCATGGTCAGGTCGAGGCCGTTCTCTGCCAGATAGATCGGCAGGTCCTGCATGAACTCGTAAAGGGCAATCGGAAAACTCACGGCGTCATTCAGCTGAGCGACATCGGCGATATCAGCCTCGACAAGTTCGACGCCTGCCCTTGCAAGCCGATCCAGTGTGTCTGCACCGATTGGAGCAACCTGCGGGTCCAGATTCTCATAGAACAGGGTTCTCGGAACACCGATACGCAGGCCTTTGGCTTCGAGCCGGCTCACTCCGCCACCATCGCTTGCCACCACGCTGTCGAGCAGAATGGCGTCGGCAACCGAACGGGTCATCGGTCCCGCGGTATCCCTGGTGTGCGAGATTGGCACTATTCCCGAACCTGAATATCTCCCGACGGTTGGACGGAAGCCGACAATGCCACACAAGGCGGCCGGCAGCCGGACCGAAGCACCGGTATCGGTTCCAATGCCGGCTGGCATCATCCTTTGCGCTACCGTGGCTGCAACGCCGCCGCTGGAGCCGCCGGGGATCATTGACGGGTTATAGGGATTGCGTGCCGCGCCGGTCACCGCATTGTTTGAGGTGATCCCGAAGGCAAGTTCATGCATGTTGCCCTTGGCACCGAGAAGTGCACCCGCATCAAATAATCGTTGCGCAACCGGGGCATTGTTTTTCGAGACAAAGCCTTTCAGAGCGCCCGTCGCTGCAGTGGTCGGCAGGCCTGTTGTGTTGATATTGTCCTTAAGAACCAGAGGAACCCCGGCGATAACACCGTCATGTGTTGCTGAATTGTCGAATTTTGCTGCGGCCGCTAACAACGATGCCCAATCCCGCGGTAATATTCCATGAAGCGCGGCGCCGGCTTCACACTGAGCAATCAGCGCATCGACATATTCCCGGCAGGAAAACGATCGGTCGCGCAACCCTTTGGCGGCATCCGTGACGGACAATTCGATGAGCTCACCTGACATATGATAAAAACCTCCCACGCATGCCCAGCCCTGCGGTGCTGATGCTGCGCGGTATCCTGTCGTGTCGGGCGTATTTTGTGCATCCTCACAATTGAGGATATTTGTCAGTTCAGCGCGATCCGGTTGATCAATTGCGTCCGGCCTGAAACTCCGAGCTTGCGGTAGATATGTTTCAGATGCGTGCGCACAGTGGATACCGCTATGCAGAACGTATCGGCAATCTCCTTGTCGGATTTACCAACAAGGACGGCAACCGCAATTTCCTTTTCGCGGCCTGTCAGGCCGACGTTTAGGGCCACGCCCTCCATCGCGTTCAACAGTCCCATCTCGCCGTCGGAACCCTGCTCTGCCGAGCGGCAGGCACGCATGGCGTTGGCAAAAGCAGGACCAAGCGCATTCAGAATTTCCAGATCGCGGTGCGAGAAATCTTCCCGCTTGGATGATCTCCAAATCCGCAGATCACCAATATTCCTTCCTGAAGAATAGGCGTAGAAGTTGACGCCGAAATGCAGGCCGTCCCTGGCCAGAAAATCATTGAAGAATTCGGTCCGTTCGAACCGCCTCCGCGAGATGATCTGAGACACACAGGTTGCTGTTTTGCGGCGCTGCAGGGTCGGAGTGATCGGGTCGCGATACTGAAAATACTGTTCGTAGTTCTGCAGATTGCTGTCATCCATATTGATGGAAACACGCTCAAGGAAATCTTCCTGATCCTGCCTCCAGACATAGGAGGCAAAATAGTCCGCTTTGAGCAAATCCAGCAAAAGCCGACCGATGCGCCGGCGCAACTCCTTTGAATCGTGCCCAAACGTCATCGTATCCATGATCTGGAAAACGATGTCCGATTCCTTGTGGGTCAGGTTCATCAGATCAGCCCATGATCGGTCAGGTTGCCGACGCATTTTAGATCACGGCGCACCATTTGCGCAATCCGTGCCAATTCGGCGCCCCAAACCGGAAAATCGGTTTTCATCAAATCTATCGGTTTTCGGTCGGACGAAACCGCTCGAATTCCACTCTGTCACGGCTGGCTTCCTCGAACACAAAGGCGCGAAAAGCCTGAACTTTTGGCATCTGCAATGCCGCGGGCAAGCAGACGAAATAGAAATTTGCCAGTGACGGTATCATCAGATCGAAAGGCGCAATCAGGCGCCCCGAAAGGATATCACGCATGGCGCAGGCCGTACGACCGAGAACGATACCCGTTCCATCGATAGCGGCATCGATTGCGTGATCGGCGTGGGAGAACCTCGGGCCCCGTGTGGAGTCGATGTCCTTTATCCCGGCCCTTCGCAACCAGGTCTCCCAATTGACCGAATTCGGCATGAAAGCTGCCGAATCGTCGTGAATCAGCAAAACGTCCTTGAGGTTTTCCATGCTGAACACACCGCCAAACTGCTGAACCACCCGCGGACTGACCAACGGGACCGCACTTTCTTCCGTCAACGTCTCGCAGTGCAGGCTCGGATAATTACCGGAGCCAAAACGAATACCCACATCAACTTCGTCTCTGTGAAAATCCGCCAGTTTCAGACTGGCGGAAATACGGATGTCGATTTCAGGATGGCGTTCCAAAAATCCGTGCAGGCGTGGAGTCAGCCATTTTGCAGCGAATGCTGGACCCGTGGTGACTGTCAGCACGTTTCCCGGCACGACGGACCTTACCCGGCTGACCGCATCATGCAATTGTTCAAACGCGTCCCGCGTTCCAGGTTCGAGCCGGCGCCCGGAATCGGTCAGGGCAACAGATCGATTGAGCCTTTCAAACAATTGAATTTGCAGGAAATCTTCCAGCTGCCTAATCTGGTATGAAAGAGCTGACGGTGTAACATTCAACTCCTCCGCTGCTTTTTGAAAACTCATATGGCGTGAAGCTGCTTCAAAAGCGCGAAGCGAATTCAATGGGGGGAGCTGTCGGGCCATGATGTTCGCTTCAAATTATTTGAACTGAAAAGAGAGAATTACGCGTTTGTCCGCGACGTTTCAAGTCTCTAGGAGTTGTTACAGCGGCGGCCAAAGCGGCCGACGCAACGAAAGGACAGACCGATGAACCAGCGCAGCCTGCATCACGGACGGATTACCGGTTCGACGATCGAATTCTACACACGCCGGGCTCACCTGGAGCGTTCGAAAATGGCCTTCAGGATTCTCGACATCCTTTTAGGACGGCGGGCGCAACGATAGAACTCCATCCTCCCAAGACGACCCGAAAAAGCCTTCGCGGCCCTGCTGCGGAGGTTTTTTTACGTCGGATCCATTTCTGGCATGACGTGACGGCATCAAAGCCGTAAATGTGCGCTATGACATCCGCAGACAAACAGGCTGACGACTTCCCGATGCCTGTCAGGCACCCTCATATTGTCACTCTGTTTCTGGCTTCGGCGATCAGCCCGCTGGCCATCAACATCTTCATTCCTTCCATGCCAGGCATGGCGGAGGAATTCGGCACCCCCTACCCGACGATACAACTCGGTCTTTCGCTGTACCTTTTGGCGGTTGGAGTTCTGCAACTGTTCCTCGGACCTTTGTCCGATTATTTCGGCCGGCGCCCGGTGCTCATTGCCGGCATGATGTTGTTTTTGGCCGGAACGGCGGTCTGCATCTCGGCAACGACCGTGGAAATGTTTCTTCTTGGCAGGGTCATTCAATCGGCAAGCGCAAGCGGCATGGTTGTCTCCCGGGCCGTGGTGCGGGATTTGCACGGCCGCGAGAAAGCCGCCAGCATGATAGGCTACGTCACAATGGGAATGGCGATCGCGCCAATGATCGGCCCCGCCTTGGGGGGAATTCTCAATGACCAGTTTGGCTGGCGGTCAAGCTTTCTCCTTTTGGGTGCTGTTGGCTTGATCTCCCTGCTGACAACTCTGTTTGATCTGCCGGAAACGAACAAGGATCGAGGCAGGCCGGTCCGTCAGCAATTGATGGCCTACGGCGTATTGCTTCGAACCCGTGCTTTCTGGTCATTCTCAATAACCACTGCCTGCAACGCCGGAGTGTTTTTCGGGTTTCTTGGCGGCGGGCCGGTAATTGCCAGCAGCTTTCTGGGACTGTCGGCGACACAATATGGCTCCTGGTTTGCACTTTGTGCCCTGGGGTATGTCATCGGAAATTTTCTCTCCGGGCGCTTCTCCGAGAGGATCGGCATCGCCGGCATGATTAGAGCAGGATCAGTCGTCACTCTCCTTGGAGCAATCCTGCCAGCAATTCTGTTTTCACTGACGGACCTTGGCGCGCTGGCATTGTTTGGCCCGATGATGGTGGTCGGCATTGGCAACGGACTGGTATTACCCAACGCGACAGCCGGGGCGGTCAGCGTTCGTCCGGATGCTGCCGGAGCCGCGGCCGGTCTGATGGGGTCGTTTCAAATCAGTATCGGCGCCTTAACCTCGGTCATCGGTGGAATCCTTGTGGCCGATGGCAGTAAAATCATGATATTCGGCGCTTTCATCACCATCGTCGCTTTTGCCGGTTTGATTGTAGCCGCAATAGCGGCGTCTCACGCAAGGCAACAGGCGCTCGAAATTTCCTGAGATGAACAACAACGGCGACAAGAACGAGTTCCTGGTCAGTCCGGACCCCTCCAATCCGGATCTCTCGGCTGAAGTCGTCGGTACGGATCACACCGGGCAGCAGGTTGTAACTCGTGTTGTCGCCGAGCGGCCCCTCACGCTTTATCTGAACCGCCAGGAGATCGTGACGATGATGACCATCGGAGATCATCCTGATCTGCTGGCAACCGGTTATCTGCTGAACCAGAACATGCTTCATGCCGACGACCGGATCACCGCAATCGATTATGATGACGAACTTGGCGTCGTTGTCGTGCGGACCGAACGGGAAACCGACTATGAAGAGAAAATGCAAAAGAAAGTGCGCACGTCCGGCTGCGCCCAAGGCACCGTTTTCGGCGACGTCATGGAAAGTTTCGACGAAATCCGCCTGGCCGAAGGTGCCACGATCAGAACCTCATGGCTTTATGAACTGACCAAGAAGATCAACACTGCGCCGAGCCTCTATCTGGAGGCCGGAGCGATTCATGGTTGCGTGCTATGCCAGGAAGACCGGCCTCTGGTTTATATGGAAGATGTCGGGCGGCACAACGCCGTCGACAAGATCGCCGGCTGGATGCTGCAGAATTCGGCAACACCGCACGACAAGATCTTCTACACGACCGGCCGGCTGACATCCGAAATGGTCATCAAGACAGTGATGATGAAAATCCCGATACTGGTATCGCGCTCGGGTTTCACGGCCTGGGGAGTCGAACTGGCTCGCAAAGCGGGCTTGACCCTGATCGGTAGGGCCCGCGGCCGCCGATTTGTAGCCCTTGCAGGAAACCACCGCGTGATTTTCGACAGCGACCTTTCCAGCGAGCCGGAGGAAGAAAGCCGCCATACCCGCAAAGGCGCGCGGACGTGAAGTGTGCCGGCATCATCCTTGCCGGTGGGCAGTCGCGGCGAATGGGTGGCGGAGACAAGGGGCTGTTGCCGCTTTCCGGTCAACCAATGCTCGCCCATGTGATCACGCGGCTTCGCCCACAGGTCGAGGCACTTGCGCTCAATGCCAACGGCGACCCGCAGCGGTTTTCCGAATTCAGTCTGCCGGTGATCGCCGATCCAATCGAGGGATTTGCCGGACCGCTCAGCGGTGTTCTTGCCGGCATGAACTGGGCAGTGCTGGAGCAGCCGGATATCACCCACATTGTCACCGCTGCCGGAGACACTCCGTTTTTTCCCAAAGATCTGGTTGAACATCTGATCGCCGCAGCGAACAAAAATGCGCAATGCGTGATACTGGCCGGATCGGACGGGCACCGCCACCCCGTATTCGGTCTGTGGCCTGTTGCCCTCAGAAACGACCTTGCGACATGGATGGCAGAAACCGAAACATATAAGGTGTTGGCCTGGGTCCAGCGCCATGACAATGCCGTGGCGGAATTCCCGCTGCACGATACAATTTCAGGTCGGGTGGATCCGTTCTTCAACGTTAACACACGTGAAGATCTGAACGCCGCCGAAACCTATCTTCAGGACCTTTCCTTGTGACTCAGCGCATTTTTGGAATAACCGGCTGGAAAAACACCGGGAAAACCACTTTGACCGAGCGTCTGGTGGCTGAACTGACCGGCCGCGGATGGCGGGTTTCGACGGTGAAACATGCCCATCATAATTTCAACATCGATCACGCCGGCACAGATTCCCATCGCCACCGGGAAGCCGGCGCTTCGGAAGTTGCCATTGTATCCGGCAACCGCTGGGCACTGATGCACGAGTTACGGGACGAAGACGAACCGACACTCGAGCGAATACTGAATCGCCTGTCGCCATGCGACATCGTGCTGGTTGAAGGTTACAAAAAGGCAGGTCATGCAAAAATCGAAACGCGGCGTAGCGCTGCCGGTAGCCGGCCGCCGCTCAGCGCAGATCACCCGAATATCGTCGCGATTGCCGCGGATCATCGGATCGACGGAGAAACCATGCCGGTCTTTGAACTTGATGACATCGCTGCGATCGCGGACTTTGTTGAAAGACTGGCCGGGCTGAAGGAGCAAGTTGATTGAGCGAGAAACGGCTTCTTGACGATTGTTTCCTGCACGACACGGATCGCCTCACCCATGCCGAAACACTCGGGATTATCGGCGATCGCCTGTCCACAGTAACCGACCGCGAAATCCGGTCACTCCAGCAGGCGGACCGATGTTTTCTTTCGGACAACGTGGCGGCGCCACGCAATGTTCCCCTTCACGACAATGCCGCCGTAGACGGTTATGCCTTTGCCGCATCCGATTGGACCGGAAATGATGGCCGGTTTCCCGTAACGGCGCGCATCGCGGCCGGTGACCTTGATCCCCCAGACTTGGCACCCGGTAGCGCCGCACGCATATTCACCGGCGCCATAGTGCCGGCCGGCGCCGACACGGTCACCATGCAGGAGGATTGCACAGCATCGGCAGACGGGTCTTCCGTTGTCGTACCGGCCGGCCTGAAAGCCGGCGCCAACCGCCGCTTGGCCGGCGAGGACCTCCGTCAGGGAGAAAGTGTCATCACGGCCGGTCAACGACTACGACCGCAGGACATAGCCGCGCTAGCGTCTCTCGGAATCGCGCATGTGCCGGTATTTTCACCGCTGCGCGTGGCGCTGCTTTCAACCGGCAACGAGATCGTCGAACCGGGCGACCGGACGCTTCTCCCCGGACAGGTTTTCGATTCCAACCGCAATATGCTGAAATCCCTGTGCAATACCCTTCCGACCGCCGTAACCGACTACGGCATTTTGCCGGATGATCCTGACATCATCGAAAAAACCGTCGCGGAGGCAGCACGCGAGAACGATCTCATACTTGCCACCGGCGGCACTTCGCGCGGCGAGGAGGACCACATCGTTTCCAGCATCGACAAGCTTGGCAAACGCCATCTCTGGCAGATCGCAATCAAACCCGGCAGGCCGATGAGTTTCGGCCAAATTGACGATTGCGTCTTCATCGGACTGCCGGGCAATCCCGTCGCTGCGTTTGTCTGTTTCCTGCTCTATGCGCGTAAAGCGATGATCCTGCTTGGCGGTGGCCGGTATCAGGAGGCCCAGCGATTTTCTGTACCGGCGGGATTTTCGATTGCCTCCAAAAAACCCGATCGTCGCGAGTTTCTGCGCGGCTGGCTTGAGACCGATGATCAGGGGAATACAGTGGTTCAAAAATTTCAACGTGACGGTTCCGGCCTCATCTCAGGATTGCGCCAGGCCACAGGTCTGATTGAGTTGTCTGAAGCGGCAACTTCACTGACAACAGGAGAATTGGTTTCATTCCTGCCATTTGCCGGTTTTGGGCTTGATGGTTGAAGTCACGTATTTCAGGTTGCATTTCACGCGCCAGTAGTGGGAATATCAGATCAAGGGGGGCGGAAATACGCACCCTGAACAAAAGAACAAGAGGAACACATGCTTACTTTCAAAAAGCTCACTTTTGCCGCTGCCGCGGTGCTGGCACTTTCGATCGGGGCCGCCAATGCGGACAGCCACTCCATGAAAATCAAGATTGGAACCGAAGGCGCCTACCCACCCTTCAACAATCTTGAATCGGATGGCACCCTTGTCGGCTTCGACGTTGATATCGCCAAGGCACTCTGCGAGGAAATGAAAGCAGATTGCGAGTTCGTCACCCAGGATTGGGACGGTATCATACCGGCGCTGATCGCCGGCAAATTCGACGCCATCATTGCCTCGATGTCGATCACCGACGAACGTAAGAAAAAAGTCGACTTCACCAACAAATACTACAACACACCACCAGCGATTGCAGCCGCCAAGGACACTGACATCAAGGGTGTCGGCAAAGAAGATCTCGCCGGGAAAGCCGTAGGTGTGCAGGGGTCGACAACCCATTCCAACTATGCCGAAGCGACCTATACCGACAGCGATGTCAAAGGTTATCCGACTGCGGATGAATACAAGCTTGATCTGGTCAATGGCCGGGTAGATGCCGTCAATGACGACATCATCGTACTGCAGGAGTGGTTGGCCACTGAAGACGGCAAGGGATTCAAGATCATCGGCACCATCACGCCGGTTCCTGAGATTCATGGCCTGGGTGCCGGAATTGCCTTGCGCAAAGGCGAAACCGAGCTTGCGGATAAATTCAACAAGGCGATCGACGCCATCCGCGCGAATGGGACTTACAAGAAGATCAACGACAAATATTTCAGCTTTGACGCCTACGGCGGCTAGAGCATGAATCGTCCACTCAGGGACGACAACGCCCGGCTGATTTCAGCCGGGCGCTTTTTCTCTCTGATCCTTGCAACTGGTCGAACACGCAGACCGATGCGGACAGCAATGGTTGGACATGTTTGACGCGATCGCCTCCTTCGTAAATTCGATCCTGGCGATCATTGATCCGTTTTGCGGGCCGGCCGGACTGTTTCGGTGGCTGCTGAACGACACAATTCTTGGCTGCGGAGCGGATGGCTGGGGCGACGAGGTCGGCTCCGGTGTTCTGGTGACGGTATCGCTCGCAGTGGCAACGTTGCCGCTCGGCCTCGCACTTGGCTTTTTCATCGCCCTCGCCAAGCAGTCGTCAGAACCTTCGTTGAAACTGGCAGCCAATATCTACACCACCATTTTTCGCGGCCTGCCTGAACTGTTGACCCTGTTCCTGGTCTATTTCGGAGGCCAGATCGGCATTCAGGCGCTTGTCAAACTGTTCGGCGGTGAAGGCACTGTCGAGATCAGCTCTTTTCTTGCCGGAATGATCGCGCTCGGCGTAGTGTTTTCTTCCTATGCCAGCGAAGTATTCCTCTCCGCATTCCGGGCCATACCGGACGGGCAATATGAGGGCGGTTATGCGGTCGGTCTGCGCAAATCCCAGGCCATGCGCCTGATCATTCTGCCGCAGCTTATCCGCATCGCGCTTCCCGGCCTTTCAAATCTCTGGCTGATCCTGGTGAAGGATACCGCCCTGGTATCGGTCATCGGATTGTCCGACATCGTACGGCAAACCGGAATTGCCGCCCGGGTCAGCAAGGAAGCATTTCTGTTCTTCGGAACCGCCTGCCTGCTCTATCTGATCCTCGCAATGGTGTCGTCGATCGGCCTTTCCGCTATCGAACGCTGGTCGACCAAAGGGGATACCGGGCGATGAGCGAAACCGTGAACACCATGGCCCAGGACGTAGTCAAACCGCCACCTCCGGCACGCCGCTGGAACGCCGACCGCACCACCGGCCATGCATTGATGGTACTATGGGCGGCACTTGGTCTTGGTCTTGTCTGGTTCATGATCAATGCTTGGGATCCGGAACTCATCGCCAAATACGGGCCAAAATACCTGTCCGGACTTGGGGTGACGCTTTCACTGGTCGGAACATCGATAATCATCGGCGCCGCCCTCTCCCTTCCGTTGGCCTTTGCCCGCATGTCGAACAGCAAGATCCTCGGCAGCATTGCCTATGCTTACGTCTATTTCTTCCGCGGAACGCCGCTGCTGGCACAGACGTTTCTGATCTATTACGGCTTCGGCACGTTTCGCCAGGAACTCGATGCCATTGGACTTTGGAGTTTCTTCCGCGACGCCTGGAATTGTGCCGTATTCGCCTTTGCGCTGAATACAGCGGCCTACCAGGCAGAAATTCTGCGCGGCGCAATCGAGAGTGTCCCCAAAGGTCAGTGGGAGGGCGCTGCAGCGTTGGGCATCTCCAAATTTCAGGCCTTCCGCAAGATCATCCTGCCGCAGGCGTTGATCGTTGCACTTCGGCCCTATGGCAACGAAATCATCCTGATGATCAAGGGATCGGCCATCGTTGCCATCATCACTGTCTACGATCTTATGGGTGAAACCCGGCGAGCCTTCTCGCGCACGTTCGACTTCCAGACCTATCTGTGGGCGGCCATTATGTACCTGGTGTTTGTCGAAGCCCTGCGAAATGTCTGGGATGCCATCGAGCGACGGCTGACGCGCCATCTGAAGCGCTGATCCGGGTTCATCGACCGGGTTGCAAAAGCCATTTCCCTTCGATCTTGCCGGCATAGGCCGCAGGATCGGCGGGAATCTCCACCGCTTCGACATTGGCCCAGGGCGTGGCAAAACGGCTGTAGTGCGGTGAGAATACATTGCCGGACTGACCCGTCGTCAGCATGTAGGTCGACCGGTCAAGGTCGGCAAAATCGTAGATACCGCGAAAACTCGAAGCGTGGCGGTTGATGAATGGACCATCATCCTCCCTGAAGCTGAGTGCACCGCGATCCAGCGTAAACTGACCGCCATTGCTTTCGACCTCGATATTGAAAATCCGTGCGAGCAGCGGAACGCTGCCAAACGGACGATGAACACTACGGGCAACATGCGCCCGGCCCCAACGCCAGTCATTTCGGGCATCGCCGAAGCGTTTTTCAAGGTCAGCCAAGGCGCTGGCAAGGGCATTGGCCACAATTGCGGGGCATTCCTCCTTGACTTCGGTCTGAACGACATCGCACCAGTTGCGCGATGCCTCGCCCTTCAGCACGCGCTGCAGCACCAAGGCCCTTGGCTTGAACCAGCTCCTGAATGCCGGCCCGAGTTCATCGGCAAAGATCCCTCGCATCGTCTCTCTCATCCAGGCCATGAACAAAAGCGGTTCGTCTCCATCGCGTCCCATCCGGCCGTCCCACGCCGTCAGCTGCTCGACAACGGACGCATCAATGTCCGGTATACCGTCAATCATATCGAGCATCAGGGTTTTCAACGCGATTGCCGCATCCGATTGGACATCTGCCTGAATGGCGCGCGAAACGGCGGGTGTGTGTGCATTTTCACCGTCCGTCAGGAGCTTCTTTATTCGGTCCTGCCGATATGGCTCATCCCAGTCAAACGTCAGAAAATGTGGGTAGTCTTCTTTGACAATCTTGCTGTTCGCGGTGGCGATGCTGCCGCCGGCGGGATTGTTCTGCCGCGGCAATTGCCAGAATGAAATGGTCCCCTGCCAATCGTATTCGGCGAGCCAGCCCGGAACCGGTGCACGGCCCATGACCTTGTTGTCCTTCCCGCGCCTTGGAACGCGTCCAGGCGCGATAAGACCGATATTGCCCGACCGGTCCGCTACAACCATCGACTGCATCGGAGCGACATAGGTGCGCATGGCATTTTGAAATTCGCCGACCGTTGACAGGGTGAACGTCGAACCGGCGGCGACCGCCGTCGTGTCATCGGACGCTAGTGCGATCCACTGGAATGCTGCAACGGTACCTTCCGGCAAATACGTATCGAGCTTGCGATAGCTGCCCGGCAGAACCGGGCCATGACGCGTCCAGCGTCGGGTGAAATCGACAGGCTCACCGCCGCGCACCTTGATCGTTTCCTGCTTGCTACCGAACGGCTTCCACCCCTCCGGTGTCAGATATTCATCAGGATTGTCCGGATTGACCTTTTCGACAAAGATATCCTGAACATCCGATGCGGTATTGGTGAAACCCCAGGCAATATCGTTATTGCGTCCGAGCAGAACAAACGGCGTGCCTGGCAGCGTCGTGCCGATCAGGTTGCGCGGTTCGGAAAATGCCCCGTCCACCCGCAGATCGGCCAGATACCAGATTGACGGTGCAGCAAGGCCGAGATGCGGATCATTGGCCAGAAGCGGAGCCCCGCTTGTCGTGCGTGTTCCGTCCACTACCCAGTTGTTGGAGGCTCCGGTCCCGTGAACGCTGTCGACGAATGAAAAATCCAGCGCGGCGGTGGAAACATCGTTCTTTTCGATCGGACCGGACCCGAGACCCAAGAGCGCTTTCAGATCCGGCAAGGGTGGCGGAACTTCACCTGGAACAGGGGGTAGCAGATCATGGATTGCATTGCTGTCGAAGCCGAGGCGGGCAAATGCAAGCCGGTCAGTCTCGGCTTTCACATTCGCAGCCAGCGTGACAGACATCATCTTGATCGCGACGACCGAATGTTCAGGACGCCAGGGTTCCGGCATATGCCCCAGAATGACAAATTCCGGTGGCAGTCTGGATGCGAAAAAGCGGTTTTCGCGATCGAGCCAGGCATTGACCCCGTGGGCATACGCATCGAGGGCCTGCCGGGTCGGTTGATCGAGCGCATCCAACGATGATACCGCGGCATCGAACAATCCCATTGTCCGCAACCATTTGTCTGCGCCGATCGTTGTCTCCCCGAACATCTCGGACAATCGGCCCTGCCCCGCCATCCGGCTGACTTCCATCTGCCAGAGACGGTCCTGTGCGTGAGCAAAGCCGAGAGCCGCGAAAGCGTCGTTCGGCGACGCCGCTTGAATATGCGGAACTCCGTTGTCATCACGCAGGATGGCCACCTCGGCAGACAGTCCACTGAAGCTGATTTGTCCGTCTTCGGCAGGAAGAGACCGCCACATCCAGGTCAACCCGCCAGCAATGGCAATGATGGCCAGCGGAACGGCAACAAAAACAAGCCTGATGAACACTTTGACGATACGCTTCATTGGTCTATGTCCTTTGCGTATGGCCCCGCATATGCGGGCAGAGGCGTGCACTGATTTGGCAGAAGGAATGGCATGATGGCAACTGTTGGTTTCATTGGAATGGGCGTGATGGGATATCCGATGGCGGGCCATCTGCGAACCCGCGGCGGTCACGACGTGACGGTCTACAATCGGACTTTTGCCAAGGCCGAGCAATGGGTTGCCGAGTTTTCCGGCGCATCGGCCAAGACGCCGGCGGAAGCGGCAAAGGAAAAGGACTTCGTTTTCGCCTGTGTCGGTAATGATGACGATCTGCGCTCGGTGACGGTAGGGCCGGACGGCGCATTTCAAACGATGAAAAGAGGTGCCACATTCATCGACAATACCACCGCCTCAGCCGAAGTTGCCCGCGAATTGGCGGCTGAGGCTGAAAAACATGGAATCGGATTTATCGATGCTCCTGTCTCCGGCGGCCAGGCCGGCGCGGAAAACGGCGCTCTGACCGTCATGTGCGGCGGCGACAATGCCGTCTTTGATGCCGCCAAACCGGTGATCGAAGCCTATGCGAAGATGGTCGGTCTGATGGGACCGACCGGTGCCGGGCAACTGACGAAGATGATCAACCAGATCTGCATTGCCGGCCTCGTTCAAGGCCTGGCCGAAGGCATTCATTTTGGCAAAAAAGCCGGTCTGGATATTGAAAAAGTTGTCGATGTCATATCGAAGGGCGCCGCCGGATCGTGGCAGATGGAGAACCGTCACAAGACCATGAACATCAGCGAATACGATTTTGGTTTTGCCGTCGACTGGATGCGCAAGGATCTCGCCATCTGTCTGTCCGAAGCGGACCGGAACGGTGCCCGTTTGCCGGTAACAGCACTGGTCGACCAGTTCTACAAGGAGGTCCAGTCCATGGGTGGCAAACGCTGGGACACGTCATCCCTGCTGGCGCGGCTGGAAAAGTAATATGCCGACCGGCAACCCGACCCCGGATTGGGCAGCAGGGACTGTTATTGCACATCTGCGGGAACTGGCCTCGCCTGACAACCGCGCAGGGATGGCCAGATACGGTATCGAAACATCGGCTGCTCTTGGTATCCCGAATGCGGTCCTCCGGCCTATGGCCAAATCGATTGGACGCGATCATACGCGAGCAGGCGACCTTTGGGCATCCGGCGTCAGGGAGGCACGGTTACTGGCTTGTTTTACCGATGATCCGGAACACGTGTCATCGCAACAGGCAAGAAACTGGGCGGCCGAATTCAATTCGTGGGAAATGGTCGATCATGCAGCATCACTATTCATCGAAGCCGGTCTGGCTGATGAATTGATCGCCGAATTTGCCGCTGACGACCGGGAATTCGTCAGGCGGACGGCCTTTGCGATGATGGCCTGGGGCACGCTGCACTTCAAGAAGAAGCCGGATGCATTGATCGCAGACTGGCTTCCGTTGATCGAAGCCCATACCACCGATCCAAGGAATTTCGTGAAAAAGGCCGTCAATTGGGCACTCCGCCAGATCGGCAAACGATCGCTCGCCCTGCACGGCCCCGCTCTTCAATTGTCGGAAAAACTGGCGGCGAGCGACGACAGGACGGCGCGCTGGATTGGCAAGGACGCGGTGCGGGAATTAACCGCCGAGAAAACACTTCTGCGGTTACAGAAGAAGGCGGAAAAGCAATGAAAACGGCCATTCTCAGGCCGCAACTTCAGTTGACAATCATGAAGTCCAGCGGCATTTCAGTGGTGTATTTTATCTGCTCCATCGCAAAGTAGGACGATACATCGCGGATTTCGATCTTGGCGATGAGACGCTGGTAAAAGGCGTCATAAGCCGCGATGTCCGGCACGACGATGCGCAGCAAATAGTCGATATCCCCGCTCATCCGATAAAACTCGACGACTTCAGGGAATTCGGAAATCACTTCGGAGAAGCGTTTCAGCCATTCTCCGCTGTGCGAGTTGGTTCGGATCGATGTGAAGACCGTGACAGGAGCGTTGATCTTCGCCGGATCGAGGATGGCAACGCGGCGGCGGATGACACCGTCTTCCTCGAGTTTCTGGATTCGCCGCCAGCAAGGGGTCGTCGACAATCCGACCCTCTTGGCGATATCGGCAACGGCAAGAGTGGCGTCTTCCTGCAACAGCCGCAGGATCTTGCGGTCAAGGCGGTCCATGGAAACTCCGGCGTTAAAATCTGGTTCTCAATATCAGGTCTATTGGCCCAATCTCAAGAAAATTTTTTCTACGAATCCTCATCTCAAGGGGATCAATTGCTCTCAATTCATGAAATCAGCCGGCCCACCTCACTTCGAAGCACTGGAAGCAACTCGGTTTCAAACCAGGGATTCTTCTTCAGCCATCCGGTATTGCGCCATGATGGGTGCGGGAGTGGCAGCCGCCGCGGTCGGTCGGACCGGTCCCAGGTCTCTTTCCAGTTCCGGACGGTTTCGGTCAGCGTCTTGCCGCGCAATTTTCCCAAATGATAGGCCTGTGCATATTGGCCGATGACCAGAAGCAACTCGACCTGCGGCATCAGGGTAAATACAGAATCATGCCAGGCTGCGACGCACTCCTTGCGCGGCGGCAGGTCCCCTCCCTTGGCATCCAGCCCCGGGAAACAGAAGCCCATGGGAACGATCGCGAATTTGGAAGGGTCATAAAATGTATCCCGGTCGACGGCGAGCCATTGCCGCAGTCTGTCGCCGGAAGGATCGTTGAACGGAATCCCCGACGCATGAACGCGGGTTCCCGGCGCCTGCCCGGCGATACAAATCCGCGCGTCTGGCGACGCGACAATGACCGGGCGCGGCTCATGCGGCAGCGGCGCCGCCTGCGGCTTGTCCCGGCAAATCGTGCAGGCACCGATATCCTTGAGCAAGCGGCCGAGTTGTGCAGCCATCAGGCATTCGCACTCGGCCGGCCGCTGACTGATTTGTACCAGCGCGCCA
>JAJFHT010000313.1 GCA_021775495.1 Hyphomicrobiales bacterium | reverse complement strand
GCCGGCCCCTCGGGACGGTGACAATGGGCGCAATTGATGTCGAGCCAGGCCCGCGCCCGGGCATCAAGCGGTTGGGAATGATTGCGCCAGTCAGGTGCGGAAGGCGCATCGGACGGAGCCGGTGCACCGCTAAGAATATTGCGGCGGGACCAGACGGCGATCTGGTTGTCCGGCCCGTCCTGGTAATCAATGCTGTTGTTGAGAAACCGCGCCTTCGGACCGATCGGAGAAAGCTCTTTGCCGAGTGCATGGCAGCCCTTGCACTGGTTTCTGTTCGGCACACTGTATTCGAATGCCAGCGAGGTTCCGTCCGCCAGAACCACCTCGAGCGGAAAGCGCGCTCCGGCAATTTTCAGGACCGCGTCGCTTTGTTCGTCATTCCAGACATAGGCCCAAGCTTTCCAGCCGGTGTCCTGCCTGATCAAAAGCCGGGTTTCAATCAGACGCAACCAGTCTCCGGCCGGATAGGCAAAGGTCTTGACCAGAACAGACCCGACCGGAAACGCAAATGCCTCCACCGGATCGTATTCAGCCGTAGCCCCGTCCGGCACATAGACAAAACGAAGTTTTGTCGCGTGATCTGAAAACAGTGCCGAGTTCAAGCTGTATGGCAGCACGCCAGCTGCCGGTTCCTGTCCGCGAAGATCGTCAAACAGACCAAATTCGGACAGGTTGCGCGGCGGCTTCGAATTGGCGATGTGGTCATCGGAAACCGTTGCCGCAGCAACCGTCGTTACGGCAATGGCCAGCCAGACAGCGCCCAGCAGCCCGGCAAATCTCCTGACCCTAGTTCTCATGCACCGCCGTCCTGCGGCAATCGCACGGGATCGAGTTCCGGCAAACTGCCGCTGTGATTGTCAATGTCACGGTCAGGTGACGTCGACCAGGGCAGCAGCAATTGCGAAATCATCTTCAGGTTTACAAACGAGGTGCCCTCCGGTTCATCGACATAAAGCCGGTCCTCTTTTGCCACCCAGGTGAAATATTCCGGAATGCGCGTCACCCCGTCCCAGACAATGTCCGGAACCGGAACGCCGGAGACGTCGGTGATCGTCTTGCCGACCTCGCCATCGGGCGCATTGCCACCTTCGCCATATTCGTTGTCGTGAACAAAAACACCGCGCGGGACGAACATATAGGAATCGTCCTCATATTCATTGGGATAGGCGGCGATCAGCACATGACTCGTGCCGTTGCCGCTGAGACGGTTGCCGAACACATGCACGTTGCGATTGGCCATCACCATGATGCCCATTCCCTTCGGTACGATCGCAACGATGTTACCTTCCGGCGCAAAATTCGGGGTGTCATTGTCAATGACATCATTGTCAAAGACACGGATGTCACGGCCACCCTGCTGCGGCAGGTTCGGCAGATCGAAGATCAGGATCCCGCCTGTGTTGTGGGTGGCGACATTCTTGTAGACATCGGCGCGGTAGGAATTCTCGATCTCTATCCCGGCCACATTGTGTTCGGCACGGTTGTTACGCACGACAATGTCCTGGCTCTGACCAACATAGATGCCGGCATCGGACGCGCCGCGAACGGTGACGCCTTCAATCAGCACATTTTTCGAGCTCACCGGATAGACGCCATAGGCGCCGTTCTTTTCATCCGGACCATTGGTCCATTCCACCCGCAGGTTACGGAACGTGATCTGGTCGGATCCTTTCGACTTGATGCCGTCACCCTTGCTGTCTTCGACCGCGAAATCTTCCAGAACCACGCGGTCCGAGGTAACCAGCAGCCCCTCTCCCGATCCTTTCTGGTGCTTGAACGACAATATGGTCCGATTGCTGCCAGCACCCCTGACCGTCACGTCATCGACATCGAGAGACAATCCATCGGTCAGATCATACCGGCCGGCAGCCAGCACCACACTGTCGCCGGGTTCGGCCAGGATCAGCGCTTCAATCAGACGTTCCGACGCGTTTTCACCGGGATCCAGTGCGATGTCAGCAGCCAGTGCGGGCATCAGCAATGCCACGCATACGGCGATTGCCTGCGCAATTCTCAACAAAACGGGGCGCATCGGTATCCTCCTCTTATCATTGCCGTGATGATCGGGTATCGATGGCACGGTGTCAATAAAAATGAAAGAGTTTCATCTTTGCGAGACATGGCCACATTGAGGACATCCGGGCATCCGGTTTTGCCGCGTCAGAAACGGGCGGTGCGGCAACGCGACAGCCTGCTCGACGTAGCCGAGCGGATTGTCGGCGAAGAGGGCGCGCAGGCGGCTACGACAACCCGCATCGCCCGCGAGGCTGGTGTCGCCGTTGGAACCGTCTACCGCTATTTCGAGGATCGCAACGCGGTCATTTTGTGCGCCTATGACCGCACCGTCGAAAGGATCATCGACATATGCAGCCAGACCTTGTCGGGCCTGGATACCAATATCACCGCGGACGAGGCGGCCCGTACCCTCTTGCGGACCTATCTGGCGGCCGCGACCCGCATACCATCGCATGCAGCCTTGCTGCGGGCCATGCGTACCATTCGGTCCATTGAGGCTGATTTCGGTTCAACCGAGGACCGCATCAGCAGCGATCTTCTGATCCCGTTCCTGACCAGATTCACCGGTCGTGATCCAACTGGGGATCGTGTCGCGATCCGCCTGCTGACCGCCCTTTTGGGAACGTTGGTCGATCTCTATCTGCTTGCCGAGAACGACCGGGAGGCCGAGCGCATCCGCGATGAAACGGAAGCGCACATGCTGCTGGCGTTGTCGAGGTTGGGCGGATGACAAAAAAGGCCCGCAAAAAGCGAGCCCTGATTGTGATCTTGAACGAACGCTCAGCTCTGCGGCTGCGGTTCCGGCTCCAGGCCGGCATCCGGTTCATCGCCCTTGCGCTTGTCGCTCGATTTGGACGCACCGGCTTTGGGTACGGTCGAACCACGTGAGGGCGGCGTATCATCACCCATATCACGCGAGGGCTTTTCGCCTTTGAGCAATTGCTTGATCTCGCTGCCGGACAAGGTCTCATATTCGAGCAGACCTTCGGACAGCGTGATCCATTCCTTTTTCTTCTTGGTCAGAATACTGGTCGCCGAATCATAGGCCTCTTCAATCAGACGGCGAACCTCGTCATCGATCGTTTGCGCCGTATCTTCGGAAACATTTTGCTGCCGTGCCACGGAATGGCCGAGGAAAACCTCTTCCTGATTGTCGCCATAGGCGACCTGGCCAAGCTTATCGGAAAAGCCCCAGCGGGTGACCATGGCGCGGGCAAGCTTGGTCGCTTGCTCAATATCAGATGCCGCGCCCGATGTGATGTTCTCCTTACCGAACTTGATCTCTTCGGCAACCCGGCCGCCCATCATGATTGCCAGGCGGGAGATCATGTATTTGTAGCTCATCGAGTAACGGTCGCCTTCCGGCAACTGCATCACCATGCCAAGAGCGCGGCCGCGCGGAATGATCGTCGCCTTGTGCACCGGATCGGAAGACGGCACGTTGAGCGCAACAATGGCGTGACCGGATTCGTGATAGGCAGTCAGCTGTTTTTCTTCCTGCGTCATCGCCGTCGAGCGGCGTTCTGCACCCATCATCACCTTGTCCTTGGCGTCCTCGAACTCCAGCATGGTGACAAGGCGTTTGTCACGCCGCGCGGCAAGCAGCGCCGCCTCGTTAACAAGGTTCGCCAGATCAGCGCCGGAAAAACCGGGGGTTCCGCGTGCGATCACTTTCAGATCGACATTGGGTGCTAGCGGCACATTGCGCACATGAACCTTGAGGATCTTCTCGCGGCCGATGATATCCGGATTCGGTACGACCACCTGCCGGTCGAAGCGACCGGGCCGCAGCAAGGCGGGATCCAGCACGTCCGGACGGTTGGTTGCAGCGATCAGGATGATGCTTTCATTGGCTTCGAACCCGTCCATCTCGACCAGCAGCTGATTGAGCGTCTGTTCGCGTTCGTCATTGCCGCCACCCAGACCGGCGCCACGATGACGTCCGACGGCGTCGATCTCGTCGATAAAGATGATGCAGGGCGAATTCTTCTTTGCCTGTTCGAACATGTCGCGGACGCGGCTGGCGCCGACGCCAACAAACATTTCGACGAAATCCGAGCCTGAAATAGTGAAGAACGGGACCGCCGCCTCGCCGGCAACCGAACGCGCCAGCAGGGTTTTACCGGTTCCCGGAGGCCCGACCAGCAACACTCCGCGCGGTATCTTGCCGCCAAGCCGCTGAAACTTCTGCGGATCGCGCAGAAACTCGACGATTTCCTCAAGATCCTGTTTGGCCTCATCGACTCCGGCAACGTCCTGGAAGGTGATCCGACCCTGCGTTTCGGTCAGCAGTTTGGCCTTCGATTTGCCGAAGCCCATGGCGCGCCCGGAGCCGCCCTGCATCTGGCGCATGAAAAAGATCCAGACACCGAGGATGAGGATCATCGGCAGCCAGGAAATCAGGTAACCGAACAGCGAGTTCGATCCATCTGTTTCCGGCCTTGCATTGATGGTGACGTTCTTCTCTTCAAGCCGCTGAACAAGCGTGGAATCGCCTGGTGAAAACGTCTGGAACGACGAGTTGCCGTCCAGATAAGTTCCGCTGATCCGCTCTCCGGTGATCGTGACAGTCTTGATCCGTCCGCTCGAAAGATCCTGCAGAAATTCCGAGTAGGGAATTTCGCGTGACGCGGTGCGTTGCTCGGGCGTCTGGAACAGGTTGAAAAGTGCAATCAGTAGCAGACCAATAATCGCCCACAGCGCAAAATTGCGATAGTTCGGATTCATTAGCTATCCCGTTGGGGCTTTCGGGCATTGCCCGGTTTGAACATGATGTTGCTCTTAACATAGGGAGCCTGGCCCGCAATGCCAAGCACATCCACTGCTTTGGGTTAAATCGGAATTTGGTCGATTTTAGGTTGCCCGATCAACCGCGCGACAGAAGCCGCCAGCGTCAGGTCGAATGATGGCAGAAATTCCAGCCATGGCGCGGAAATCGGCACCGCCGACAGCGCTGAACCGGCAATGTCCTGCGTCTCCGGATTCTCCCGAATTTCGATCGGTCCCAGGCACACGCCTTCTTGCCACAGAGCAGGCAAGGATGCACGCGCCGCACGAGTCAGGCTTTGCGGCCAGTCTCCGGCGTCCGTTTCAAGCAGGATGGCCTGTTTCCGCCCGATCGCACCGACCAGGCGATCGGACTTCAGAGGGATTTCACCGGCAAGAATGCGATAGCGCCTGTCCCATGCGATTCCGTCGGCACAGGCCACCGGACCAGGCCCGCCGCGGCGCGTTTCGCGATAAAGAAAAATACCGGACCGCCGTCTGTCGGCGACCGTTCCCGAAAGCGTCGCCCGGTTACCGGCGCTGTTCAATTTTTCGAGAACGGCAGCAATACGTGCGGCGTTTGGCAGGTAGGCGGATCCGCCGGTCACCGCGAGCAACGCCGCTGCGGCATAGATTCGGGCAGCAAGACCGTCCTCATCCGGCACCGGCGCATCAAAAAAAAGCGGATCAACCCGAATGAGCCCGGCTATACATTTCGATGCATGCCTGTCGATCAGACCGGCAGCAGCCTCTCCAAGCGCCCGGCGCCGCACGGCCGCTTCCCCGGCACGATCGACAAGAGCATTTTTCAACTCCTCGGGATCATCCGAAGCTTCCAGAACCGTGCGCATTCGGACGCGTTCATAGCGCCGGATCTGGTTGCTCGGATCGTCGATCCAGCCGATATTTTGGTTGGTCAGATGGCGCCGCAATACAGCTCGTGAAACTCCGAGCAGCGGACGAAGCAGCCAGACGCGGCTGTCATAAAGCGTTGCCGGAGCCATGGCCGCAAGGCCACGGTTTTGCAGATCGGGTTTTCCGCGTGAACTGCGCATCAAGAGTGTTTCCGCCTGATCGTCGCTGGTGTGTCCGATAAAGATCATGTCGGTTCCGGCATTCCTGGCAGCATCGGAAAGCAGCTGGTAGCGCGCGCCGCGCGCGGCCGCGGCCAACCCGGTCTGCGGTTTTTCTCCCTCCCAGCGAAGGGTACGGTGATCAATGCCGCGCGCCTGGCAGAACGCCCTGACCCAATCGGCTTCCTCTCCGGAATTGGGCCGCAGACCGTGATCAACGGTCAGGGCAACAAGCCGGATCGAGGGTTTTGTTTTGGAATAATGGATTTGCAGCAAATGAAGCAGAGCTATTGAATCGCTACCACCGGATACGGCCACTGCGACCGTTTTGCGTTTGCCCGTATCAATCCGGGGAAACAGCCGAGCCGAATTGATCAACAGCCCGCGCTTGCCTGCTCGCGCTTCAGCCGTTGCTTCAGAGCCGGTGAAGCTGTCGGATAACGCTGGCCAAGCTCGACAAAGGTGGCACAGGCGACATCACGCTGGTTGAGCGCCGCCATTGAGACGCCAAGTTTCAACAGCATGTCCGGTCCCTTGCGCGCGGCCCGGTATTTCTTATTGGCATCGAGAAACACTTCAGCCGCCTGCTGGTATTTCCGTTGGCCCATAAGCGCTTCACCAAGCCAGTAATGCGCATCCGCCGATTTTTCGGTGTTGGCAAAGCGGTTGATGTATTCGCGGAACCCTGCCTCTGCCGTGCGGTAGTCGCCGGACAGGATGAACTGATATGAATTGCTGTAGAGCTCCTCAGGGTCATCGGTCGACGGCAGCGCAGCGACGATCGTATCATCCGTTTCCGGTTCGGAAAGTTGCGGCAGATCGGATGCGACGCTGCCGCCAACCACATTGCCGTTCGCATCGAACCGGATCGATCCCAATGTTTTCGGCGCGCCGGCCGCAGGATCGGTTTTCCCTGCAGCTTGTTCCGCTTCAGCCGTTTTGGTCTCCACCGGCTTTTTGTTAGCCGGTGGATTGTTTGATGCGGCATCAGCCTGCCGCTTTTGCGTGTCGCCATTGTCGGAACGTTTCTGCTCCAATTCCTGGAACCGGAACTCATTGTCCTCCTGCATTTTGCGCATCTGCTCCTGCATTTGCAGAATCTGGAACGACAATTCCTCGATACGGCCGTTCAGCGCCCGGATTTCCTCCTGAAGCTGCCGGACCTGCGGATCCGCCGACTGTGCAACCTGAAACGATCCATCGGAATCGGAAAACACCCCGGGAAGGTCGTTTGCCCATGGCACTGCCATCGGCCCGGTTTGGCCGTCATCATTGCTGAAATATCGATCATCGGTCGTCTGAATGTCACTATAAGCGCCGGCTTCAGTAACCAGCGCCAAAGGCAACATAATCAGACCGACAATTAGTGAACGTAAATCCATGTAACACTCGCTGCTTGTCCAACACATCAATTGACCGCTCACGCGGTGCTACGATGTCATAACAGGAGCGCGCGAATTCGGCCAAATTTTGTTGCTCGAAAATCGCCGTCTTTTCGCTAATCGAAGCGACAAACGTCCAGAATCAGCTGCCTGGAGCGCTGACGACCGTGACCGCTCGGCGGTTCTGCGACCAGCAGGAGATGTCGTCGCAGACCGCAACCGGGCGCTCCTTGCCATAGGAAATGGTACGCACGCGCGACCCGTTGACACCGCGCCCGGCCAGAAAGTCACGCGTTGCCGCCGCCCGGCGTGCACCGAGGGCAAGGTTGTATTCCCGCGTTCCGCGCTCATCGGCATGGCCTTCGATCGTGATGCCATATTGACTGTATTTGTTCAGCCATTGCGCCTGGCGCGCCAGGATGGCCTGCGCATCCGCCCGGATGACCGAGCTGTCGGTATCGAAAAAGATACGGTCGCCGACATTGACGGTGAAGTCCCGTGACGTTCCAGGCGCCACATTGTTCAGGCCCAGATCGGCGGCGGAATTCGGAATGGATTTTTTCGAAGCGCAGCCTGAAAGGGCCAAACCGGCGACCAGGGCAAGAATGACCGGGTTGCTTTTCATTGCGGCGATGCGGCGCATGACGACACTCCTTGGCATTTGAACGCGTGTGTTGATTGTCCAGTAACCATGACGAGGTTAATTTGCAGCGAACAAAGGCGGTTAACAGTCCCCTAACAATGGTTGCGCGTCGGCAACCACCCAAGGCAATTCGCGTCAAAATACGGCCAAAGCGCGGCAATGCCGCAAAACGGTCCGCAGCGTGCGATATTTCCTATTCAAGCAGAGGTGACCATGCCGGGTCGGAGCCGAAATTCGGCGATTCGACGCGCTGTTCATTTCGCCCCGTCAAGTCAATCGAGTGGAGCTTGGGACCGCCGGCGCCGCGTTCCTGCCGGAAATACATCAGAACCCGGCCGTTCGGCGCCCAGGTCGGCCCTTCGACCAGGAACCCGCTGACCAGGATACGCTCACGCTTGCCATCCGTACGCATAACACCAATGGAAAACTGACCGCCGGATTGTTTGGTAAAGGCAATCAGATCGCCGCGTGGCGACCAGACCGGTGTCGAGTAGGCGCCGTTGCCGAAGGAAATGCGTTTCTGACCGCTGCCGTTCGCATTCATCACGTAGATCTGCGCCCGGCCGCCGCGGTCCGACGTAAAGACGATCTTTGAACCGTCCGGCGAGTAGGACGGCGAGGTATCGATGGCATTTGTCGACGTCAGCCGCTGGGTGGTGCGGCTCCTCAGATCCATCGTATAGATATTGGTATCGCCGTCATCACGCACAAAACTCATGATGACCTTCTGACCGTCCGGCGAAAACCGTGGCGCGAAGGTCATGCCGGGAAAATTGCTGACCAGCTCGCGCTGCCCGGTTTCAAGTTGCAGCAGATAGACCCGTGGCGGCTCCTTGCCGACATAGGACATATAGGTGATTTCCTGCCGGCTCGGCGAGAAGCGCGGCGTAAGCACTAGATCCTCGCCATTGGTCAGATAACGGACATTGGCGCCATCCTGATCCATGATCGCAAGCCGTTTTGTCGTCTGGCCGCGCGCACCCGATTCGTCGATGAAAACGATGCGGGTATCGAAATAGCCCTTTTCGCCGGTCAGCCGCTCATAGATGGCATCGGCGATGATGTGGGCGACACGCCGCCAATTGGCGCGATTGGCAAAAAACTGCTGTCCCGCCAGCTGCTGGCCGGCGAATGTGTCCCACAGACGGAATTCAGCTTTCAGCCGTCCATCAGGCTCCTGGCTGACACGGCCGGTCACCAGCGTCTGTGCATTGATGACTTTCCAGTCTTCAAATCGCGGCGCTGCATCAGGGTTGGAAATCTTTTCGATAAAGGCTGCCTTGTCGACTGGCGCGAACAGCCCCGACCGCCGGAGATCCGCCGCGACGACACTGGAAATATCGGTGCCGATCTGCCCACCGGAGAGAAAATCGGTGACCGCGATCGGCAGCGGCTCGATATTTCCCTTGTTGATGTCGATCTCGACCAGTGCACGTGCCGGCAGGACGGCGACGCCGGTCAGGCCGGTGACAAAGACTGCAAAAGCAATCAGAAACCTGGAAAGCACGTTCATCTATTCCTCATCCTGGCGTTCATGGCTTTTTTACCGCCAATGGTCAAAACATGTCACTGGGGTCAAAATGTACAATGACATCCGCCCAGGCGTCGTATTTCGCCGCGGGCAGATTGAAAGGGGCGCAACGCAACACGGCACGGCGAGCCGATTCTGCGGCAATCCGGCTAATTCCCGTTCCGCCGCCACCGGAGACGACTTCCGGCCGGCCCTCGATCGCGCCGGACTTGTCCAGCCGCATCTTGATCGAGATTTTCAGGTCTTCCGCGTTCGAAACACCCGCCGGTACGTTCCAGCACCGCTGGATCTGGCCGCGTAGCGCATCCATTTCACTTTGGGTCAGTTTCGACCCCTTGGTGGTCCGTTCGCCGCCGAGCGAGGCCTGCTTCGTGGCGCGTTTTGCTCCACCGCCAGCTGCCTTTTCCTTATTCAACAGAGCGGCAACCTGATCGGTCTTCTGATCCGCCTGTTCTGTTTTTGGCGTTTTGGCGGTCTGCGGCGGCGGAGTTTTCGGCCGTGGCGTCGGAACCGGAACATCTTCAGGCAGTTCGGCGCTTTCCGGATCCGGTTCCTGCTCGGCAATGGTATCGGCAACCGGATCCGGTGTTTTTTCGGGCTCCGGCTGCGGCTCGGGTTTCACGTCGGGCTCGGGAGCCGGCTCCTCGATCGCTTTCGGCGCCACAGCGGTTTCGACCGGTTTGGGCTGCAATTCAGGCGTTGGCGGGTTTTCCAGATCCTGATCATTGTCTCCGGTCTTCAACGCGTTCTCGACCGGTTGGACGCGCCGGGTCGGTTTCGGCGATGGTGTTTCAACCTCCGGCGCCTCGCGATCACCCTCCTGGACCTGGGTTATCGATTCGATCGGGATGATATCGACCGGGAATGATTCCACATCATCGACGTCGAACGCCCGCGGCGGCGCCACGGTGAACAATCCGATGCCGAGAAACGCCGCATGGGCGAGCAGCGATGTGGTCAGGCCTGCTTTCATACCCGCACAATCCGCCTCAGTTTTCCTGTTCCTGAAGCGTCACAAGACCGAGGTTGCGAAATCCGGCCGCAGACACACGGGCCATCACCCGCATCACCGTACCGTAGTCCGCCGACCGGTCACCACGAACATAAATGCGCTCCTCATAACCGGCCTGCGCGATGGCTTCCAATTTGGGAACGACCTCGTTGATCGGTATTTCGGTCTCCTGGAGGAAAACCTGGCCCTTCTCGTTGATCGAAACGGTGATCGGCTGAGTTTCCGAATTGAGCGCCCTTGCCTTGGTTTCGGGAAGGTCGATCGGAACACCGACCGTCAACAGCGGCGCGGCAATCATGAAAATGATCAACAGCACCAGCATGACATCGACAAAGGGCGTCACGTTGATTTCCGAGATCAGGCCATGCTTGCGCCCCCGGCGCCTGTACCCATGTCTATTACGTGCTGCGGTTCCCGTCGACATTGCCATGGTCGCTGCTCCTCAAGCCCTGCTGCCGAGCTTTTCATCGATTTGGCGCGAGAGTATGGCGGAAAATTCATCTGCAAATCCCTCCATCCGGGCGCTGAGCTTGCCTGCATCAGAGGACAGTTTGTTGTAGGCGACGACCGCCGGAATGGCGGCGAGCAGTCCAATCGCCGTTGCCAGCAAGGCCTCGGCAATGCCCGGCGCGACAACCGCCAGATTGGTTGATTTCGACCCGGCGATCGCCTGGAACGAGGTCATGATGCCGATGACCGTTCCAAACAGGCCGATAAACGGCGCCGCCGAACCGATCGTCGCCAAGAAGCCCAACCGTCCCTCAAGCCGTTCCATCTCCCGGCCGAGCGCCAGATCCATGGCCTTGTCGATCCGCGTCTGCAGCGCGAGCTGGGAGTTTGCGCCTTTTTCGAAGGATTTTTTCCATTCGCGCATTGCGGCAACGAAGATCGTGCCCATGCCGGACGTCTTGCGTTCCGAAAGACTGCGGTAGAGCTCCTCCAGCGACTGGCCCGACCAGAATACCTGTTCGAATTTGTTGAGCGTTCGCCGCATGCGCGCATAAGCGACCATCTTGTCGACGACAATCGCCCAGGTCCACACCGAGGCCAGCAAAAGGCCGATCATCACGGATTTGACAATCCAACCCGCCTGCCAGAAAAGCGCCCAGATCGAAAGTTCGCTTCCAGGTGCCGCCAAAGCAATCTGTTCCATTTCCAATCAGTCCTCAAATTCGAAAACCGCTCGATCGCGGGCATCTTGAAAAAGCCGCCCCATCATATGCCGATCAATCACGGGGCAGGCGCCCGAACCAAGCCAGAGCGGCCTTTTCCGAGTAAATCTTGGTGAAACGAAGGCGCGGATTCCGACGCCCGATTCACCGGCAATATTCATGACCCGTTAAGGTTAACGATGGGTTAGAGCCAATCTGGCTGGTGAAGTCCGCTCAACCGCTGCGGTCAGATGGCTTGAAACTTTCGATCCACTCAGCCGGGAAACGCTGGGGGCGTCCGCGCTCGTCAATGACCGCCGCTTCCACCTGTGCCCTGATCAGTTCGACATCGTTGCGCAGGATTTTCTGCGCCATGAAGATGCGTACTCCGGAAATCCGGGCCGTCCAGGTTTCCACTGTCAGAATATCGTCGATCCGGGCGGGCGCACGAAAATCAATCTCCATGCGCCGCACCACCCAGGCCAGCCGTTTACCCATCTTTCCGTCGTCGAGTTCGGCATGATGGATACCGGCCAAACGCAGATAATCCGAGCGGCCACGCTCGAGGAACTCCAGATACCTGGCATGGTAGACGACACCGGAAAAGTCGGTATCGGCGAAATACACCCGTGCCTGCAGACTATGGCCCCATTCGGTCAAGCTGCCGGAAATGGGAACACTCACCTCGACATCCGATTCACCATGAACTGCCATCACGCTTCCCTTATCGTCGACCGGCTGACATTTTACCGTCGCCGGCCATGAATTCAGGTTTCCGCATGACATCATTGCATTCGACGATCAAGAACTGTCTGGTCGTGCTGGCCCTGATCGGGCTCACCACGGCGGCGACGGCCGCGCCGGAATTCTCCATGCGCCGCGGTATTTCGCTCGATATCTGGAACAGCTGGCCGGATGAATCCCGCTGGGGTGAACCGGACGTCTTGCTGCCATTTCCCGAATGGCGGCGCAGTGTCACGAAAGAAAATCTTTCCAGCCTGAAGAAATCCGGTTTTGATTTTGTCCGCATTCCGGTCGATCCGTCTGTATTTCTGTCCGAAAAAACCATCGGGCTTCGCCAGGACCTACGCGCTTCGGTGCTGCAATCGGTACAGCTGGTCAATGATGCCGGACTGAAAGCCGTCGTCGACCTGCATCTGCTGCCAGCGGGCCCCAACCGGCTGGTCGGGACGAATGAGGTCATGGACGACCCGCAGCTGTTTGAACACTATCTGAATGTCGTTCGCGAATTCGGACGGTTGCTGTCACGCGAGGATCCGTCTGAAGTCGCATTCGAACTGATGAACGAGCCGATCACGGATTGCGATGATGCCGATGCGCCGCGCTGGCCGGGCATGCTGAAACGCCTCTTCGCCGCCGCTCGTTCTTCGGCAACCCGCCTGACTTTGGTATTGTCCGGCGGCTGCTGGTCGGGAGCCGAGGCGCTGGCCGCCATTGATCCGCGCTCCATCCCCGACAACAACATCATCTGGACGTTTCACAGCTACGATCCATTCCTGCTCACCCATCAGGGCGCGACATGGGCCGGCGATTTCATTCGACACGTGCGCGGTATACCCTACCCGCCCCATGCTGCCTCGAAGTCAGAGCAGGCGAGCGTTCTCGTGCAGATACGGCAGAACATCCGCAAGGACGCGCCGCTACACCGTCGCAGCGGCTTGACCTCCTATCTTGATGAACTGTTTGGCACCATCGATACGCCGGATAAATTGACGGCGACAATTTCCGCACCGCTTCGGCTGGTTTCAGACTGGGCCCGAAAACACGGCATTGATCCCGGCAGCATCTTTCTCGGTGAATTCGGCATGATCCACCAGGAATACGGATCGGATTTCACCATGCCGGCCAAATGGCGCGCGGCCTACATCAACGACATGGTCGATGTCATCGAAAACCACGGATTTGCCTGGTCGCTGTGGTCCTATGGCGGGGCGTTCGGACTTGTTGAAGGTCATGGCGGCGAACCACTTCCTGGAGCTGTCCTACCATTGATCAAGGCACTGCAGTAAAACCGGTTAATTGGGATAAGATGCGATATGGCTGTCGGCCAATTGCCGATAGAAGTCACCGGTGATGCCGGTAATCAGATGGTTCAGGCCGAATTTCATTCCGGTTATCGATGAGGATGAGATCCCCATACTCGCGGTGGCGCCCCAGTTGAAAATATGGATGTTCCTCAGAGCTGGCGCTGCACCCGGCTCTTTCTCGGTCAATTGCGCCCCCCGGCCGAGATAGGGATATTTGGCCAATGGCGAACATTCCGCACCGGCAGGAGGCGTATAGCGGTCACCCCAGGTCGCAATCTTGCCGTGAAACGAAGCCAGCTCCGGCCTCAGATCGAGATCGACGACAATTCCGGTGCCGAAAAGCAGCATGTCAAAGACATAGTCGCCCTTCGCGGTGGTCACCTCGACCCCGCCCGGTGACATTTTGGTCGCCGTCCAGCCTTCGCCCGGGTGGAACGCAACATTGCTGTGCTGGTTGATACGGTCCATGCTCCAGGCCGGTGCCGGTGTCCCTGCGAGCAGGTGAGTTCGGATCGCCCGCCAGCGACGTGCATCGTCAAGCTCTGCGAAATGGCGCAGAAATCCATTGTTCTCGATCCATCGACGACGCTCCCCGGACGCCGGTTTGGTCCGGCGGTAAAACAGCTCGACCTGTTCAGCACCCGCCTCCAACGCCTCGGCCGCCGCGTCTGCCGACGAAGCGCCAATTCCAAGTACGGCAATCCGACGGGCGCCGAATTTCGAAAAATCAGTCGGCTCGGAGGTGTGAGCGTAACGATCCTTCGGCAGATCGGCGACCAGATTCTCCGGCAATTGCCATTGCCCGGAGCCCTCCAATCCGTTGGCCATTACAACCTTGCGCGTCAGCAGAACGATGGTGCCGTTCGCCCGGCGGCACACAACCCGCAGAATATCCGGACCAACCTCCTCGATTGTCTCGACAACCGTATCATTCCAGATCGGCACGTCGACTGCTTGTCGGAACCAGTTCAGATAGTCCATCCACATTGTCCGCGGGATGCGCTGCATCGCATCCCATGCGGGATCATCAAACCGCGCATTATACCAGGAACGAAAAGTCAGGTCGGGAATGCCGAGATCCGGGCCGGTCAGATATTTCGGTGTGCGAAGGGTGCGCATCCGGGCGAAATTGATCCACGGCCCTTCCCGTTCGGCCGGAGCCTTGTCGATGATGACGACATTGCGAACCCGTTCACGCCACAATGCCAGTCCGGCGGACAATCCGCCCTGACCGGCGCCAACGATGACCACGTCATGCACATGCGCCCCCGATTCATGCTGCTGCTGCGGCAGCCAGTCCAGATTGGGATAGTCCAGGCAATCCAGATCATATCGCACCTTTTGCAACAATGCCTCGAGACGCTGATCGGCGTCTTCCCGAATTCGGAATCCGGAAAGCTGGTTTTCAAACATTGCTCCTGGGTTTGCCATTTCCGCTCAGGGTACCAGGCCGGACAAGCGCGGAATGGCCAGCGTGACATCGGGAACGAAGGCGATCAGCGCGAGCACCACCAGTTCGGCCAGCAGGAATGGAATCACCGCCAGAGACACGCTTTCAAGCGAAACTTTTGCGATCGGGGCGACGATGAAGAGAACGATGCCGAGAGGCGGCGTTATGACACCGAGAAGCAGTCCGACCATCAGGAACATGCCGTACTGGATCGGATGCATTCCCAGCCCCTCGAGCGCTATCGGCATCAACAGCGGTCCGAGAATGATCATGTTGGCAATGGCATCCATGAATGTGCCGACAAACAGGAAAAACGCGACAATGATCAGAAACAATATGACCTTGTTATCGGTGATCGCCAGAAGCACCGACAGCAGCTCTTGCGGAAATTGATGAAATATGAGGATTTGACCAAACACGATGGCCGCTCCGACGATGATCAGCGATGAGCCGGTCACCCGCGCCGTTGAGATCAGCGCGTCCCTGAATTTCACGATGTCAAAGGACTTTTCGAGCACCCCGTAAATGGCGCCGAGTATGATGGAGTAAAGCGCCGCAATCGCACCGGCTTCGGTCGGCGTCATGATGCCACCGAGGATGCCATAAAGGATCAGCGCCGGGATCATCAGCACCGGCAGCGCTTTGATGGTTCCGCGCGCGATCGGCACCACGCCTTCGAACCGATGCACCTCGCCGTAGCCGCGGAACATTGCGAACAGGAACGACGTGATCATCAGCATCAGCCCGACCAGCAGGCCGGGGATCAGGCCGGCGGCAAACAGGCCGCCGATGGAAATTTGCAATGATCCGCCGACGATGATCAGCGGGATACTGGGTGGAATGATTGCACCGATCACAGCGCTGGAAGCCGTCACCGCCGCTGAAAATGCGGCAGGATAGCGCTCACGCACCATTGCCGGGATGAGTATGGGGCCGATCGACGCGGCATCGGCAAGCACCGATCCGGAGATGCCGGCAAAGAACATGCTGGTCACCACATTGACATGGGCCAATCCGCCCTTGATCCAGCCGACCAGCAGCCGCGCCACTTCGATCAACCGTTCCGTCAGGTCCAGCCGGTTCAGCAGTTCGCCGGTCAGAACAAACATCGGCAATGCCAGCAGCGCGAAGGAATCGATACCGCCATACATTTGCGTGACGAGGATCAGCGGCGGAATCCGGGTACCGGAAAAGAACAGGAAAAATGTTGAGGCCAGGCCAAGACTGAACGCAATGGGCACGCCCATCACCAGAAAGACAAGAAACGGCCCGAACAGGTATGGAATGACCAGATCCATTGTCAGCTATGCCGGTCTGGTTGCAGAGGAGATGACGCGAAGCGCTATGATCATGTTACAGATCATGCTTGCCATAGTTCGCGAAAAAGGCCCGATCACCCGCCAGATAATGGCGAACATCCTCAAGAATTTGCGCAATCACCACCAGCATCATCAATGCGGCGCCGACCGGAATCGACAGTTTTGCCCATTTGGTCGAAACACCGACATTGAAGGAGAACGCATTGGCTGTGCCGTTGAATACACCGATCCCGTAGACCAGAAGCACCGTCAGGAACACCAAAACGGCAATCTTGGATACGATTATCACCAGCGGCTGCAGTCGTTGCGGCAGCATCAGGATCACCGTCGGAATGAAAACATGCTCCCAGTTCCGCATGACCACGACCGAGCCGATGAAAACCATCCAGATCATCGTCCAGATCGACAATTCTTCGGACCAGTGCAGGGAACTGTTCAAGACGTAGCGGAAAAACACCTGAGCGGTCATCACCGACAGCACGATCAGGACAGCAGCGATGGACGCAATTTTTGCCAGTCTGTCGATCAGGTCTACGAAACGGGTAAAATATTGCATGACTTGACGTTCCGTATCATCGGCAATTCTGGGCCCGATCCAATGAATCAGATCGGGCCGCAGAAGTCATTTCAAGCCCTAGCTTCGCAGGGCCAGCAATTTGTCGATGACGGACTTGTCTATATTGGCGCCGAGTTCGTCCCAGAGCCCCTCGCCGGCAGCCTGCCACTTGGCTTTCTCATCCGCGTTCGGCGTGTAGATTTCCATGCCGGCCTCGATCAGCTTCTGAGTAAAGTCGGCCTCCAGCTTGCGGTCAAGCGCATTGGCCTCATCTGCGGCCTGTTCCGCGGAAGCCCAGAACGCATCCTGGAATTCCTTCGGCATCGCTTTCCAGGTATTGGCGTTCATCACCTGGAACTGGATGGCGAACACGGCATCAACCTTGGTCGCATGCTTCAGCACTTCCTGAAACTTGAACACATAGGTCCAGATCGGCTGAACGTGGAAGCCGTCAACAACGCCGTTCTTGATCGCCTCCTGGGTTTCGAAAAACGGCACTGGTGTCGGATTGCCGTTCCACGCCTTGAACAGCGCCTGGCCGATAGGCGAGCGTGTCGAACGGAACTTGAGGCCTTCGACGTCATCCGGAGTCTTCAGCACCCGATCATTGTTCCACAGCATGCGGAAGCCACCGGCGCCAACTGGCGGCAGAACCTTGAGGGACGGAACGGCAGCCTCGAATTTGGCCGTCTGCTCTTTCCACAGATCCGATTTGAACAGTTTCAGGCCGGTGTCCCAATCGGGAATTGCATAAGGCAGGTCGGCAAAACTGAAACTGTCGTTGAAGGAGGCAAACTGAGCCGTCGCGTTGCTCGAAATGTCAACAAACCCGTTCTGAACCGATTCCAGAACATTGATGTCGTTGCCGAGTGAATTCGGCGGAAAGATCTGAAGGTTGAGATCAAGCTTGAATTTTTCCTTCATGATCTCCGGAATGCGGGCAACGGACAAATTTGTCGGATTGCCATCCGGCGCATTCAGTGCCGCTACGATGGGCTTCTTGAAAACCACGTCCTGTGCGCGCAGCACGGACGGAAAGCTCACTACCGCCGCTGCCGCTGCTGATGTTTTGAGCAGATCACGTCGTTTGATTTTGGTGTTCATTGCGCATTCTCCCATTTGACCGGCTGTTGCCTTTGTCTGTTCCTGCCGCCTTTGCGAGGCTAACAAGCACGGACCAATTGCACAATAGAAAACGCGTCAATTTGCAGACCATGCATTCGAAATTGTATACAATCGAACGCGTTTTGGCATTCTGCCGTCATAAAATTCCCGACAATCTGTGTTTCAGCACGTCAAATGGAATAGATGTAGACCAGCTTTTGGATACTATTTGTCTGATGATCCCGCTACCAGTCCGGCCGCGGTCCGGCCTGACAAGCGCCCAAGATTCACTGCCATCATGAGACCTGACCCGGAAAGATAGCCCCAGTCAGCCGGACCGGAAAGACCGCGGGCGGCACCACCACCGGCGAACAGGTTGGGCAATGGCTGTCCGCTTTCTCCCAGCACGCGCCCGTTTGCGTCGACCTCAAGGCCGCCCTGGGTATGAAACAGCGCACCGGTAATTTTGGCGCAGTAATACGGCGGTGCAAGTGCCGCCTTTGCGGCGAAATCCCGGCCCCAGGGACAGTTTGCCTCGCCCCGGCTCATTGCTTCCACATCCAGCAGCGTCTTGTTCAGCACACGATCCTGGCAACCGACAAAACCGGCAAGCTCTGCAGCCGTTGCGCATGTTCTGATGGCTCCGAGTTCGGCGGCAACACCATGAGAATGCATCTGCCGTGCCACGGCATCACATCTTTCATCCCAGATCGCAAAGGCAATGCCGTCCGGTTGCGCCAGCACCTTGCGCGCCTGTTCCGAATAGCCTGCATTTTCGTTGGAGAACCGTTGACCTGAGGCGTTCACCTGGAACCCGCCCTCGGTGAAAACCGGCCAGCCGATCTGCACCATGTGCGGCGTGCACACTGCGCCGTGCCCCTGAAAGGCGCCGAGGTCCATGACCGACGCACCCAGTCCGGCTCCCCAGAGCAGCGCATCGCCCTGGTTGCCTGCGTGGCCGAGATAGGCGGCATCGGCCATGTCTGGAATGAATTCGCGCAGCAGACCAGTGTTCGCGCCGTAGCCGTTGCAGGCAAGAATCAACGCCTCGCAACCAATATCCTCGATGCTTCCGTCGGGTCTGCAAACCCGCACGCCGGCGATCCGGCCATCCGATTGCGCAAAAAGATGCGTCGCCTGTGCCGAACAGAGCAAATCGATCCCGGCCGCCTGAACGGCGGCCAGCAGACCATCCAGCAATTCCGCACCAAAACGGCCAGGCGTTGCATGCATGTGCGGCCGCGAATGACCGGGATAAACAAAGTTCGAGATGCAGGAGAGCGGCAAGCCATGATGGCTTACCAGCCAGTCGACCGTCCGGGCCGCCTCTTTCGCGATTTGGCGCGCCTGTTCCACATCACATTGCGATTTGGCTTTGGCAATCAGATCCGCTGCCAGGATCTCAGGTGCATCGTCGATTCCGGCCGCGCTCTGCAGTTGCGTCCCGCCGGCAGGAATCTGGCCGCCCGAAAGTGCGGTGTTGCCCCGCGGCATCGCATCGCGCTCAATGACCAGAACCCCCGCGCCTTCATTGTGTGCCGCAAGCGCCGCAGTGCAGCCACACGCACCGGCGCCGATGATGACAACCGGAATCGAGTATTCGAAACTCTTCCCGGTCGCATCCAGCACGGCGTCCCTGCCGCTTTTCGCAAGATCCTCGGACACCATTCGCACAATCCCCAGTCCCGGCGCCGGTCCGCAAAAGACCGGCTGGCGCATGAAGGGATTACAGCACGCAAACCGATCGGTAGAAAGCCCGTGTGATCACGAGGCGATCTGCGACTGGCCATTTTCCGACAATTGCGGGTCTGACACCAGTGCCGCGTCATAGGCCCGGGCCGCCAATATGTGGGTTCGCATGATCGCCTCGGCCCATTGCGGATCGCCCGCATGCAGTGCGGTGGTGATTTCGCGATGATGATCGAGGCTACGCTTCAGCCGGTCATCTCCGAACAATGCGAATTTGCGTACCATCAGCGGAAAGGTCCAAAGCGATTCCAGATTGGCGGTCAAACGGCTGTTGCCGGCCGCATTCGCGACGGAACGATGAAACGTCACATTATTGGCGCTGATGACGTCCAGATCGACTTTGTCGACACTCAGAGCGGCTTCCATTTCATCGCAGAGCTGCACCAGGTTAGCAAGCTCTCCAGCATTGATCTTTCGCGCGGCCAGCCCGACGGCAAAGGATTCCAGCAGAGCCCTCAACTCCGACATCTCCATCAGTTCGACAGCGGACCAACTGGCAACCCGCGCACCGGAATTGGCAGTCAGGTCGATCAGCCCATCCGAATGCAACCGGCGAAGGGCGTCTCGAACGGGAGTACGGGAGATATCGAGCTGAGCGGCAATCTTCTCTTCGGGAAGCCGCGAGCCGCTGGGAAAACGCGAAGCCAGAATCTCGGTCCGTATAAACTCATATGCCTGTTCTGCCGACGTCTTCATAATTCCATGGCTCTGCTAGCTGACGATAACATCAGGAGGAATCTCTATATTGAATTCATTTCTCGCAATATCCTGAATTTGCTCAAAACAAATCCCAATTCGAAACGGACGAAACGTCGCAAGATCGATGATACTCGATCCGAATCCCTTTGGATTTGAGTATTTCGTATCTCCGCGGTCAAGTGCAAGGTCAACAGAGTTTGCTACTTCCGGCTCGATATCCGTGAACCTGTACTTGCTGCCACCAAGCGACCGATTGGCCGAGGAACCGAATATTCCTTTCCCATGCTCAAGGGCCAGGCGGGCAATTTCCCTGTGTGTGTCGCCGGCATTCATCAGCAGATCGACGGTGCCGGCCTTTGTGGCGTTGCGAAGCACGAACTCGGCAGCCCCGGCGAACACCGGATGGCCGGCATGAAACGGCGCGACAATCGACAGCGGCAGATCATGATCGAGAATCACCGCGCGAACGAAATCACGCGCCCTGTTATCGATGTCGATGACTTCGTTGAACATCTCCCAACTGCCGAAACATCCGCAGGGTTTTGAGAAACTGCGCGCTTTGGCTTCATAGATGCGAGAAATCGCCGGTTCCGTATGACCGACGATGGCGTAACCGACATCGGTTTTGAATATCGACACACCGCCGCCAATGGCAGCATCAAAAACGGCGCGCCCATCGGCAATCGGATCAGCGTTTGATTCGTTCATTGTCATGCCTTCTCTGGATTATCGGGTGTCTCATGCCAAAAGTCGATTGCCCGTTCCGAAACGAACAATCTATGATTTCGTATACAATTACAGCTTCGGAATTATCGAGACAGATCGGCAAAAGCAACCTCAATTTGCTGATCACTCAATTCATCGCGGTAGAGATATTTTTTGCCAATTCTTTTAACATGTTGTAATATAAATACTTTTTGAAAAGTCTTATGTCGCTGCTGTATCGTAAAAGGCTTCCCCTCTCGCAAAGCTCTCTGGATCACAGCTATCACCAATTGCACTACAATTATTATTGTGTACGATTGCCGTGGGGCGGCGCGAAACATGAGGTCACGCAGAGCGGCTGCGTGGAAATGATATGGAACTCGGACTTGAAGGAAAACGTGTGCTCATCACCGGCGGTTCGCGGGGAATTGGCCTGGCGGCGGCGCGTGGATTTGCCGCTGAAAAATGTGAGCTCTTTCTGTCGGCTCGGTCCAAGCAGCGGCTTGAAGCTGCGAGAACCTCGCTGATTGCCGAGTTTGGCATCAAGGTCGAAATTCATGCCTGCGATCTGCTCGACAATGCCTCGGTCATTGATCTGGCCGCACGGTGCGGCGATGCCGATATTCTGATCAACAACGCCGGCGCAACGCCGACCGGTCCAATCGAGGCCGTCGGCTACGCGGACTGGCGCGAGGGCTTTGAACTCAAACTGATCGCCACGGCGACACTGACACGCGAAATCTATTTGAACATGAAGCAGCGGCGCTCCGGTGTCATCATCAACGTCATCGGCAATTGCGGAGAGCGCCCCGACCCCGAAATCATTATTGCCACTATCACCAATACCGGGCTGATGGGGTTCACCCGCGCGCTCGGTGCCGCCAGCCCGGAATTCGGTGTGCGTGTTGTCGGCATCAATCCGGGTCCGACCGAGACCGAACGGCTTGTCGCACTGATGCAACGCAAATCAGCCGACCGGACGGGCGAAGCCGGACGCTGGCGCGAGCTTGTTGCCCCACTACCTTTCGGCCGCCCGGCTGATCCGGCCGAGACCGCCGATGCCATTGTTTTCGCCGCCTCTGATCGCGCAAGTTATGTCTCCGGGACGATCATCACGGTTGACGGCGGCGTTGCCGCCCGCGGCCATCTGTTTTGATATCAACCAGTAAATGGAATGAAGTTGCGCAATTTGCTGCACGGAAGGAAGTCATAAGTGTCAATCGCACATATCAACGGCCATGACATGTACTACGAAATACATGGCGAGGGGCCGCCTGCTCTGTGCATGGGCGGATGGGGCACCTACTGCCATGGCGGCCATCATCACCTTCCGCGCGGCATTACGAAGCGATACAGCACGGTCATTTTTGACCATAGGGGCATTGCCGAATCCGGCGACGATGAGGATGTCACGCCATCGATGAAACTCTACGCCGACGACGTCGCCGGACTGCTGGATCATCTCGGCCGCAGCAATGTTCATATTGTCGGCATGGTTGGAATGGGCGCCTGTATCGGACAGGAACTGGCCATCAACCGGCCGGATCTTGTCCGAAGTCTGGTCAATATGAACACCTGGGCCAAACCCGATGCCTTCATGACCCATCAGTTGGAAATGCTGCGCGATGTTCACCGTGAGATGGGTTGGGCGGCGTTTCAAAAACTCGTCTGCGTGATGTCATTCGAAGAGCAGTTCTATCTTGACAATCATCAGCGGGTCCTCGGTCCGCAGGGGCCGTGGGGCGAATTGAACGGACGTTACAAGGCACATGAACGGCTGGTTCATGCCTGCCTGACGCATGACACCACCGACCGACTGCATTTGATCAAGGCACCTACCTTGATCGTTCACTGCCCGCTGGATCAGGTCAACGGACCTCGGCTCACACGCCCTCTGGAGAAAGCCATTCCCGATGCCAGAGGTCACACATTGGAAGGCGCCGCGCATGTCATTGCCGGATCGGAAATGCGCGGCCGGTTTTCAGAACTGTTGCTGGGTTTTCTGGCAGATGTCGACGCCGACAAAACCAGGAGAGCCTCATGACCGGATCGAATGAAACAGACAAGCAGCCCAGCGGTCCGCTTGCCGGCGTGCGTGTGGTGGAGATGGGGCAACTGCTCGCCGGACCCTTTGTCGGCACGAGACTGGCCGATTTTGGTGCCGATGTAATCAAGATTGAAACCCCCGGCGCCGGTGATCCGATGCGCAAATGGGGTCACCATCGATACAAGGACCACGGTTTGTGGTGGCCGGTTCTGGCCCGCAACAAGAAATCAGTGACCGTCAACCTGCGGGAAAAAGCCGGACAGAACCTGATCCGCGAGCTTTTGAAGGAAGCCGACGCGCTGGTGGAAAACTTCAAACCGGGCACCCTGGAAAAATGGGGTCTTGGACCGGAGGAACTGCATGAAATAAATCCCGGTCTGATCATCGTCAGGGTGTCGGGATTTGGGCAGACCGGGCCCTATGCCGAACGCCCCGGCTTTGCCAGCGTCGGAGAGGCGATGGGGGGCATTCGCTACATTAACGGATTCCCCGATCAGCCGCCGCCGCGTTTCGGCATTTCCCTCGGTGACACGCTGACTGCCCTGTTTGCCTTCGAGGGGTTGATCATGGCGCTGTACTGGCGGGCGACTGAAGGCAACGGCAAGGGTCAGGTGGTCGACGCGTCGATTGCCGAGAGCTGTTTTTCAATGCTGGAAAGCGCGTTGCCCGAATATGACAAATGCGGTGTGGTGCGCAAACCGTCAGGCACCGGACTGGCCAATGTCGCACCGTCCAATATCTACCCGACAAAGGATGGCAACTGGCTGGTGATCGCCGCAAATCTCGACACCATGTTCATAAGATTGTGTGATGCAATGGGCCGGCCGGAGCTGGTGAAAGACAAGAAGTTCCACACCCACCTGGCGCGCGGCGAACATTGCGACGAACTCGATGCGCTGATTGCCGACTGGACCCGCGAAATTCCCATTAAGGAACTGACGGCAAAACTCGATGAACACGGTGTCGTCTGCGGTCCGATCAACTCCATCAAGGACATCGCCGAGGATCCGCAATTCATTGCCCGCGATATGATCCGGCGCATACCTGACAAGCGGTTCGGCGAACTTGCGGTTCCCGGCATTGCTCCCAAACTGTCCGAGACCCCGGGCGACATCGCCTGGCTCGGTCCGGAGGAGCCCGGTGCCCACAATCAGGACGTGCTGCAATCGGTATTGGGTTATAGTGAAGCCGATATCGCCAAGCTGAAGGACGATGGCATCATTTGAGCCCGACGCCTGCACACATGAACATATGCGAAGTTGGTCCGCGTGACGGATTGCAGAACCTCAAGCGGCTTTTTACGGTCGACGAGCGCATTGAACTGATCAACCGGCTGAGCAGTGCCGGTGTGACGCGCATTGAAGCGGTGAGCTTTGCCAATCCGAAACGCGTGCCTCAAATGGCCGATGCGGAAGATGTGCTGGCCGGGATCGACAGGCCGCCCGGCGTCGACTTTGCCGGGCTGGTGATGAATGAGCGCGGCGCCGAACGTGCGCTGGCGACGAAATTGCAGGAAATCAGAATCGTCGTGGTCGCCAGCGAGACATTCAGCCAGCGAAATCAGGCCGCGTCGATCGAGCAGGCGATCGATGTTTTTCGCCGGGTCGCCGACAATGTGAAGTCGTCAGGCCGCCGGTTGACCGGGGTGGTAGCGGCAGCATTCGGATGTCCGTTTGAGGGATTGGTCGCGCCGGAACTGGTCGCAAGGATTTCCGGCCAACTGGTTGAAGCAGGTGCCGACGAAGTCATTCTGGCTGATACGATCGGCGTCGGCGTGCCGACCCAGGTGGAAACCCTGTTTGAGCTGACCCGGGCCAGAACCGCCGACACTCCGATCGGTTTTCATTTCCACAACACCCGCAACACAGGACTGGCAAACGCCTATGCCGGATGGCGCTGTGGTGCGACGATCCTGGATTCATCCATCGGCGGGCTCGGCGGTTGCCCGTTCGCCCCCGCCGCGACCGGAAACATCGCGACGGAGGATCTCGTTCACATGCTGAGGAACATGAATGTCTCCGTGAGCCCCGACCTGAAACAGCTGATCGAACATGTCGGCTGGCTGCGCCAACTGGTTCCAGGTGACATTGCCGGTCAGCTGGCCGATGCCGGCGCGTTCCCTGAATCAGCCCATGCCTGACCCCGTCGACACATCCAATCGGAAAGACCGCAACCATGGTTGAAAAAATGAGCGCACTGGAAAACAGGCTGGTCGATTACGCCTGTGAGCTGAGCTACGATGAGCTGCCTGCCGAAACAATTGACCAGGCCAAACGGCGGATCGGCGATACCATTGGCGGCGCAATCGGCGCCTATGGCGCGATGCCATCGCGCATTGCACGCCACATGGCGCAACCGGTCGCCGCCGGCCCGTCTGCCAGGGTCTGGGGTAGCCTGATTGAAACCACCCCCGAAATGGCGGCTTTCGCCAACGGCACCATGCTGCGCTATCTCGACATCAACGACACCTACCGCACCACCGATGGCAGCCATCCGTCCGACAATCTCGGCGGCATTCTGGCGATCACCGAAATGCTCGGCGGCAGCGGCAGAGACCTGATCCTCGGCATGGTCATTTCCTATGAAATCCAGAGCCGTTTTGTCGACGGTGTTCCGTTCAACGACAATGGCTGGGACCAGCCGGTACCTGGCGCCATGGCTTGCGCACTGGCCGCCGGCCGGTTGATGGGGCTCGGCCGTGACGCCATGCGCGACGCGCTTGCTCTGGCCGTCATTCCCAATTTGTGCACCTACCAGACCCGTGCCGGCGAGCTCTCCATGTGGAAGGGAGCCGCCGCCGCCAATGGCGCCCGTCAGGGTGTTTTTGCCGCTCGCCTCGCTGCCGAAGGCATGACCGGACCGTATGAGGCCTTTGATGGCATATTCGGCCTGTGGAACCAGACACTGGGCAAACCTCACGATCTGCCGGAACTCGTGCGCGGCAACGGCACCTACGCCATCCAGCAATCCAACATCAAGCTCTATCCGGTGCGCGATTCCTGCCAATTGCCGGTTGCGACCGCCAAGGCATTGCGCGGCATGGTCAGCCCGGGCGACATCGAAAAACTGAAGATCGTCACTTATAAATCCGCCCATAAGGGCGCAATTGCCGATCCCGAACTCTGGGCCCCGAAAACCCGCGAAACCGCGGATCACTCGATGATAGTGGCGATATCAGTCGGGCTGATCGACGGTGATGTGACCCCGGAATCGTTCGACAAGGCGCGGTTCCTCGATGACGACATCCTGGAGCTCATCGGCCGTATCGAGGTCGAAATCAGCGACGAATTTTCTGCCGTGACGCCAGGCATTCGCAATTGCCGACTGGAAGCGACGGCGCGGGACGGTGCGGAACATGTCGCCCATCTCAAACTGACGACCGAGGATATCGAACGCGGGCCGGACGATCGGGAAATCGAGAACAAGTTCATGCATCTGACCCGCCCGTTCCTGCCGGAGTCGGACCGGAGACGCCTGTTCGATGCGCTGAACAATCTGGACGAGATCGAGCGCATTGCCGATCTTGTCGATCTGACCCGCATATGAGGCAGGCATGGCTCGCATAGGTGTTGATGTCGGCGGAACCCATACCGACCTGGTATGGTTCGACGAGGCCGGCGGCGGTCTGACGATCCACAAGGTTCCATCGACACCCGCCGATCCGTCACGGGCAGCCATAGACGGGCTGCTGCAGCTCTGCGCACAAGCCGGCGAAAGCCCGTCGGCGATCAGCTACTTCATGCACGGGACCACCGTCGCCACCAATATCGCGCTTGAGCACAACGGCGCACGCACCGGACTGATCACGACCGAAGGTTTCCGCGACGTTCTGCACATTGCGCGGCACAAGCGGCCGCAGACGTTCAGCCTGCAACTGGATCTGCCGTGGCAACGCAACCCGCTGGTGCCTCGCCGATGGCGGGCCGGTGTGCCTGAACGGATGGTTCCGCCGGGTGACGTATTGCTGCCGCTGGACGAGGACGCGGTACGACAGCGGGCGCGGCGCTTTGTCGAACAGGGTATCGAGGCCGTCGCCGTCTGCTTCCTGCACTCCTATCTCAATCCGCAACATGAACTGCGCGCCGCCGAAATCATCGCCGAGGAGATGCCGGGCTGCTTTATCTCGATGAGCCACAATGTCGTCGCCCAGTACCGCGAATATGAACGCTTTTCCACGACGGCGCTCAATGCCTATGTCGGACCGAAAACCTCCGCCTATCTGAAGCGTCTCTCCGGTACGCTCAAGGAAAACGGCGTGGCCGGCGATCTGCATCTGATGCAGTCTTCCGGCGGTTCGGCAACCCTCGACGCCGCAACACAACGCCCGGTCAATCTGTTGATGTCGGGACCGGCCGGTGGCCTGCTCGGCGGCATCTGGGTCGGCAAATCGGCCGGCTTTGAAAATGTCATTACCCTCGATGTCGGCGGGACCTCGGCCGATATCGGCGTTGCACCCGGCGGCGAAGTGCAGTTCAAACATATACTCGATACCCGCCTAGGCGACTATCATGCCATGGTGCCAATGGCCGAAGTCGATGCCATCGGCGCCGGCGGTGGTTCGATTGCCTATGTCGATCCGGGTGGACAGTTTCAGGTCGGGCCGCGTAGCGCCGGTGCCGATCCCGGTCCTGCCTGCTACGACCGCGGTGGCAGCGAGCCGACGGCGACCGACTGCATGGTCGCACTCGGCCGGATCGATCCGGCGCGCTTCCTGGGTGGCAAACTGCAGCTGCGTGCCGATCTCGCCCGCTCAGCGATCGAAAACGGTCTGTCGGCAAGGCTGAAACAGTCGGTCGAGGAGGTGGCGTTGTCGGCCATTCGTGTCCTGACCCACAACATGGTTCAGGCGATCGAGGTCAATAGTGTTCGGCGCGGCCTCGACCCGCGCGATTTCGCGCTTGTTGCCTTTGGCGGCGGCGGACCGCTGTTTGCCTGCGACATTGCCCGCGAGCTCGCCATTCCGACGATCATCGTCCCACCGGCGCCCGGGCTGACGTCGGCGCTTGGCCTGTTGACCAGTGACGTTTCCTACGAGCTCAGCCGCACCGTCATGCTGACCGTCGCGGATGAGAATTCTGGGACAATCAATCAGGCGCTGGATCACATGCAGCGCGAACTGGCCGCGCAACTCGGGGACGATGGGTTTGCCTCCGGCGCCATGCGCTTCCTGCGTTATGCCGATTGCCGCTACCGCGGACAGGGGTATGAACTGCGCACGCCGGTGCCAACCGGCATGCTGGATGCCTCAGCTATCAACCGGCTGCGTCAGGCCTTCCACAAGGAGCACATCAGAGCCTATGGCCGGGACTTCCCCGACAAGGACATCCAACTGGTCAATCTTCGCGTGGTCGGCGTCGGCGCCATTCCGAAACTTGAACCGCTGCGGATCGGAACCGGCGGCGCTGTTCCCGATGATGGCAGCCAGACCGCAATACAAACCTGCCTGTTCGACACGGAGGGCACCGTCAACGCGCACCCGACTCCGCGATTTGAACGGAGCCTCCTTTTGGCCGGCAACAGATTGTCAGGCCCGGCAATCGTCGATCAGATGGACACAACGACGGTAATCCCGCCGGGATTCGCGGCTGAGATCGACGGCTTCGGCAATATCGTCATCACCGTACAGGAGGGTCCGTCATGACCGGAAGTTCCGTTGGTGAAAGACAATGGCCGCTGACACCCGATACGCTGGACTACTCCGCGATTGACCGCGTGACGTTGCGGGTGCTCGGCGGAGCGTTCAACACCATCGCCCGCGAAATGGCCCAGACGCTCTACCGCATGTCGAACTCCAGCATCATCCGCGAATCCGAAGATATCGGCTGCGGCGTGTTCGATCTGGAAGGCAGGGAATTGTGCGAGAGCGAGACCTCTCCAATGCATATCGGCTCATTGCCGTTTTATATTCGCGGCTTCATGCGCAAGCTTGCCGGCAATGTGCATGAAGGCGATGTGATCATTCACAATCATCCCTATCACGGAGCATCCCACACACCCGATCTGGGGGTCGCCATTCCGATCTTCCATGAAGGGCACCTGCTCGGCTTTGCCGCCGCGACAGCCCACTTGGTTGACACCGGTGCTGCCGCGCCGGGCCTCAACATCGATCTGATCGATCTTTACGCCGAAGGCACGATTTACGATTCCATAAAGCTCTATGAGAAAGGCGTGCGTAACGAGGCGGTATGGACAATCCTGCAGGACAGCGTTCGCACGCCGGAACACAATGCCGCGGACATTGATGCGATGATCGCGGCGACCGAAGTCGGGCGCGACCGGTTTTCAAAACTCATCGGCCGCTACAGTGTCGAGACCGTCATGGGCGGGGCCTTTTACTGGATGGATTATTCGGAAAGCCGCCTGCGTGCCGAGATCGAAAAAATACCCGACGGCAACTACTCGGCTGAAAGCTGGCTCGATCATGATGGCCGCAATTGGGACACCATGCTGAAAGTGGCGGTTACGGTGAAGGTCCTCGGCGACGGCATTACCGTAGATTTCGACGGGTCGGCCGATGAAGTGGAAACCGGCTTCAACGTTCCGTTCGAAGGATCGCTGCACGTCGCTTGTTACTACGCCATTCGAACGCTGTTTCTGGATCAGGCGACAACGGAAGAGTTCGTGCCGCAGAACGAAGGCATGTTTCGTCCGGTGAAGGTTGCCGCGCCGCTGGGTTCGATCTTCAATCCGCGTTTTCCACGTGCCTGTTTTGCCCGCATGGCGCAGGTGCAGCGCGCCATTGACTGCATCATCCGGGCGCTGGCACCGGTGATTCCCGAACGCGTTACCGCCGGCAATGCGGCAACCGTCATGAGCGTCTCCTATTCAGGTTTCAATACACAAGAGAACCAGTACTGGGTCTGTGTCGAAGTCAATGAAGGCAGCTATGGCGCCAGGGCCAGCAAGGATGGCCTCGATGCCGTCGACAATCTGATGGCCAACACGCGCAATGTACCGTGCGAGGAAATCGAACTGCGTTATCCCCTGCGGGTCGAGCGCTATGAGTTGAGACCCGAAACGCCCGGCGCCGGAAAATTTCGCGGCGGCACCGGCCATGTCCGCGAGATGCGCTTCCTCAGCGACGGCTATTTCTCCTGCAATGGCGACCGTATTCTAGAACATCCGTTCGGTCTTTTCGGCGGCCATGATGGTGTCGGCGCGCGGCTGACCTTCAATCCGGGTACTTCGCAGGAAGCCGAGTGGCACTCCAAGGTCTCCGGCCAGAAGGTCAAGGCCGGCGACGTATTGCGGGTGATGGGCCCTTCAAGCGCTGGCTACGGCAATCCGGCCGAACGCGATCCGCAACGGGTGCTGGCCGACTGGCTTGACGAGATCATCTCGCTTGAAGAGGCGCGGGACATCTACCAGGTGGCGATCGATGCCCGGGCGGCACGGATCGACGAGGCGGCAACCAGCGCCCTGCGGCGAAAGCAATGAGTCCGGCCGCAAAAAAACCCGCCGGAGTGGTTTCAGGGCTCGCCGAAATCGCCGCCGGAACTTCAATCCCGCTGAACTGGACCTCTTCCTGCTTCGAGCGCATCGCGCGGCGCGAACCCGAGGTCGAGGCATGGGCCCATCTCGATCGGGACGGTGCCGTCGAAAGGGCCGGCGGCCATATCGATAACGGCTCGCTCAAAGGACTGCCCATTGGGGTCAAGGATGTCATTGATGTCGCCGGCATGCCGACCGAATGCAATTCGCCGATCGAGGCCGGCCACATTGCAGCTGACAACGCGGTTGCTGTTCAACGGCTGATCGACGCCGGTGCCATCGTGCTCGGCAAGACGGTGACGACGGAATATGCCTTCATGGCGCCGGGTCCGACACGCAACCCGCTCAATCTGGAACACACGCCGGGAGGTTCGTCTTCGGGTTCCGCTGCGGCGGTCGCCGACGGCCAAGTCCCGGTTGCGCTGACAACCCAGACCGGCGGCTCGACAATCCGACCGGCTGCCTATTGCGGTATCGTCGGGTACAAACCGCCCTTTGGAACGGTGCCGAATGATGGCTTGAGGCTGCTTGCCCCATCACTCGATACGATCGGCTTGCATGCGGCAAGCGTTGCCGACATTGCCGCCGTTGCATCCGAGATGGAAGCGCGCCCGAGAAAGGTCGATGGCGTCACCCATCCGAAATTTGCGGTCATCCACCTGCCTGTCGAAGCGGCACGAAACGGCGTCAATACCCGCCTCATGCGGGACGCCGCGGAACGGTTGCGCAAGGCCGGCGCAATGGTGCGGGAACTCGATGCGCCTAATGTGTTTCTTGACGTCGATGCGGCCCATCGCACAATCATGTCGCCACAGGTCGCCCGGACATTTGCCGAGATTTACCGCAGTCATCGTGACGTGCTCAGTGACAGCCTTCGCGGCTTTATCGAGCAGGGCCAGAACACAACCGATCATGCAATCAGCCAGGCGCACGCATGCGTTGCGCGCGCTCACATGGCAGTGCAATCGCTGATAACGGCTGATGAGATCCTGCTATGCCCCGCGGCGGATGGGGAAGCACTGCGTGGTCTGGACTTTACCGGCAGCGCCGTGTTCTGCCGGCCATGGACCCTCTTGCATTATGCCTGCATGACCATTCCAGCCGGGATCGGCCCGGGCGGTCTGCCACTTGGTCTGCAACTCATCGACCCATCGCCGGCAGGAGATTGCCTGTTCGGTCCTGCCGCCTTTGCCGAATCCGTTATGTCGCGAAAATTCACTTCTGGGAGAATACAATGACCGGTGCGCTTGAACGTCAGATCGTCGACTTTACCGCCGCCCTGCGTTTTGAGGACCTGCCCGATGCGGCTGTGCGCGCTGCCAAGATGCGGGTTCTCGATTCGATCGGTGTCGCCATGGCCGCTTATCTCGCACCACCCGCACGCATAGCCCGGCGCATGGCGCAACCGACCGCCGGTGCCCATGGCGCCAGGGTCTGGGGCGCTCAAACCCGCTCAACGCTGGATGCGGCTGCCTTCGCCAATGGCGTCATGGTGCGTTATCTCGATCTGAACGATGCCTGGCGCACCATGGATGCGCATCATCCCTCAGACTATCTGCCGGGCATTCTCGGCGTAGCCGAATCCTACGCAAGCTCCGGACGGGAATTTATCGAGGCGCTTGCCGTTGCTTATGAAATCATGTGCCGGTTCACCGACTCCATGCCGTTCAACACCAAGGGCTGGGACCAGCCGGTATCCGGCGCAATGGCGACGGCGATGGCGACCGGCCGGTTGATCGGCCTCGACAAGGATCAGTTGGCCCATGCCCTGTCGCTGGCGGTCATTCCCAATCTGTGCACCTACCAGACCCGCGCCGGCGAACTGTCCATGTGGAAGGGCTGCGCCGGCCCGAACGGCGCGCGCAACGGTATTTTTGCCGCTCTGCTGGCAGGCGAAGGCATGACCGGACCGTTCGAGGCGTTTGACGGTATTTTCGGTGTCTGGAACCAGGCACTGCAGGGCAAGAAATACGAGATATCACTGCCGGACGGTTCGGCCGACTGGGACTGGGGGCTGGTGCAGACCAATATCAAAACCTGGCCGGTGCGCGATTCCTGCCAGTTGCCGATCATGACCGCGCAGAGCCTGCGCAAAAAGGTCGGAGTATCCGATATCGCGTCCCTGCGGATCGAAACCTACAAATCGGCCTGGGAGGGTGCGGTCAAGGACCCGGAACTTTGGGCGCCGCGCACCCGCGAGACAGCCGATCATTCCATGCTGGTTGGAGTGGCCTGCACGCTTGTCGATGGCGACATCACACCGGACACTTTCGAAAACGAACGTTTTCTCGACGCCGATATTCTCGGCCTGATCGGCAAGACGAAAGTCGACGTGGTCGAGGAGTTTTCATCTGCCACGCCTGAAGTGCGCAATTGCCGCATCACCGCGACTACAACGGGCGGGGAGACAATTGTCGCCCATGAGGTGACGACGCTGGAAGAGATCAAGAAAGGCATGCCGGACGACGTGCTGAGGGAGAAGTTCTCACGCTGTGTTGCCCGGACGTTCGAGCCATCGCGGCGCGATGCTGTGATTGCCGCCGTGGATACGCTTGACAAGGCGGAGAGCGTTGTCCCGCTGGTCGACCTGATTGTTGTCTAGAGAGCGTCCTGAAAAACCCACAAAGCGACCGGTGATCTTGCCTGAGCCTGACGCCAACTGAACTGCTCCACAGCATCGGAACAGGATTTCAGATTTCGCTTTCCAAGCGCGTCGTGCGTGATATGTTGCCAAAGGCAACACTAATAGTGAGTAAGTCAATAGGAAAGTCGATGACTGGAGCGCAACTGGATGAAACCATTGAATCGGTGCGTCGGTTCAATCGATTCCATACAAAACTCGTTGGCGCGCTCAATGAGGGTCTGCTGTCATCTGAATTTCCGCTTGTTCAGGTACGGGTCCTCTACGAACTTGCCCATGGCACAGGTTTGGCAGCAGCCGATCTGGTCGACAGCCTGCAGGTCGATCCCGGCTATCTCAGCCGAATGATCACCGCCCTCGAAAAGCATGCTCTTATCGAAAAATCGCCCGACGGCAAAAATGCAAAACGCAACATCCTCAGTCTGACCGATGCCGGAGTGCGGCTTTATGAAAAACTGAATGCCGCTTCGGCTGAAGAAGTGCGCGCACTGGTCGGTCCGCTGAGCGAAACCGAGCGGAAACAACTGGTCGGTTCCATGCAGCGGATCGAGCGGATGCTCGGCGGCCGGAAGCCGGAGCAAAATTATCTGTTGCGCAACCCCGAACCCGGCGACCTCGGTTGGGTCATCCATCGTCAGGGCGCGTTTTATGCGCAGGAATTCGGCTGGGACTGGAGTTTCGAGGGATTGGTCAGCGGGATCGTCGCCGACTATGTGAAGAACCATGATCCCGGCTGCGAGCGGTGCTGGATTGCCGAAATGGAAGGCGACATTGTCGGTTGCGTTTTTGTTGTCCGTCAGGACCGGGATACGGCGAAACTGCGCATGCTCTATGTCGACGCGGATGCCCGCGGGATGGGCTTGGGACGCAGACTTGTCGAGGAGTGCATTCGTTTTGCCAGGCGAAAAAAGTACAAGCGCATGGTCCTCTGGACCAATTCGATTTTGCTGTCAGCCCGTCGAATTTATGAAGCCGCCGGCTTTCAGCTGATTGAGGAGGAGCCGCACGGAATGTTCGGACAGGACCTCACCGGGCAGACATGGTCGCTCGATCTGTGAATTCGGGCGTTCCAGCCGGCCTGTTCACCGGCGTCCAGGTCGGCGCAGCCATTTTTGCGAGCCAGTTGATCGTCGGTGAGATTGGCGTCGGACTGCTCGGTTTGCTGCGTTACAGTATCGCCCTGCTGTTGCTGTTGCCGGTTCTTCTTATACGCCGCCCGCCTGCTCTGGCGAAGCAGGATATCTTGCCGGTGATGCTGCTCGGCATCGGGCAGATCGGACTGATGATCACCCTGCTGAACCTCGCCCTCAGTTACACCGGCGCGGCACGGGTCGCGCTGATTTTCGCCACACTGCCGGCATTCAATCTGCTGATCAATCGCGTCCTGAGCCGGACAGGCGAGGGAGCGCTTTCCTCACTTGGCGTCGTTCTGACAATTGGCGGGGTTGGGGTTCTGGTTGGCCATGATGCCCTTTTCGCAGAAACGACGAACCAAACATATCTTGGAATTGCCGCGGCGTTTGGAGCGACCCTCAGCGTTGCGCTCTGCTCGACATTCTACAGCCCTTATGTGCGCCGATACGGTGCTATCAAGATCAGTACGATTGCATTTGCAGTTTCACTTGCACCATTGGCAGCACTTTCCGTTTCATTCCCATCGTCTGTGCCGCCCTCGGGCTGGTCGCAACAAACAGTCTGGTTGCTTCTGCTGGTCGGAATGATTTCCGGCGTCGGGCACCTGACCTGGTTCCATGCAATCAAAAAATTGAGCCCAACCAAGGTAACAGGATTCCTGGCGCTGAGCCCTCCGACCGCGGCCGTACTTTCTGGTATCTGGGGCAATGAGGTCGCATCGCCGCTGCTGTGGCCTTCTGTGCTGACAGTCAGTGCCGGCATCATCTGTTTTGCCGTGGCAAACCAAAGGCAGGCGCGGTTGGAGCGTGCTACTCCTCCTGGAACAGATTGATCTGCGCCTGCGCCAGATTGGCAGGTGCAGGCAGGCCGAGATGCTTCCAGGCATTGCCGGTCAGGACCCGGCCCCGAGGCGTGCGCTGGATGAAACCCTGCTGGATCAGATAGGGCTCGATAATGTCTTCGATCGCATCGCGCGGTTCCGATAGCCCAGCGGCGATGGTCTCGATCCCCACCGGTCCGCCGCCGAAATTCTCCGCGATCATCGACAGGTAACGCCGGTCGAGCTGGTCGAGGCCGATGGTGTCGACTTCGAGCCGCGACAGCGCATCGTCGGCGATGGCCCGAGTGATCTCGCCGGTGCCGTCAACAAGGGCGAAATCGCGCACCCGCCGCAACAGCCGTCCGGCAATACGTGGTGTACCGCGTGAGCGCCGGGCAATTTCCAGCGCGCCCTCATCATTGATCGCCAGTTGCAGAATTCGGGCACCGCGGCGGACGACCAATTCCAGCTCTTCAACCGTATAAAAATTCAATCGCACCGGTATGCCGAACCGGTCGCGCAACGGCGTCGTCAGCAGGCCGAGCCGTGTTGTCGCCGCAACCAGTGTGAATTTCGCCAGATCGATTTTGACCGACCGCGCCGCCGGCCCTTCGCCGACGATCAGGTCGAGCTGATAGTCCTCCATCGCAGGGTAGAGAATTTCCTCAACCGCCGGGCTCAGCCGGTGGATCTCGTCGATGAACAGCACATCGCGCTCTTCCAGATTGGTCAGCAATGCGGCCAGGTCGCCGGCCTTGGCGATAACCGGGCCGGAGGTGCCTCTGAAATTGACACCGAGTTCCTTGGCCATGATCTGAGCCAGCGTGGTTTTTCCAAGACCGGGCGGGCCGACAAAAAGCACGTGATCGAGTGCCTCGCCGCGTGATTTGGCTGCTTCGACAAAGACCTTCAGATTGGCCCGCACCGCTGCCTGGCCGATGAAGGAATCCAGCGCTTCCGGGCGCAGGTTCATATCAGCATCTTCGCCGCGTTCGCTTGCGTCGATCAGCCGGTCCGCCTCGTTCATCGCGACAGCTCCTGCAGGCCAAGACGAATGAGCAATGCAGAATCCGCGTCGTCACCGGCCTTGCCGAGCGCAGCCGAGACGGCATTGGCCGCCTGCTCACGGCTATAGCCGAGATTGCACAATGCCGATACCGCATCGGTCACCGGAGCCGATGCGACACCTTCACCCAGTTCCTGTTTCAGCCCCATCGTCCCGGCGGCATCACCGGCCAGTGCCGGCGCCTTGTTCTTCAGTTCAGTGACGATGCGCTCGGCAACCTTCTTGCCGACGCCGGGCGCCCGACTGACCATGGCAATGTCGCGCAGCGCAATGGCATTGGCCAGTTCCGATGCGCTCAAGGTGCCGATGATCGCCAGCGCCACCTTGGCGCCGACTCCTTGCACGCTCTGCAGCAGGCGGAACCATTCCCGTTCCAGTGCACCACGGAAGCCGTAAAGACGGATCGCATCCTCGCGCACATAGGTCTCGATGAACAGCTCGACGGCGACGCCGGCCTCCGGCAGATTGCCAAGCGTGCGGGCCGAACAAAAGGCGACATAGCCGACGCCGTGCACATCGACCACGACATGGTCTTCCGCAATCTCGTCGATCGTTCCCTTCAGCTTGCCGATCATTCAGCGCCCTTCTCTATCACTGCGCAATCGCGGCAAGCCGCGACACCACGCTCTGCCGATGATGGGCATGGCAGATCGCGATCGCCAGCGCGTCGGCCGCATCCTCACTGTCGAACACCGCTTTCGGGATCAGCACCTTGACCATCATGTGGATCTGTTTCTTGTCGCCATGGCCGACGCCGATAACAGCTTTCT